>JAGWRB010000180.1 GCA_028876725.1 Gemmatimonadota bacterium
CGCGCGCCAGGTCGTCGGACTCTTCCGCGGAACGCGACGCCGGCGCCGTCGGGCGCCGCGGCGCCGAGCGGGCGGAGGCGCGGCGGGCGCGCAGCAGCGCTTCGGTGGCGGGCGCGTACGTCGTGACCGCCTGCAGGTGCGCGCACGCCTCGTCCAGCGCGTCAATGGCCTTGTCCGGCCGGCGCCGGTCGCGCACGTGCCGGTCGGTGAGCGCCACCGCGGCCTCCAGCGCGTCGTCGCCGATGAGCACATTATGATGGCGCTCCAGCCGCTCGCGCCGCGCCTGCAGCACCGCGAGCGTTTCCTGATCGCTGAGCTCGCGCACCGGCACCTTCTGGAAGCGCCGCTCGAGCGCCGAGTCGCCCAGCACCCAGCGGTCGTATTCCGCGTCGGTGGTGGCGCCGATCACCCGGAAATCACCGCGCGCGAGCGCCGGCTTGAGCATGTTGGCTGCGTCCATGGCCGCGCCCTCGCCGGTGCCCTGCCCGATGAGATTGTGCAGTTCGTCCACGAACAGGATCACGTCGGGCGAAGCCTGCGTCTCCGACACGAGCGCGCGGATGCGCTCCTCGTACTGGCCGCGATAGGTAGTGCCCGCCAGCAGCGACACGTGGTCGAGCGAGAGCAGCCGCACGTCGCGCAGGGCGAAGGGCACCGTGCCCTCGGCGATGCGCTGGGCGAGCCCTTCGGCGACGGCCGTCTTGCCCACCCCCGCCGCGCCGACGAGCGCGGGATTGCTCTTGCCGTGCCGCAGGAGGATATCGATGACCCGCGCGATCTCGTCCTGGCGTCCGCACACCGGCTCCAGACGCCCCGCGCGGGCGTCCGCGGTGAGGTCGCGCGTGTAGCGGGCCAGCGCGCCGGTGGCGCGGGGCGGTTCGTCGATCATCGAGGGAGCTGCTGTGGGCGGCGCTCAGCCGCCCAGAATCCACGCGAACACCGCATTCCCCCAAAGCAATGCCACCAGCGCCGCCGGCGCAAGGAACACGCCGAACGGCACGAGCGGCGGCTCGAAGGGCGCCGGGCCGAGCGGCAGCTCCCCCTGCTCCAGGCGCCGGTCGCGGCGGAACCAGGCCACCGGATAGACCACGAGGATGAACGCCGCGGCGCCGATCGCCGCGGCGACGAACACGGTGAGAATCGCGCGGTTGGGACCCACCGCCGCGCCCACGAAGGCCATCAGGGTCATGTCGCCCATGCCCATCGCCTCCTTCTTGAACGCGATCTCGCCCAGCCATCCCACGATGGCGATGAACCCCGCACCCACGCACGCGCCGATCACCGCTTCGTAGAGTCCCGCGAAGGGCCCGCTGTCCGCGCCCAGCGCGGCGTACACCGCGGTGCCGAGCGCGAACACCAGCCCGAACAACGTGAAGCCGTCGGGAATCAGGTAGTGCTTGGCATCGGTGATGGCCACGCCCAGGAGCACCGTGGCCATGACGGCCACGCGCACGGCCACGAAACCCGCGCCCATCTGCCGCACCGTGAAGAACCAGAGCACCGCCACGGCCAACTCGACCAGCGGGTACTGCACCGAGATCGGCTCGGCGCAGCAGCGGCAGCGCGCGCGCAACGCCACCCAGCTCAGGAGGGGGATGTTCTCGTACCACGCGAGCTGGTGCCGGCAGTGCGGACACCGCGACCGCGGCCGAACCACCGACTGCTCGGCGGGCCAGCGGCCGATGCACACGTTCAGGAACGACCCGATCATCGCTCCGAAGACGAAGGCCACCACCTGCCAGTAGATCTGCATGTTCACGGGCGGAGCTCGTAGAGGAGGATGCCGGCGGCCACGGCGACGTTGAGCGATTCGACGGCCGGCGAGATGGGGAGTGCCACCAGGTGATCGGCGCGCGCGCGCGCCTCGGCCGACACGCCGGCGCCCTCGTTGCCCACGACGAGCAGCAGGCGCGACGGCGCCGGGCGTTCTCCCAGCGGCGCGCCGGCAGCGTCGGCGACCCACAGCTGGGCCGAGGTCCGAACGCGCAGCGCGTCGACGGCGTCCCACGAGTCGGAGAGACACGTGTGGTGAAAGAGCGCGCCCATCGCGCTGCGCACGACCTTCGCGTTCCAGAGATCCACCGTGCCGGGAAGGGCCACGGTGGCGGTGGCACCCAGCGCCGCCGCCGTGCGCAGAATCGTGCCCACGTTCCCGGGGTCCTGCAGGGCGTCGAGCACGAGCACCCGCAGGCCGTCGGCGGCAGCGACGTCGCTGAGCGAGCGCTGCGGGATGGGCGCGATGGCCAGGACACCCTGCGGCGAGTCGGTGTCGGCCGCGGTGTGGAAGTCGCGCGCCGCGACCTCTTCGACCGGCGCCCCGGACTGCGCGATGGCCTGGCGGAGCGCCGCACCGCGCGGGGCGTCGAGCAGTTGCGGCGCCACGAGAATGCCGCGCGGCACGATGGGCGAGCGCAGCAGCTCCTCCACGGCGCGCACCCCCTCACACACGAACAGGTGTTCCCGTTCGCGGGCTTTCCGTCGGCGGAGGTCTCTGGCTAGGGTTAGTAGACGCACGATGGCTGGCGGGAACGTGGACGGGAATCTCGAATAGGACGACTCAGCGCATGAAACGATTGCTCGCGATCGTGGCCGGCGCCACCCTCCTGGGGGCGTGCGCGGTGACCACGCAGCAGGAAGTGCAGATGGGGCAGAACTACTCGTCGCAGCTCAACGCCCAGCTCGCGCTCATCCAGGACCCGGAGGCCAACCGGTACCTGAACGTGCTGGGCGACTCGATTGCGCGCCTCGCGGACCAGCGAAATCTGACCTGGCACTTCTATCTCGTCGACGATTCCGCCATCAACGCCTTCGCGCTCCCCGGCGGATACATCTACGTGAACCGCGGGCTCATCGAGAAGGCGCCGCACATGGACGAGCTGGCGGGCGTGCTGGGGCACGAGATCGGACACGTGACCAAGCGGCACACGGCGAAGACGATCCAGAAGGAACAGGGCGCCACGGTGGGCATCGTGGGGCTGTGCGTCGTGCTCGGCAACTGCAACGACCCGCTGACGTCCAAGGCGATCGACATCGGCGCCAGCGCGGTGTTCGCCAAGTTCAGCCGGCAGGACGAGTCCGAAGCCGACGCCGAGGGGGTGAAGAACGTGGTGCGCGCCGGGATCGATCCCCGCGGCATGCGCGACATGTTCCAGACGCTGCTGGCCGAGCGAAAGGCGAGGCCCGGCGTGGTGGACGCGTGGTTCGCGTCGCACCCGATGGAAGAGGACCGCATCGCCCACGTCGACGCGCTCATCGCGCAGGTGAACCCGGCCGTGCTGGCCACGCTCACGAAGGATTCGCCGCGCTACGACGCATTCCGGGCGCGCGTGATGGCCCTGCCGCACGTGAAGAAGCCGGCGGCGAGCGGCGGCGCGAACTGAACGCGGCGGTCGCCGCTCAGAGCGCCGCAACGACGCCGGTGACGAGCGCTTCGAACCGCTCGGCGGCGCGCGCGGTGGTTTCGATGACCTCGGCGTGCGTGATCGGCGTGTCGGACAGCCCCGCGGCGGGGTTGGTAATGCAGCTCACGCCGAGCACGCGCATGCCGATGGCGCGGGCCACGATCACTTCGGGCACGGTGCTCATGCCCACGGCATCGATTCCCAGCGCGGCGAGCATGCGCACCTCGGCGCGCGTCTCGTAGCTGGGCCCGAGCAGGCCGGCGTAGACCCCCTGCGCGAGGGCGAGGCCGTTCGCATCGGCCACGGCGCGGGCCAGCGCGCGGAGGTCGGGATCGTACGGCGCCGACATGTCGGGGAACCGCTCGTCGCCGGACTCCACGCGGCCCACGAGCGGATTCCGGAACATGAGATTGACGTGATCGTCGATGAGCATCAGCGTCCCGGCGGCGAAGCGCGGGTTGATGCCGCCGGCGGCGTTGGAGACGATCAGAACCCGGGCGCCGAGCGCGTGCAGCACGCGCGCCGGAAAGGCGGCGAGCGCGGCGTCGTGCCCCTCGTACATGTGGAACCGGCCGGCGAGCGCGAGCACGCGGCGGCCGGCGAGCGTGCCGGCCAGCAACTCGCCGGCGTGTCCCGCCACCGTGGACGGCGGAAATCCGGGGATCTCGCTATACTTAATTACTAATGATTCGCGGATCCGCGCGGCGAGCCCGCCGAGCCCCGACCCGAGCACGATGGCCGCGGCGGGCGTGAATGCGCCCACCCGCGCCCGCACCGCCGCCGCTGCGCGCTCCGCCGCCTCGGCGCCGTAGGGGGCGGTCACACGAGCTCCCGGCGGAGCTGCGCGATGTCACGCTCCGCCTGCGCCATCAGCGCGCGCCGCTGCTCGTGTGGCAGGAAGGCGCTCTCGAAGCCGTTGAGCGCCATGCGCGCCAGCTCGTCGAACGTGAACCCCAGGTGCTCGGCCGCGTGCGCGTACTCGTCCGTGAGCGTGGTGCCGCTCATGAGCCGGTTGTCGGTGTTGAGCACCACCTGGAGCCCGCGGTCGTAGTACGTGCGCAGGGGATGCGCGGCGTACGACTGCGCGGCGTGCGTCTGGAGGTTGCTCGTGAGACAGATTTCCACCGGCACGCGGCGGTCGTTGACGTATTCGAGCAGGGACGCGTCCTCGATGATTCGCGTGCCGTGGCCGATGCGGTTGGCGCAGCAGCTGTGCAGCGCCTGGCGCACCGACTCGGGGCCGTCGCCCTCGCCCGCGTGGCAGGTGCACGCCACGTCGTGCTGGTGGGCGTAGGCGAACGCCCGCTCATGGGCCGACGCGGGGTGCCCGGCCTCGCCGCCGGCAAGGTCGAAGCCCACGACCCCGCTCTTGCGGTACGCCGCGGCCAGCTCGGCCAGCTCGAGCGACACCGCGGGCGCCATGCTGCGGATGGCGCACACGATCACCCGGCCCACGATGCCGGCCTCGCGCTCGGCGCGGGCCAGCCCGCGCACCGACGCCTCCACCGCGTCGCCCAGCGACAGCCCGTGACGCACGTTGAGGATCGGCGCGTACCGGACTTCGAGGTAGCGCACGCCGTCGGCCGCGGCGTCGATCGCCAGCTCGTACGCGATGCGCTCGAGCGCCGGCGCGGTCTGCATCACCGAGAGCGTAATGTCGAAGCGCTGCAGGTAGTCTTCGAGGCTGCGGCCGTCGGACACCACCATGTACTGCCGGAGCGACTCGGCGTCCGACCGCGGCATGGGCTGGCCGTATTCACGTGCCAGATCGAGCAGCGTTTGCGGGCGCACCGAGCCGTCGAGGTGACAGTGCAGCTCCGCCTTGGGGAGCCGCCGCAGCAGCTCCCGATTTATGGGGGCACTCATGGGTTCAGAGGGCAGATTCCGCGTCGCCGGCGTCGGCGCCGCGATTGGAGATGGTGCGCAGGATGGCGCCGGCCTGCAGCGGCGTGCCCCCGTCGATGGGGAGCCCGCGGCTGTCGGTGATGAGGCGCGTGCCGGCGGACACCGCGTCGGCTTCGGCGGCCTGCCAGGCGCGCACGGCATCAGCGGCGGTGGCCCCGCGCGGCACGTCCACGCCGGCGGCGTTCACGAATACGCGCATGGCGCCGCTCATCGGCGGGTCTCCGCGGACCCGGCGGCGGGGCGCCGAAAACTCGTGATCTTCATGTGAAGAAGCTAGCGGACCGATGCAAGCCGTGGGAGGGCGCGGTTGACGCGCCCTTTGGGGGGCGTTCAGCTTTCGAGGCGACCCTTCGTACTCCTCCAGACGATACAGGATCGTGACACCCCATTCGCGACGTTCTGGCTTCGGTCCGGCGAGATTCGAGTCACGTCGCCCAGCGCAACGGACCGCGGTGTGAAACCTCTGATCATCGGGATCGCCGGCGGCACCGGCTCCGGCAAATCGACGGTGGCGCGGCGCGTGGCCGAAGCGCTCACGGGCACGTCGGTAGCGTTCATCGACATGGACGCCTACTACAAGAACTACGCGGAGCTGCCCATCGAGCAGCGCCGCAAGATCAACTGGGACCACCCGGAGTCGATCGACTGGGAGCTGCTCGAACGCCAGCTCGCGCAGCTGGCCGCCGGCCAGGCGATCGAGAAGCCGGTGTACGATTTCGTGGAGCACCTGCGGAGCTCGGAGCGCGTGCCGGTTCCGCCGGCCGAAGTGGTGGTGATCGACGGCATCTTGCTGTTCGCCGAGGAGAAGGTGCGCGACCTCTGCGACGTGAAGGTGTTCGTCGACGCGGACGCGGACATCCGGCTGATCCGGCGCATCCGGCGCGACATTGCGCGGCGCGGACGGCCGCTGGAGGAAATTCTGAACCAGTACGTGAAGACCGTGCAGCCCATGCACCTGCAGTTCGTGGAGCCGAGCAAGCGATACGCCGACGTCATCGTGCCTCGCGGCGGACACAACGCCGTGGCCATCGGGATGATCGTGGCGCGCATTCGCCAGCAGCTCGACGGAGCGCGGCTGTGACCGCGCCGGCCGCTCCCGGCGCCGCGGGCGCGCGCATTCTGGTGGTCGACGACGAAGCGGACATCGTCGCGCTCGTCGCATTTCATCTCGCCAAGGCGGGCTACCGCGTGTCGACGGCGGCCAACGGCACCGACGCGCTGGCCGCGGCGCGGCAGGAGCGCCCGATGCTCGTGGTGCTCGATCTCATGCTGCCCGGCATGTCGGGACTCGACGTGCTGCGCGAGCTGCGGGCCAGCGACGCCACGCGCGACATCGCGGTGCTGCTGCTCACCGCCCGCCGCGAGGAGCGCGACCGCATCGAGGGGCTCTCGGTGGGCGCCGACGATTATCTGACCAAGCCGTTCAGCCCACAGGAACTGGTGCTGCGGGTGGGCGCCATTCTGCGGCGCATTGCCTCGGCCGGCGCCGGCCCGTCGGACGTGGTGGTGCACGGCCCCATCGAGATCGACCGCGGCGCGCACCGCGTGCGCGTGAACGGACAGGAAGTGGAACTCACGCCCACCGAATACCGGCTGCTCCTCCTGCTCTACGAGCGCCGCGGGCGCGTGCAGGCGCGTGCGCACCTGCTGGAGACCGTGTGGGAGGCGGCGCCCGACATTCAGACGCGCACCGTGGACATGCACGTGCAGCGCCTGCGCGCGAAGCTCGGGGACGCGGGCGATCTCATCGAGACCGTGCGCGGGTTCGGCTACCGCCTGCGCGGTCCGGCCTGGCGCGGCGCGTGAACCTCACCCGCCGCCTGCTGCTCGGCGCCACGGTCGTGATCGTGGCCATGGTCGCGGCCATCGTGCTCATCGCCGGCCGGCGCCTGCGCGATCATCTGCGCGCGGAGACGGTGCAGGATCTCACACGCTCGGCCCGCATCGTGGCGGTGCTCTGGCGCGCAGGGCAGAACCCGGACTCGCTCGCCGACGCGGCGGGCGCGGCGCTCGACCGCCGCGTCACGCTCATCCGCGGCGATGGCCAGGTGCTGGGCGACTCGCGCTTCACGCCGCGCGAGCTGCTGGGCCTCGAGAACCATTCGCGGCGTCCCGAGGTCATGGCCGCGCGCGACTCCGGGATGGGGGAAGCCAGCCGCACGAGCGCCAGCGAGGGCGACGACGAGCTATACGTGGCCGTGCGCCACCCGCTGGGGTTCGTGCGCGTGGCGATCAGCCTCGACACCCTGAACGGCGTGGTGAACGCGGCCCAGCGCGACGTGCTGGCCGCCGGCCTCGTGGGGCTCCTGGGCGCGCTGCTGCTGGCCGCGCTGTTCGCGCGCGGCGTTTCCCGACCCGTGGTCGAGCTCCGCGACGTGGCGCGCGCCGTGGCCGACGGCGATCTCACGCGGCGCCCGCATCTCAATGCGCCGGGGGAGATCGGCGACCTGTCGGCGGCGGTGCACCGGATGACGGAGCAGTTGGCCGGCCGGCTGGCGGCGCTGCAGGCCGAGGAGGATCTGATGCACGCGACCATCGAGGCGCTGGACGAAGGCATCGTGGTGGCCGACGCGCGCAATCAGGTGGTGCGGCTCAATCAGAGCGCGCGACGGATGCTCGCGGCGCCCGACCCCGTCCCCTTCCCGGCCGACCGGCTTCCCCCGGTGCGCGCCCTGCGCGAGGCGTTGCGCGGCGCGCTGGGGGGCGCCTCCGCCGACGCGGCGGAAGTCGAACTGGAGGGACGCATCCTGCTGCTCGTGGCGCGCCCGCTCCCGGGGGGCGGCGCCGTGCTGGCGCTGCAGGATCTCACGGCGCGGCGCCGGTTGGAAAACGTCCGGCGCGAGTTCGTGGCCAACGCGTCGCACGAGCTCAAGACGCCGCTCACAGTGGTGAGCGGGTTCGCCGAAACGCTCACCGACCCGGATCTCACGCCCGACGACCGGCGCCGCTTCTCGGCGATGATCCGGAGCAACGCCCAGCGCATGCAGCGGATCGTGGACGACCTGCTGGACCTTTCGCGCTACGAATCCGGGGGATGGAAGCCCGAGCCGCGGCCGGTGGATCTGCGCCAGACGGCGGCCGAGGTGCTCGGAAATCTGGACCGCGCCGCGGGCGAGAAGGGGCTTACGCTGGCGCGGGAGCTTCCCGGCGACGCGGCGGTGGTGCGGGCCGACCCGGTGGCGCTGCGGCAGATCCTGGCCAACCTGGCGGAGAACGCCGTGCGGTACACGCCTGCCGGCACGGTGACGCTGTTCGCGGCGCGCGAAGGCGCCGGCGTGCGGGTGGGGGTGCGCGATACTGGAATTGGTATAGCTCCCGAACACCTCGACCGGATCTTCGAGCGGTTCTACCGGGTGGATCCGGCGCGATCGCGCGAGGGCGGCGGCACCGGACTCGGCCTGGCGATCGTCAAACATCTGGCGGAAGCGCACGGGGGCTCGGTGCGCGCCGAGAGCCGGGTCGGTGCCGGAAGCACGATCAGCGTGTGGCTCCCCGACGACGCGGTCGCGGCCGTCGAGTGACCGGCGCGGCGCCCCGTTGCGGCGCCGTCGCGGTGGAGTGACCGATTCGTTGCCCGGGCGGGGGAGCGCGGTGACCCGGGCCCCTTAGTCTCCGCGGCGTATGGAGACCTCGCTGCTCGCACGACTCGCGGCCCGGGACCGCGCACTGTTCCTCCGCTGGGCGCTGGACGAACGGTCCGCGCGCGCCTGGCGCGCCCTGCTCGTGGCGGTGACGCACGCGGGCGGCGTGATCAGCAGCGTGGCGCTGGCCTCGCTCCCGCTCCTGGGGATTTCGCCGCTGGTGCGCGCGGGGTGGAAGCCCATGGCGGCGCTCGTGGCGTCGCACCTCATCGTCCAGATCTTCAAGCGCACCGTGGGGCGTCCGCGTCCCTCGCGCACGCTCCCCGCCCGCGCCGCAGTGGCCGAGCCGGACCAGTTCTCCTTCCCCTCGGGACACGCGGCGGCCGCGATGTCGATCGCGGTGGTGTACGCGGTGCTCTTCCCTGCGGTGGCGGCTCCGGTGCTCGTGGCGGCGGCGCTCGTGGGACTCACGCGGGTGTTCCTCGGCGTGCACTACCCGGGCGATGTGGCGGCCGGCCAGTTGATTGCGGCGGCCACGGCGCTCCTCGTGCTGACGCAATGACCCTGGCCGTCCCGGCGCCCGATTCCGCGACGTGGGATGCGCGGCGCAACGACGCGGACGCCGTCGCCGGCGCGCTGCTTCATGCGCCGCATCCGCGCCCCGGCGTCGACATCGGCTCCGGACCTCTCCCCAAGCCGCTCCGCGCCGGCGCGGCGCTCGGGGTGCTGGACATCACCGAGTTCTTCGGCGAAACGAGCGGCGGCGTGCGCACCTATCTCTTCGAGAAGGCGCGGTACGTCGAAGCGCGGCCCGAGCTGCGGCACGTAGTCGTGGTGCAGGGGCGCCGCGACGCGGTGACCGAGACCGGAGGCGTGCGCTGTTACCGCCTGCGGGGCCCGCGGGTGCCCACCCAGCCTCCGTATCGCTTCATGCTGGCGACGAGATCGTGCCGCCGCATCGTCGATCATGAGCGCCCCGACGTCATCGAGGTGGGCAGCATCGGTCTCGTGCCCTGGGTGGTGCGTCACGCGGCGCGCCGGGGGGACGTGCCGCTCGTGGCGTTCTATCACAGCCATCTGCCGCGGCAGCTCGCGCCGGCGGGTCCCCACGTGCCACCGCACCGGCGGCTGGCCGAGGCGATGGCCTGGCGGTACCTCCGCGCGCTGGACCGCACATTCGCCACGACGATCGTGGCCACCGACTACGTGCGACGGGAACTCGCGGCCGCCGGCATCGAGCGAACGACGCACGTGCCGCTGGGAGTGGACCTGGCGCTCTTTCACCCGTCGCATCGCGCCGGCGCCCCCGCCGCGCGGCGCCTGCTGGGGCTGAGCGAGCGGCCCGTGGTCCTGTACGTGGGGCGTCTGGCGCGGGAGAAGGATGTGGAAACGCTGATCGACGGCTGGCGGTTGGCCGAGCGGCGCACCGACGCCGAGTTGGTCATCGTGGGGAGCGGGCCGCGCGCCGCGGCGCTGCAGGCCCGCGCCCGGGGCTTGCGGGTCCGATTCGTGCCGTACCTGGCGAACCGACGCCGGCTCGCCGGCCTGATGGCGGCCGCGGACCTGTGCGTGGCCCCAAGTCCGATCGAGACGTTCGGGCTGTTCGCGCTCGAGGCGCTGGCGAGCGGGGTTCCCGTGCTCGGCCCGGACCGCGGGGGCGTGGGCGAGTTGGTGGAGCGCTCGGCCGCCGGCCGTGTCTTCCCCGCCGGAAATCCCGGGGCTCTGGCCGGGGAGCTGCTCGCGCTGCTGTCGGCCGACCTCCGCGCGCTCGGCGCGCGTGGGCGCCAGTACGCCGAGCGCGAGCATGCCTGGACGCACACCCTCGACCGCCTGTTCGCCGTGTATCGGGCCGTGAGGCACCAATGAAACTTCTCGTATCAATTCACGATGTCACGCCGGCGCTGGAACGCGACGTCCGCGCGCTCTGGGATCTGTGCGCGGAGTGCGGGATCGTGCCGGCGCTGCTCGTCGTCCCCAACTGGCACGGACGCTGGCCCCTCGACGAATATCCGCGGTTCACGGCCTGGCTGCGCGCCCGCGAGCGCGAGGGGGCGGAGATCCTGCTCCATGGCGAGCGGCACGATGAGGTCGGGCTTCCGCGGCGCCTGCCCGACCACGTGAAGGCGTTCGGCGCCACGGCGCGCGAGGGAGAGTTCCTCACCCTCGACGAGCGGGCGGCGGCCGCGCGCATCGATCGCGGGGTCGAGTGCCTGCGCCGGGCGGGGCTGTCGCCCCTGGGATTCGTTCCACCGGCGTGGCTGGCGCGTGAGGCCACCTTCACCGCGGTGCGCGACGCGGGCCTCGCAGTGAGCGAAGACGTCGCCACGATCCGCCTCCATACCCGGGCCACGCGCCTCGCGTCGCCCGTCATCCGATGGAGCGGCCGGACGCTGCTCCGCGCCCGGGTTTCGGCCGCGGTCGCCGACGTCCGCTGGGTCACCGCGCGGGGAAACTGGCTCACGCGACTCGCCCTCCACCCCTCGGATCTGCGTCATGCCGCGTCGGCGGCGAGCGTGGTCGCGCACCTGAAACGCTGGCGCCGCGATCGCCACCCGTTCCGGTACTCGCTGCTCTGATGCCGCCGGCCGCTCCGCCGCTCCGCGTGGCCCTCTTCACCGACACGCACCTCCCGCAGCTCAACGGCGTGACCCGCACGCTGGACCGCCTCGAACGCGCCATCCGGGCGCGAGGCGGTTCCGTGCGCGTGTGGGCCCCCGAGGACCCGCGCGGCGATCCGGCGCCGCACGTGCGCGCGATTCGGGCCGTGCCGTTCTGGGCCTACCCCGAACTGCGGATCGCGCTGCCACACGCCGGGCGGATCGTGCGCGAAGCAGCGGCGTGGGGGGCGACGGTCGTGCACGCGGCCACGCCCTTCGGCGCCGGCCTCGCCGGACGCCGGGCGGCGCGCACGCTCGGGCTGCCGTTGGTGACGTCGTATCATACGAGTTTCTCCGCGTACGCCCGCTTCTACCATCTCGGGCCGCTGGCCCGCCCCGGGTGGCGGTATCTCCGCTGGTTCCATAATGGCGGACTGCGCACGTACGCCCCGAGCGAGGCCACCGCCGCGGAGTTGCGCGCGCGGGGCTTCCGCGGCGTGCGCGTGTGGACCCGCGGGGTCGAGACCGACCGGTTCTCGCCAGCGCACCATTCGGAGGCCCTGCGCGAGCGCCTCGGCGTCACCGCCGGGCGAATGCTCGTGGGGAACGTGGGGCGCATGGCCCGCGAAAAGGGGCTCGACACGATGCTCGCGGCGATGCACCTGCTCGAGCGCGACGCACCCGGTCGATTCGTGTTCGCGTTCGCCGGGGACGGTCCCTACCTCGAGCCCCTGCGACGTGAGGCTCCGCCCTCGGCGCGGTTCATGGGCCGCCTCGAAGGCGAGGCGCTGAGCGTGTTCTACGCCTCGCTGGATCTATTCGTGTTTCCCTCGGTCACGGACACGTTCGGGAACGTGCTGCTCGAAGCTATGGCATCGGGCGCGCCCGTGTTGGCGGCCGACGCCGCCCCCACGCGCGCGCTGGTCACGCCAGGACGTGGGTTGTTGTATTATCCGGGAGCCGGCGCCAATCTCGCCGCCGGCATCCGCGCCGCGTTTGCGGATCGCCAGGCGCTCTCCGCCATGCGCGCCCGCGCCCTCACCTTTGCTGCGCAGCAGGGATGGGATCGAATCTTCGACGA
>JAGWRB010000181.1 GCA_028876725.1 Gemmatimonadota bacterium
CCCGTTTCACGACGCCCATGCCGAAGTCCAAGCCAGCCGCGGCGCCCGCCGCGCCGGCGTCCGAACCGCCCGCGTCACTCATCGCCGTCGCCGACGCGCTCTGCCGCTCGGCCACGGAATGCTGCCGCCAGCACGATCGTGTGGCTCGCATCGTCGAGCGGTCCGATGTCGAAGTCGAGGTGACCTTCGCGCAGCAGTTCTGCGAACTCATCCACCAGGGGCTCGGCCAGCTCCTCGACGAGTACGACCGCGCGTCGGCGGCCGATCCGGGGGACGGGCAGGGATGGCGTCCGCGCGCGAACGCGCTGGCGCTCGCCGCGCGCGGCTATCTGCGCCGCCACAACGAGTGTGACCAGGCGGCGCGCAAGCTGCAGCGCCACGATTCCCAGCTGCTCGCCACGCTGGCCATGGAATTCGAATTCGAAGCGTCGGCGCTGCTGACGCTCCGCCACGCCACCGAGGCGTACCGCAAGGAGCGGCCGGAGGCCGCGTAAGCGATTCTCGCACCCCGCTGTGTGGAATGAAAAAATCGAAATCCGCGGCGCCTGCGCCGAACCCCTGGTTCCGGCTGCGCCGTTCACGCATTCAGGGCACGGGCGCGTTCGCCCGCGTCGACATTCCGAAGGGCACCCGCATCATCGAGTACGTCGGCGAGCACATCACGAACGCTGAGGCCGACCGGCGCTACCCCGACGACGACCGCAACCAGCGGCACCACACGTTCCTGTTCACGCTGAACCAGCGCACGATCATCGATGCCGCGCACCACGGCAACGCGGCGCGGTTCATCAATCATTCCTGCGATCCGAACTGCGATGCGGTCATCGAGCGCGGCCACATCTGGATCTTCGCCATTCGCGACATCCCCGAGGGGACGGAGCTGGCGTACGATTACCAGTTTGCGCATGAGCCGGAGTACACCGAGCAGGATTTGGCGTTCTACGCGTGCCGCTGCGGCAGCGCCAACTGCCGGGGCACGATCGTGAAGATCGACCGGCGCCGGAAGCTCGGCCGCCAGTGGGCGGCGACGCACGGCGCGGCGCGGCACCACGCCGCGAGCCGCCACGCCAGCCGGCGCCGCGGGTGACCACGCCCGCGCTCCGCGCGCTGCTCGCGCGCGCCGTGGACTACGCGGGCCTCTTCCCACCGGCCCGGCTCGGCATGGACGACGCCGTGCGCGCGTACGCCGACTACCGCGGCGGCCCGGACGCGTGGATGCTGGGCCGGTTCGTGGTGCCCGCGTCGCGCCTCGAGGAGTTCGAGACGGCCGGCGCCGAGCTGCTCCCCGCCAGCGCGTCCTCGTCGTGGGCGCTCAGCGCGCTCGTAGGCGCCGACGTGGAGCTCGACGCGCGGTCCATCGAGCAGTTCAACGACCGCCACCGCGACGCGCGGAACGGCGCCGTGCACGTGGACACGGTGGAGCTGAAGGCGTCGACGCCGGACGCGATTCGCGCCGCCGACGAGTTCGTGGGCGGGTTCGACGCGTTCATCGAAGTTCCCGTGGCCGAGGACCCCGCCGCGCTGATCGTGGCGATCGCCGACGTCGGCGCCAAGGCGAAGCTCCGCGCCGGCGGCCTGACCCCGGACGCCATCCCGGGCGCGCGGCACGTGGTGCGGTTCATCCGCCGGTGCGTGGAGCACGACGTGGCGTTCAAGGCCACCGCGGGGCTGCACCACCCGCTGCGCGCCGAGTACGCGCTGACGTACGAGGCCGGCGCGCCGCGCGGTGTGCTATATGGGTTTATGAATATGCTGCTGACGGCGGCGCTCATGCGCCACGGCCTGGACGACGCGGCCGCGCTCGACCTGCTGGAGGAGCGCGACCCGGCGGCCATCCGCGTCGACGGCGACACGGTGCGGTGGCGCGAACACGCCCTGGCGGCCGATCAGCTGCGCGAGGCACGCCACGAGATCGTCGCGTTCGGGTCGTGCTCGTTCCGCGAGCCGGTGGACGAACTGCGCGCCCTGGGGCTGCTGTGACCGCGCCCGTGGACCACACGCACGATTCGGCGCTCCGGTCGTGGGTGCCGGGCGCCGACGCGCCGGGCGGCGAATTTCCCATCCAGAACCTGCCGTTCGGCGTGTTCCGCCGCCGGGGCACCGGCGGGGCGCCCCGCGTGGGCGTCGCCATTGGCGATCGCGTATGCGACGTCGCCGCGGCCGCGGAACGCGGGCTGATCGCCGGCGACGCGCGCGCGGCGGCCGAGGCGTGCGCGTCGGATTCGCTCAACGCCCTGATGGGCATGGGGCCGGAGGCCGCGCGTGCGCTGCGCCACGCGCTGGTGGAACTGCTGCGCGAGGGCGGTTCGGGAGAGCGGCACGCCGATCGCCTGCTGGCGCCGATGGCGGACGTGGAGCTGTTCGTGCCGTCGCGCGTCGGCGGCTACACCGACTTCTACGCGTCGATCTACCACGCCACGAACGTCGGGTCGATGTTCCGCCCCGACAATCCGCTGCTCCCCAACTACAAGTACGTCCCGATCGGGTATCACGGGCGCGCGTCGTCCATCGTGGCGAGCGGCACTGAGGTGCGCCGCCCGTGGGGGCAGACGCGCAACAGCCCGGACGCGCCGCCGCAGTTCGGCCCGTCACGCCGGCTCGACTACGAGCTGGAAGTCGGCCTGTACGTGGGCGCGGGGAACGCACTGGGAGAGCCGGTGCCTGTATCGAGCGCTGAGTCGCACCTGTTCGGACTCGGGCTCGTGAACGACTGGTCGGCGCGCGACGTGCAGACGTGGGAGTACCAGCCGCTGGGGCCATTCCTGGCCAAGAACTTCGCGACCACCGTGTCGCCGTGGGTGGTGACCATGGACGCGCTCGCGCCCTTCCGCGCGCCGGCGTTCGCGCGCCCCACGGGCGATCCCGCGCCGCTGGCCTATCTGGCGCAGCCGGCGGAAGCGGCCGGCGTGGACCTGACGCTCGAGGTCTGGCTCTCGACCGCCGCGATGCGCGCCAACGGAACGGCGCCGATGCTGGTGAGCCGCGGGAGCTTCACGCACATGTATTGGAGCGTGGCGCAGCTCGTGGCGCATCACACGAGCAACGGGTGCAACCTGCAGCCCGGCGATCTGCTGGCCAGCGGGACCGTCTCGGGTCCCGACAAGGAATCGCGCGGCTGCCTGCTGGAGCGAACGTGGAAGGGGACGGAGCCGCTGACGCTGCCCGGCGGCGAGACGCGCGCGTTCCTGGAGGACGGCGACGAGGTGGTGCTGCGCGGCTACTGCGAGCGCGCGGGCCGCGCGCGCATCGGATTCGGGGAGTGCCGCGGCCGGATCGCGCCGGCCGCGGCCACGTTCCCCGGCTAGTTCATCCGCTCGATCTTCGTGTGGGCGCTGGTGCCGATGTCGTACGCGACGCCGGCATCGGTGAGGGTAAGCTTCGCCTTCACGTCTTCCGAGCCCGTGCCGCCGACGAACGTGCCGTCGTGCGTGAGGAACACGAGACCGCTGCCCGTGGACGTGCCGTCCATCGTCGCGTTCTGCCCCTGGATGTTGCCCAGCCCCGACGTCGTGGAGTTCGACTTCCGCGTGATCTCCCACGCCGTGGCGCCGCCGATGGTGGTGTCACCCGCCACCGTGAACGTCGAAATCACCTGACGCTTCACGTTGAGCCCGCTCTGCAGCGTCGATTCGGTGAGCGTGTCGCTCCACGTGGCGCCCTTGGCGAGCGGCACGCGAATGCGGGGCAGGATGTGCACGAGCTGATCGGCGATGCTGGCCAGCGCGGCGACCGTGTCGGCGCCGAGGTGCTTGGCGTAGAACTCGCCGGTGGGCGAGAGGAACGCCTGCACCTTCTGCCCGACGAGACTATCGAGGCCGGGCGTGGGGCCCAGCGACGTGGTCTGGCCGATGGAGTCGATGGTGACCGTCATGGCCAGCGTATCGGGCGCCTGCTGGGCGAGGGCCATCGTGAACTTCTGCCCGGAGTTGAGCGTGGCGTCGTTGCTCTGCCCCATCACGGTCTGCGTGACCTTGGCGTCGACGGTCATGCGGTAGTGCGACGTGCCGGGGGCGTAGTGGAATTGCTGCGCCTGGACGGTCGCGAACGGCAGCGCGAGGGCTACGGCGAGCGCCGTGGGGGTGAGGGCGCGAACGAACATAAAGTCTCCCGAATCGTGGATGGGGCGTGTGCCGCCGGGCGGGAAACGGCTCGCGTCCGGCGGCCCTTGAAAATTAGTACGCCGCACTCGCGGCTGCCATTCGGGTATCTAGAAGCGTCCCGTCGATCCAAACCCCTCGCGGCCGAGGTTGGCGGGGTCGATCGGGGGCGTGCGCACCACCGAGGGGTGGGCGCAGAGCACGAACACCAGCTGGGCAATCCGTTCCCCATGCGAAACCGTTTGCGGCTCCCGGCCGTCGTTGCGCAACATCAGTTTGATTTCGCGCCCCACGTAGGCGCGGTCCACGAGGCCGGGCGAATTGCGAATCGTAATGCTGCGTTTTCCCGTAGAGGATCGTGGGAGCACGAGCATCGCGACGTGCTTGGGGAAGGTGCGGGTGACGTAGAGGCCGGTGCCCACGGTGGCCTCGTCGCCGGGCTGGAGGGTGATGGACGCCGGCGGCGGACCGCTCGCGTCCGGCGTCGCGAGGCAGCATCGGACGTCGTATCCTTCGCTCGCATCGGCGGCGGTGGGGAGCCACTGATCGTCGCCGTCCTGCGTGGAGAAGCCGAGTTCGAAGTCCAGCAGCGCATCGAAATTCATGTCGGGCCGTCAGGGATGGAGGTGGAAAGTTGCCGTCGCAATCGCCGTCCGCAAAGGTAGCATCGCGCCGCCAGTCCTACTGGACGGCGAGCCGGTCGCCGCGGTACAGCCTGCTGTTCGCGCTGCCGTTGCTGCTGTTCTACGAGGCGCTGGTGATCGCGCGCCCCGCGCACGTGCGCGGCGGCGAGATCCGGAACGGCGCCGACGTGATGCTGCGCGAGCTCGCGTATGCGCTGATGGGTCCGTGGGGTCCGGTGGCGCTCATGGCCGCGGTGATGCTGGTGTGCGTGGTGCTGGTGCGGCGCGATCTCAAGCGCGGCGGCGGGCTCCACGCGGGAACGTTCGCGCTGATGTTCGCGGAGTCGGCCGTGCTGTCGGTGGCGTTCGGACTCGTGGTGGGCACGGCCACCGCGGAGTTGCTGGGCCAACTGCATGCGCTGTCGATGGGCACGGGCCCGATCCAGCAGATGGACGTGACCACGCGCCTGATGCTTTCGGTGGGAGCGGGGCTGTACGAGGAACTGCTGTTCCGCGTCCTGCTCGTGGGCGGGTTGGCGTTCACCGCGCGCACAGTGCTGGGCATGAGCCGCCTCACGGCCGGCATCGGGGCAACGATCCTCGGCGCGCTGGCGTTCTCGGCGTTTCACTACGTGGGGGCGTACGGCGAGCCGTTTCAGCTGCAGTCGTTCGTGTTCCGGGCCATCAGCGGCGTGGCGCTGAGCGCGCTGTACCTCACGCGAGGGTTCGGGATAACGGCGTGGACGCACGCGCTGTACGACATCGGGGTGCTGGTGATCGGGTGAGGGAGGTCAGTCCGCCAGCGCCGCGGCGAACTCGCGGACGACGTCGCCGGCGGGCTGCACGGCGTGGATCTGGGCGACGCTCTTCCCGGCCTGCCAGTAGTCCTCCGCGCCGGCCCGGGCGTTGAGCGACTTTTTGAGCCGCCGAAACGATCGCAGGGCATAGATGGTGCGCATCCAGTGCTTGGTGCGGCGGTGGCGCAGCATCCAACGCGCCAGCGGGCCGGCGCGAGTGCCCAGCCGGCGGACGTACGCATTGGCGATCACCGCCACCGGAACGCCCGTCAGGCGCTCCGTGAGCACGATGTCGCCTTCCGACGCGTCCACGATGGCCTGCTTGTAGTCCTCGGCCGCCGAGCATTCGGTGGTGGCGATGAAGCGCGTACCGAGCTGCGCGCCCGCGTAGCCCAGCTCGAGGACGGCGCGAAAGTGCTGCGGCTCGCCGATGCCGCCGGCGCAGATGAGCGGGAGACCCAGGTCGTGCAGCTCGTCGTAGAGCTGCTCCGGCGGCTTGCTGCCGGCGTGACCGCCGGCGCGATTGTTCACGGCGATCAGCCCGTGCACCCCGCCGTCGACGGCCTTGAGGGCCCATTTGCGCTCGGTCACGTCGTGGTACACCACGCCGCCGGCCGCCTGGACGCGCTCCACGACCCAGCGGGGGTTGCCGAGCGAGGTCACGAAGAAGCGAATGCCTTCCTCGAGCGAGATGTCGATCCACCGCTCCATGCGCTCGCGGTAGATGCGGCTGGACTGCTCGATCAGGGCGTTCATCCCGATCGGCTTGGCCGTGAGCCGCCGGATGTAGCGCAGCCCCTCGCGGTAGTCGTGCCCGTGCACGTAGGTGAGCGACACGGGCTGGACGATGCCGATGGCCCCGGCCTCCGACACCGCGGCCACCAGCTCCGGGTTGCTGCACGGATACATGGCGCCGCAGATGAGGGGCACCTGAATGCCTGCGGCGCGAGTGAAGGGGGTATCGGCGAGGCCGCTGGTCATGACTGGCTCGGCGTCGGGGCGCCGGCGGAGCCCGTGGAGGCGGGCGCGAGGCGCCAGAGGACGGTCGCGGTGGCGACCAGATCGCCCGACCCATCGGCGATGGTGGCGGTGACCGAATAGTCGGTCTCGGCGGTGACGGCGGGCGGCGCGCAGCGGCACTCGGCCGTGA
>JAGWRB010000182.1 GCA_028876725.1 Gemmatimonadota bacterium
CTGCATGGCGGGCTCGTGCACCGCGCCGAAGATGATCTCGGCGTCATCGCCCGCGGCCTCGTGCACGATGTCGCTGATCTGCGTGACCTCGCCGAGCGTGAGGTCCCCGCCGCCGGCGATGTTGAGCAGCACGCCGCGCGAGCCGGAGATGGACACGTTGTCGAGCAGCGGGCTGGAAATGGCCTGCTGGGCCGCTTCCATGGCACGGTTCTCACCGCGGCCGATGCCCGTGCCCATGAGCGCCGAACCGCCCTCGCGCATCACGGTGCGGACGTCGGCAAAGTCGACGTTCACGAGGCCGGGCTTGGTGATGAGCGTGCTGATGCCCTGCGTGGCGTGCAGCAGCACTTCGTCGGCCTTCTTGAGCGCGTCCTGGAACGGAATCCCCTTGCCCACCACGGCGAGCAGCCTCTCGTTGGGGACGACGATCATCGTGTCGACGTTCTTGCGCATCTCGGCGATGCCCTGCTCCGCCTGGCGCATGCGCTTGCGTCCCTCGAAGAGGAACGGCTTGGTGACGATGCCCACGGTGAGCGCGCCCGCTTCGCGGGCCAGCTCGGCGACGATCGGCGCCGCGCCGGTGCCGGTGCCACCGCCCATGCCGCAGGTGATGAACACGAGGTCGGCGCCCTGCAGCGTGGCGGCCACCTCGTCGCGATTCTCTTCGATGGCCTGGCGTCCGATCTCCGGCCGCGCGCCCGCGCCAAGCCCGCGCGTGAGCTTCTTGCCGATCTGAATCTTGAAGTCGGACTTCGAGTTCAGCAGCGCCTGATTGTCGGTGTTGACCGAGATGAACTCGACATGCTCGAGGCGTTCCTCGATCATGCGATTGACGGCGTTTCCACCGCCGCCGCCAACGCCCACGACCTTCATGCGGGCGTGCTGGATCGCGCTTTCCTCGAACTCGAAGACCATGCGAGTGGAACTCCCGCACTTGCGAGGTGGGAACGGTCGGCGCTCGCCATGCCGATCGCCGGACGGGACCCGAAACCGTGGGCGTGAAACTGCCGCACGCCACGGCGGGATAATCAGTTGCGGCAATATAATGCTTTTACCGGTTCCGACTACCCCCGTTTCAAGGACGATGTACGCCTGAAAAGAGCACGCGTTCCTTATCCACACGCGGGCACACGAGAGCAGTTTTTTGATGTGGATTTTCGGAGTGCCCGCGGGCTACCTTCCCCATCCTCCATGTTCTTCCTCACCATCCCCAGTCCCGTGGGCGAGCTCACCCTCGCCGCGCACGAACGCGGCCTCGTCGCGGTTTACTTCGCCGAGCACAAGCACGCGCCGGAACCCACCGCGCGCCGCCCATGGCTGCCCGACGACGGCGCCAACTCCGCCTCGCCCACGTTGCGCGCCGCGCGCGAACAGTTGACCGCGTATTTCGCGGGAGAACGCACGGCGTTCGACCTGCCGCTCGCGCCCGAAGGCACGCCCTTTCAGCAGACGGTGTGGGCCGAGCTGAGGCGCATTCCGTTCGGAGAACTCACGTCGTACGGCGCTCTGGCCCGGCGGCTGGGAAACCCGAACGCCACCCGGGCGGTGGGCGCCGCCAACGGGCGCAACCCCCTCTCAATCGTGGTGCCCTGCCACCGCGTGGTGGGTGCCGACGGATCGCTGACGGGGTTTGGCGGGGGGATCGAGCGAAAGCGCTGGCTGATCGCGCACGAGGCGCGGGTCAGCGCCCGCCGCTGACCGTCCGTCCGTCGCTCAGAAGAAGTCCTGGAGCCAGTACTTCAGCTTCTGCACCCACTTTTCCATCCCCGCCCCGCCCACCGACAGCCGCTTCGCGGTACCGCCGGCGCCCAAGGCCATGCGCGTGGCGCCGAACTGCGCGAGCCCCACCACGGTGGCGAACCGCGGCGCCTCGACCGAGTCGCTCAGCCCGCCCAGGTTCTCGGCCGGAGAGGCCACGCGAACGCCCGTGCCGAAGACGTCGGCCGCCAGCTCGCCCGCGCCCTGCATTGCCGCCGCGCCGCCGGTGAGCACGATTCCGCCGCTCAGGCGGTTCGCGTATCCGGCCTCGGCGATGTCGCGCTGCACCAGATCGAAGATCTCGTCCATGCGCTGGTGAATGATGTGCGCCAGCAGCTCACGCGGAATCTGCCGCTCGCCCTGGGCCACCGTGCTGGGGAGCTGGATCACGTCCTGCGGGTCGACCAACGGCTCGTACGCGCAGCCGTAGCGTTCCTTGAGCCGCTCGGCGTCGGCCTGCGTCACCCCGAGCCCGTGCACGATGTCGTTCGTGACGTTGTTGCCGCCAAAGGGCACGGTGCCCAGGTGGCGGATCTTCCCTTCGTGGAACACGGCGACGTCGGTGGTGCCGGCGCCCATTTCCACGAGGGCGACGCCCAGCTCCTTCTCGTCCTCGGTGAGCACGGCCAGCGCGCTGGCCAGCGGCTCGAGCACCAGGTCGCGCACCTTGTAGCCGGCGCGCTCCACGCTCTTGCGCAGGTTGATGGCCGGCGAGCTGCCGATGGTCACGAGGTACATCTCCACCTCGAGCCGCATGCCGCTCATGCCCACGGGGTCACGGATGCCCGTGTTCTTGTCCACCGTGTATTCCTGCGGAATCGCGTGCAGCAACTCGCGGTCCTGCGGAATGGCCTGCGCGCGGGCCACTTCGTTGGCGCGCTCCACGTCGGCGCGAGTGATCTCGTCGCCCGACACGGCCACGATGCCCTTGCTCGTCATCGCCTGCACGTGCTCGCCGGCAATGCCGGCGTAGACCTCCTGCACCTGCACGCCGGCCATGCGCTCCGCGTCCTGCAGCGCCTTGCGGATGGAGCGCGTGGTTTCCTCGATGTCCGACACGACGCCGCGGCGCATGCCCGTGGTGCGGGTCTGCCCCACGCCGAGCACCTTGATCGAGGGATGCCGCGGGAGGTCGCCGACGACTTCGGCGATGATCGCGGTGGTCTTGGCCGAGCCGATGTCGAGGCCGGCGACGAGGTTGTCAGCGTTCATTTGAGTCGGGCAATGACTTGGTCACGGTATCGAAGATCCAGCTCGGCGACGGTGAGCCGCCGATTCGCGAGGTCGCGCTCCACGGGCTCCACGTCTTCCAGACGACGAACGGTTACATCGGCCATCGCGCGAACGACCACCGACGCGAGCGAGAGATCCAGTTCGTCTCCCGCCCGCCGCACTTCGCTCACGCGCTGGTACAGCTCGGGCGCCTGACGCTTGAGGGTGCCAAGCAGCCGCAGCGCCGCGGTGTCGCGACGCGTCAGGATCGGCGCGTCGACCGGGGTCCGTGCCGGATCGATCGGCAGGGGCAGCCCGGATTCGTCGTACGGTCGCAGCCCGCGGGACGTCGGCACCAGCGCCACCGGCACCCGCTCGGTGACGTGAACGACCAGCGTCCCGGGAAGCTTACGACGAATCACGACGCTTTGCACCTCCGGGAGCCGGGCGACCCGCGATTCGAGCGGTCCGAGCGCCGTCCAGACGGAAACCGTGGTATCGACGTGCAACTGCCGCAGAATGTCACGCGACGGGGTGTACACCGCCCCTTCGATCTGCACGCGGCGCGCCCGGAAGAACGCCAGGTGCGACAGCGCCGGCGGGCCCCACCAGTACGCCGTGCCCA
>JAGWRB010000183.1 GCA_028876725.1 Gemmatimonadota bacterium
CGTGCCGGACTTCGCGATGACGAACTCCTCTCCCGCCGCCGCCCGATCCACGAGTTCCGAGAGATGCGTCTTGGCGTCGTACAGGTTGAGCGGCTTGGCCATGGGAGCACTCGGGTTAGGGTCTAACCGCAAGTTATCCGACTTGGTCAAGTTGGTCAACATCGATGGACACGGCAGTTTTGGCGGCGCTGTCATGGCTCCACAATACTGCAACCTGCGCCGCAGGCATTACCGCTCCACCGCGTCAGCAACCAATTCACCCGAGGCGACGAAGCGCGCCCCCCGGTCACCGTCCCTCGATCACCATCTCCACCGTATCGCCCGGGAACAGGTAGACCCGCGGGCTGACCTCGCGATCGAAGCCGGCGAATTCGTCGGCCACGAACCGCACGCCGGTCCCGTTGGTCACGTAGCTCGCCGGGATCGTGAAGTGGGTGGTCGTGACCGCGGGGGCGGTACCAAGGCGCTCCCGCATGCCGCCCATGGTCACGGAGATCACACGGTCGCTGAAGCTGTTGTTCTGCACCTGCAGCGTGGCGGTCTTCACGGCCGTCGTGTCGCGGGCGGCCGCTGGTGCAATTGGGCCGCGCGGCGCCGGTGCGGGGACAACGGCCGCCGTGAGAAGCGCCGCCGCTACTGCGAGTGCCGATACGGCGGCGCCTTGCCTGGTAATGCGACTCAGCATGCGGGTACGACCTCCGTCGTGGTTCTCAAGGTAGTCATACCCCGCGGCGCATGGTTCGATCAAGCCGGCCCACTGCCAACGGCCCACTGCCAACTGCCCACTGCCAACGGTCCTATGGACTCACCACCTCGATCGCCGGCACCACCGGTCCCATCTCCCCCATCGACGGCGCCTGGAACGCCCGCATCCGCTCCGCGAACTCCTCCAGCCGCAGCTCCACGAGTTGATCGAAGCTCCCCGCCGGGAACCGCCCCAGTTCGTCCCGCCCGCCCACCGGCATCCCGCTCAGCCGCTCGATCGCGTCGTCCACCTGCGACATGGCGTACACGTGGAACCGCCCCGCCTCCACCGCGTCCACCACGTCCTGCCGCAGCATCAAGTGCCGAACGTTCGCCTGCGGAATCAGCACTCCCTGATCACCGGTGAGCCCCACCGCCCGGCAGACGTCGAAGAACCCCTCGATCTTCTCGTTGATCCCGCCCACGGGCTGGATCTCCCCCTGCTGGTTCACCGACCCGGTCACCGCGATCCCCTGCTTCAACGGCACCTCGGCGATCGCCGACAGCAGCGCGCACAGCTCGGCCGCCGACGCGCTGTCCCCCTCCACGCCGCTATATGACTGTTCGAATACCAGGCTCGCGCGTATGGACAGCGGCGCCCCCAGCGCGTAGCGCCCCGACAGGAACGCCCCCAGGATCAGCACTCCCTTGGAGTGGATCGGCCCGCCCAGCTCCACCTCGCGCTCGATGTCCACCACGTGACCCTCGCCCACGTGCACGCGCGCCGTGATCCGCGTCGGATGGCCGAACGCGAAGTCGCCGAGCTGCATCACCGAGAGCCCATTCACCTGCCCCGTGCGCTTGTCCTTCGTGTCGATGAGGAACGTGCCGCGCCGCGTCTCCTCCACCATCCGCTCGCGCACCCGATCCGCACGGTAGATCCGCTGGACCACCGCGCGCCGCACCTGCTCGGCGCCGATCCGCTCCGCCCCGTCGGCGCGCGCCAGGTAGTCGGCCTCGCGCATCAAATTTCCCACATGGTCGGTGCGCATCGAGAGGCGCTCGCGGTCGCCCGCCAGCCGCGCGCTCTCCTCGAGCAGCGCCGCCACCGCGGGCGCGTCGAGGGGGAGCAGCTTCTCGCGGCGCGCCAGCCCCGCCAGCACCCGCACGTACGCCTGCTCCGCCTCGGGCGTCGCATCCAGCTCGTCGGCAAAGTCGGCGCTTACGCCGAACAGCTCGCCGAACTCCGGATCGTACTCCGAGAGCAGATAATACAGCAGCGGCTCGCCGATCACGATCACCCTGATGTCCAGCGCCAGCGGCTCTGGCTCCAGCGCCAGCGGTCCCCCAAAGCCGAGCTGCCGAGCCAGCGGCTCCAGCCGCAGATGCCCCGAGTGCAGCGCCAGCTTGAGCGCCTCCCACGCGAAGGGCGCGCTCAGCAGCCGGTGCGCGTCGAGCACCAGATACCCGCCGTTGGCCCGGTGCAGCGCGCCCGCGCGAATGAGCGTGAAATCGGTGACCAGCGTGCCCATGCGCGACACGTAATCGACGCGTCCTACCAGGTTCTCGTATGTCGGGTTCTCCTCGAACACCGTGGGGGCGCCCTGCTGCGCGGCGTTGTCGACGACCACGTTCACCCGGTAGCGCCGCAGCGCGCCGCGCCGCACCGCGGCAGTCGGGTCGAGCATCTCCTCGCCCGCGTCGTCGGAGCCCTCCGCCTTGGGCTCCATCAGGTAGCGCGCGTTCTCCACGAGATCGTTCTGCACTGCCTCCAGATAGCGCACCACCATCTCCAGGTCGGCGTACCGCGCGCGCACCGCGTCCATCATCTGCCCCACGGCGGCCTGCACCACCTCGCGGTCGAGCGCGCGGATCTTGTTCGCCCGCTCGCCGGCCCATCCCGGCACCTGGCGCAGCACCCCCGCCAGCTCCTCCTGCAGATCCGGGAGCAGCGCCTGCAGCCGCTTCTGCTCGGCTTCTGGCAGTGTGTGAAACTCCTCTTCCGACATCGGCTCCCCTTCCTTCGACGGCAGGAAGGCGAAGCCGCCCGGCGTGTGCACCAGCGCCATCCCCTGCGACTCGGCGCGCGTACCGAGCTGTTTGAGCAGCGCGTTGAGGCGTCCGCTGATCTCGTCATCGATCGCCTGGTGGCGCCGGCGGTAGTCGTCACCCGTGAACGTGGCCGTGAGCGTGGCGCGCAGCTCGTCGATCAGCCGGTCCATGTCGCGCTGCAGCGCCGCGCCCTTTCCCGTGGGGAGCACCAGCAGGCGCGGGCGATGCGCCTCGGCGAAGTTGTGCACGTAGCAGAGGTCCGGGGGCGCGGGGCGCGACGCCGCGCGCTCGGCGAGCAGGCGCTCCACGATCTCGCGCTTGGGCGTGCCGGGGGCGCCGAGCGCGAACACGTGGTAGCCCGCGGAGGCGATGCCCGCACCCAGGCGGAGCGCGGCCACCGCGCGTGGTTGGCCCACCGGTTGGGCGGCGTCGGCCACGTCGGCCGTGGTGGCGAAGCCGAGTGACTGCGGATCCCAGCGGCGCCGCAGGTCGGCGCTCTTGAGTTCGCCGTTCATTCCCCGTTCCAGCGCGGGCGCGCCGAAAGGGCGCGAGCGCCGGCCTCCTGTAGAGGAGGCTACCCGCGGGGCGTGGGGCGTCTGTCGGCGTTGCGCCGTCGCCCGGTGCGGAAACGGACGACGGCGCCGCGCGACGCTGTTACTTCCCGATCTCCAGAATCGTGAACGACCCCGGCACCGGGCGGCCGAAGCGGAAGCGGCCGCCGCGCTCGCCACCCGCCGGCTGCGCCGGCGCCGGCCCGCGCTTGAAGCTCATCGTATAGATGCGGTTCGTGGACGCGTCGAGCGTGATCGTGCGCGCGCCGTTCATCGTCTCGAGCGTCTGCTCCAGCGTGAAGCTCGTGGGGCTGTTCTCCTTCACCACGGCCAGGAATCCGTTGCCGAGCGTGGCGAAGGCCTCCTGCGTGGCCGGGTTGAACACCGCGCCGTCGGAGCCGCCGGGGAGCGGAATCCGGTCGAGAATCTTCCCGTCGGTGGCGCTGAGTATGACCATGACCGCCTTGGGCGGCTCGCCCTGCACCATCGGACCCGACGCGGCGCACGCCGCGAACAGCACGTGGTGCGCGTCGTCGAGGGCGAGGCCGTTGCAGCGGCCCGGGCCGCCCAGCGGATAGTGCTTGAGCGTCTTCATGGCGTTGACGTCCACCACCGCCACGCTCCCCTCGGCGTCCTGCATGATGTCGTACAGCATGCCGTGGCCGTCGGCCACCCCCTCTTCGGGCACGCCGCCCAGGTCGATCGTGCCCACCACGCTTCCCGTCTTCGCGTCGATCACCGTGGCGTTCCTGGTGGGATGACTGAACACGTATACCCGCTCCTTGTAGCCGTCGAAGATGATGCCGTCGGGGCGCGCGCTGCCGACGTCGATCTCCTTGGTCACCTTGAGCGTTTTGCTATTGAACATCGTGACCTTGTCGCTGCTCAGGAAGCCGTTCCCCGTCTTGGGATCGATGGCCACCCCGTGGCCGTCGGCCGTGGGGATCATGCCGACTTCCTTGAGCGAGGCCAGGTCGTACACCATGACGCGCGAGGGCGCGGCCGTGGTGGCGGGCATGCCGTTGGCGGCGGGCTCGGCGCGCGATTCGCCGCGCGGGATGTAGAGGCGGCCGTCGGGGCCGGCGTAGATGTAGTCCCACCCGCCCTCGCCGCCCACGTTGGCGCGGCGCAGGACCTTGTAGGGGCCGGACGCGCCGGCCTGCTGGGCGGAAAGCGGAGCTGCGGCGGCGACGAGCGCGGCCGCGAGAGCGGAAGCCAGGGCAAGGTGACGCATGACAGGGACCTCGGGAGTCGGTGGTGCGCCGGGGGAAGCGCGGCCTGAACATACCGGGCGGACCTTACGGGGGCATTACCGCGAATTTGCACTTTTTCGGTGGACAGGCCCCGGGGTTCCGCCAAATTGGAGCATCCCCGCCCCCACCCGGCATCGAGGTGCCAGCCATGAAGTCGTACACGATCTACTTCCTCACCGGCGGTCTGTTCACCCTGCTCATCGTGGCGCTGGAGGAGCACGGCGCGCGGCTCCTGTCGGGGTTCGCCACCCTGATGCCCGTGTTCACCCTCGTGGCCTACGTGTTCATTGGCGAGTCGCGAGGGGGCACGGCCGTCGGGCAGCACTCGTGGTTCGTGCTCGCGGGGACGCTCGTGAGCTGGGTGCCGTACATGTGCACCGTGGCGCTCATGGCGCCGCGCTACGGCTCGCGGGTGGCGGTGGCCACCGGGATGGCCGTGTTCTTCGTGCTCGCCGGGGCGTACCTCGGCGTGGTGCATCATTACCAGCTGGTCGGCGAGGCGTGAAGTCGCGCGGCCGTTGACGTCCACCCTAGGGGAGCGCCCATGAACCGGTACCGGCAGCTTGCGCGAGTGACGTTTGCGTCGGGGATGATCGGCACCGGCGTGCTGCCGCTCGTGTACGGATACACCGTGCTCGCATTCCAGAAGGCGCCGGCGTGGGTGCCGTCGCCGCAGACCCTCGGCGTCATCGCCGGCCTCCTGATGATCGTCACCGGCGCGGGGCTGCTGTTCGAGCGGTCGACGCAGGCGTCCGTACGCGTACTCGTGCCGTTTCTGCTCCTGTGGACGCTGACCAGGGTGTCCGCGCCGTTCGCTGACCCACTGCGCGAGATCAACTGGTTCGCGATCGGCGAAGTCGCCGTGCTGGCCGCCGCGGGGCTGGTGCTGTGGGCGCAGGACGCGGGGCGCGGGGGCCCCTCCCGGCCGGAGGCCGCGACGGCGACGCAAGTGCTGCGCGCGGCGGGCGTGCTGTTCGGGCTTTCCGTGGTGACGTACGGCCTGTCGCACTTCTTCGAGTTCCGGGCGCGCACCATTTCGCTGGTGCCGGCATGGCTGCCCTTCCGCCCCGAATGGGCCTACCTCACCGGCGCCGCCCAGGTGGCGTGCGGACTCGGCGTCGCGTTCGGAGTGTATGCGCGGCGCGCGGCCGCCGGCGAAGCGACGCTGCTGACGCTATTTGCCCTTCTCGTATGGGTGCCGGCCGTGATCACCAACCCCAGGCTGCCCTCCAACTGGGTGGAGGGGGTGGTGACGGCGGCGCTGGCCGGCGCGGCGTGGGTCGTGGCGGAGAGTATCCCGGCAGCTGGTACAGCAGCGGACGGGTAGGAAATCAAACGCCCGCCGCGACTGGCGGCGGGCGTTCGTGGTAGAACCATGCATTTGGCAAGTGCACTTGGAGAGTATCCCGACACCCGCGCCGAGTCAATGGTGTTGGAGGCCGTGCCCGGAGCGGGATTTGAACCCGCACACCCTTTCGGGTACGCACTTGCCAAATGCGCGTGTCTGCCACTTCCACCATCCGGGCACGTGAACGGGAATGGCAAAAGAGGGTCGACCACCCAGCAAGTCGCTCGTCGCTACCTCGACGCGGAGGATACGCGCGAAGCGACGGGGACACGTCACCTGAAGTGCGCGGATGTGGGCAAACGCACGCACAGCCACCAGTGGCAATGAAGACGCCCGCCGCGACTAGCGGCGGGCGTCCCGTTGTGCCACGAACGAATACTTCCCCGACCCCACCTCGACCACCACGTCGTTGCCCTGCTGGCGCGCCGAACGCACGCCGTCGTCCCCGCCAAGCGCCCGCCCGCTCTCACGCACCGCGTCCACCGCGGCGCCCGGAATGGTTACCGTGGCCCGGGTGTTGGCCGGCACGGTGACGTCCAGCGTGAACTTCCCGCCGGCCAAGGTCCACGCCGACGCCAGCGCGCCATACGGCGTCTCGATGGACCCCCGCGCGTGCGTGAGCCCGCCCCCGGGGCGCGGTGCTATTAGCGCATGCTCATATGC
The DNA here is from genome assembly GCA_028876725.1 of Gemmatimonadota bacterium. GTDB lineage: Bacteria > Gemmatimonadota > Gemmatimonadetes > Gemmatimonadales > Gemmatimonadaceae > JAGWRI01. The sequence goes on from JAGWRB010000183.1 coordinate 6,552, forward strand.
CGGCGCGGTGGGGTCGATGCCGATGCCGGCGATGGTGCGGTACATCCAGTCCCCCACGGCGCCAAAGGCGTAGTGGTTGAACGAGTTCATGCTCGGGTCCTCGAACGTCCCGTCGGGCTCGATGCCGTCCCACCGTTCCCACATCGTGGTCGCGCCGCGAGTGATGGGGTAGAGCCAGCTCGGATACGTCCGCTGCTCCAGCAGCGCGTACGCGTCGCTCAGGTGCCCCGTGCGCACCAGCGCGTCGAGGATGTTCGGGGTGCCCAGGAAGCCGGTGGTGAGGTGCATGCCGTGCAGGCGCAGGTCGGCCACCAGGCGCTCACCCGCGCTCGCCACGAGCGAGTCGGGCAGCAGGTCGAACTGCAGCGCGAGCGCGTACGCCGTCTGCGTATTCTCCCCCACCCGCCCGGCCGCGGTCACGAACTCCCGCTGGAAGGCGGCCCGTTCCGCGCGGAACAGCGCTGCGTACCGCGCCTCCTCAGCGGACAGCCCCAGCACCCCCGCCGCGCGCGACACGAGATCCGCCGAGTGCGCCAGGTACGCGGTGGCAATGAAATCGGTGCCCGTGGTCGCGCCCGGGTAGCCGGCGTCGGTGCTGTGGTACGCCAGCCAGTCGCCGAACTGCGGCCCCGGGCGCCACACACCGCTCGGGCCCGCCTGACGGCGCTCGAACTCCACCCACGCGCGCATGCCCGAGTACTGTCGAGCGAGCAGCGCGCGGTCGCCGTAGGCCAGATACATCGTCCAGGGAACGATCACCGCCGCGTCGCCCCACCCCGCGGTGCCCGCCTTGTCGGTGCTGTCGCCGCCCATGGGGTTGGGAATGACCCACGGCTCGCTGCCGTCGGCGTGCTGGTCGAGGGACATGTCCACCAGCCAGTTCGCGAAGAAGCCGCTGACGTTCATGTTGAACGCCGCGGTGCGCGCGAACACCTGCGCGTCGCCCGTCCAGCCCAGCCGCTCGTCGCGCTGCGGACAGTCGGTGGGCACGCTCAGGAAGTTGCCGCGCTGCCCCCACACGATGTTCTGCTGGAGCTTGTTCAGCATCGTGTCCGACGTGGCGAAGCTGCCCGTCTGCTCGAGCGCCGACGACACGACGATCCCCGTGATCGTGGAGGTGTCTGGCACCTACGGCAGCCCCCGCACGGCCACGTACCGGAATCCGTGATAGGTGAAGTGCGGCTCGAAGGTCTCGGCGCCCCCGCCCTTCATTATGTAGACGTCGGTCTGCTTCGCGCGGCGCAGGTTCCCCGTGTACACGTTCCCGTCGTGCCCCATCACCTCGGCGAACCGCATCGTGACGCGGGTGCCCGCGGGGCCATTCACGCGCAGTCGACCCCAACCCACCATGTTCTGCCCCAGGTCGAACACCGTCTCGCCATTGGGTGTTCTGGTGATGGACACCGGCTTGAGCTCCATCACCCGCTCCACCGGCGGCGCCATGGGCGCCACCAGCTCGGCGCCCGGAGCGGGCAGCTCGGCAACCCGCTGCCAGCCCGCATCGTCGTAGCCGGCGCGCGACCACCCCGTGCGCTCCAGACGGGCGTCGTACGTTTCGCCGTCGTAGATGTCCGAGCTCAGCACCGGGCCGTTGGCCGTCTTCCACGAGCCGTTTGATATGATAGTTTGTAAATGGCCGTCGGCGTAGCGGACCACGAGCTGGAGCAGCAGCGCTCGGTGCTCGCCGTACA
>JAGWRB010000184.1 GCA_028876725.1 Gemmatimonadota bacterium
GGAGTCTAGGTGTCGCGCATTCTCGCGGTCGTGAGCCAGAAGGGCGGCGTCGGGAAGACGACGACCGCCATCAACATTGCCGCGGCATTCGCCCGCCGCGGCGTGAAGACCCTTCTCGTCGACATGGATCCGCAGGGCTCGGTGCGATTCGGCGTCGGGTTGCAGGGGTCGGGTGCCGGCCCCGGAATCGCCGACTACCTCACCGGCGCCCGCGAGCTCACGGCCATCGTGCGGGCCACCGCGCTCCCCTTTCTGCGCGTGCTGCTCGCCGGCACGGTGGCCGACAGCGGGGATCACGCCGCGTATCAGGCGCTGGTCTCCAGCTCCACGCGGTTGGGAGAGCTGCTCTCGCGCGCGCGCGACCGCGGATACCTCGTCATCGTCGACACCCCGCCGGGGCTGGGCCCGGTAGTGCACCGCGTGCTCGCCGCGGCCGACCGGGTGGTGGTGCCGCTGCAGTGCGAACCGCTGGCGCTCCAGACGACGTCACAGATTCTCAAGGGGATTCGCACCGCGGTGGCCGAGCATCCGAAGCTCAAGCTCGAGGGTATCATTCTCACGATGTTCGAGGATCAGAATGCCCTGTCGCGGCGGATCGCCGACTACGTGCGCCAGCAGCTCCCGGCGGATCTCGTATTCGACGTCATGATTCCGCGCACGCCGGCCACCGTCGAGGCCTTTGCCGCCGGCCAGCCGGTGGTGCTCCGCACGCCCGACGATGCGGCCGCGGCGGCGTACGTCGCGCTGGCCGACGTGCTGCAGCGGCGGCTCGCGAAATGACGCGCCGCCTCGCGGCGTTCGCCGCCCTCCTCGCCATCGGCGCCGTGGCCTGCCGCGCCATCCCCGCGCCCACCGACGGCGTGCTGTCGCTCTCCAGCGTCCATCTGCCCTCGCCGGCAGTGGTGGTGAACGACACCATGCGCGACAGCGCCGGGCTCATCGCGCCGCTGGGCGTGACCGCGTTCGGCGTGGGAGGCGAGTCGGACACGCTGATGAACGTGAAGCCGACGTTCCTCGTGTTCGATCCCGGCGCGCACGTCACGCCCGAGGGATACCTCGTCGGCGACAGCGTTCGTGACACGCCGGTGCGGGTGATCGCATCGGTGGGCACGCTCCAGACGTCGACGACGAACGTGGACGTGATTCCGAGGCCCGATTCGCTGGCGGCCAACGGTCCCACCACCGCGAGCCCGGACACGTTTTCGGTGACCGATCCGAATTCGGTGTACACGAAGACCGTGTCGGCCAAGGTGCTGAGCGCGGGACAGCCGGTGCGGTCGGTGATCGTGCGTTGGACCATCGTAGGGCAGCCGGCGACGGCGGACACGGCGCCCACGGGCACGCTCGTGTCGGCGGCCAAGCGCCCCGTGTCGGCGGACACGAGCGATGCCACGGGCAGCGTGTCGGTGGGGATGCTGCTCGACGTGGCGGCGCTCAACGCGCTCTCGGCGCCTGACAGCTTCGTGGTCGAAGCCAGCATGTCGTACGCCGGCGTCCCGCTGCACGGCAGTCCGGTGCGCTTCGTGTTCCCGGTGGTGCCCGCGCCCAAGACGCAGAGTTCGCGTTCAGGGAACCCCTGACGCCCCTGGCCTTCCCCGCGTTCGAAAAACCGGCGTACCTTTCCCCATCCAGCCCGCGGCGCGCGGGCCTGGCTTCCTCACGCCGGAGGCGCCGATGATCGCCACGGGAGGCCCGCGCAACTCGCAGCCGGGCACGCTGAACCATCTGTTCTTCGACGCCGTCGAGCGGTACCGCAAGCCCGACGCGCTGCAGGTGAAGGTGGCGGGTCGGTACGAGCCGATCTCGCATGCGACGCTGTTCGCGCGCGTGCGCCACGCAGCGATCGGCCTCGCCGAGCTCGGCGTGCAGCACGGCGACCGCGTGGTGATTCTCTCCGAAAACCGTCCGGAGTGGGCGATCGCCGACTACGCGTGCCTGGCCAGCGGCGTGACCGACGTCCCGATTTACCCGAACGAGACGCCGGAGGCGGCGGCGTTCATCATCAAGGACTGCGGCGCGGTCGCGGCGTTCGTGTCCACCGCCGAGCAGGCGGCCAAGATCGCCGAGGTGCGCGGCGAGTGCCCGTCGCTCAAGCACGTGATCGGCTTTGCCGACGCGCGGCTGCCCGGCGCGGACCATACGCTGCTCGAACTCGAGGCGAAGGGCGCGGCGGTGCTCACGCCGGCGCGCGAGGAGGCGTTTCGCCGGACGGCGCTGGCGGTGGAGCCCGATCATCTGGCCACGATCATCTACACCTCGGGCACGACGGGGCGTCCCAAGGGCGTGATGCTCACGCACGACAACCTGTATTCCAACGTGATCGCGTCGAAGGCCGTGATTCCGTTCAGCGGGAACGATGTCTGCCTGAGCTTCCTGCCGCTGTCGCACGTGTTCGAGCGGATGGCGGGGCACTACCTGATGATGGACACGGGGACGTCGATCGCGTACGCCGAGTCGATCGACACGGTGCCGCTCAACCTCACCGAGGTGCGGCCGTCGCTGGTGCTCTCGGTGCCGCGATTATATGAAAAAATGTATGCCCGTGTGCTGGAGAACGCGCTGGCGGGGGGCGCGGTCAAGAAGCGCATCTTCTTCTGGGCGCGGCGGGTGGCCGACCGGTGGGCCGACGAAACGCTGGCCGGCCGGCGGCCGCGGGGCGCCCTGGCGCTGCAGTATGCGGTGGCCCAGCGCCTGGTGTTCTCCAAGCTCAAGGCGCGCACGGGCGGCCGCCTGCGCTACTTCGTGTCTGGGGGCGCCCCGCTGGCGCCGGAGATCAACAAGTTCTTCTACGCGGCCGGCCTCGTGATTCTCGAAGGCTACGGCCTCACCGAAACCTCGCCGGTGATCTGCGTGAACACGCCCGATGCGTTCCGCATCGGCACCGTGGGCCGGCCCGTGCCCGGCGTCGAGGTGCAGATCGCCGCCGACGGCGAGATCCTCACGCGCGGCCCGCACGTGATGAAGGGCTACTACGGCATCCCCGAAGCCACCGCCGAGTCGATCGATCCCAACGGCTGGTTCGCCACCGGCGACGTGGGCACCATCGAAGACGGGTTCCTGCGCATCACCGACCGCAAGAAGGACATCATCGTCACCGCGGGCGGCAAGAACATCGCGCCGCAGCCCATCGAGAACGAGATCAAGACCAACAAGTACGTGTCGCAGGTCGTGATGATCGGCGACAAGCGCAAGTTCCCGGTGGTGCTCGTGGTGCCCAACTGGGAGCAGCTCGAGAAGTGGGCGCGGTACAAGAATCTGATCTGGACCGACCGCGCCCAGCTCCTGACCATGCCCACGGTGCACGCGAAGATGGAGAAGGAGGTGTTCGGGAAGACCGCGCATCTCGCGCGCTTCGAGCAGCCGAAGAAGGTGGCGCTCCTCGAGCACGACTTCACCGTGGAACGCGGCGAGCTGACGCCGACGCTCAAGGTGAAGCGGCGGGTCATCGACCGCGCGTACAAGACCGTGATCGACGAGCTGTACCGCGAGGAGCCGGAGCCGGCCGACGCCGGCTGACGCTCAGCGACCGGCGCGGGCGAGGGCGATGAGCGGCCCCGCGTCGGCCGACCGCTCGGCCACCCACACCGCGGCGTCGCGCGCCAGCTCCGTCACGCCCTCGGGCACCGGCACGGCGATCGGTGCGAGCACCCGCCCGCGCGGCCGCACCGCGCGCACCGCCCGCGCGAC
>JAGWRB010000185.1 GCA_028876725.1 Gemmatimonadota bacterium
CAGTACGCGACGCCGCCAAACACGGTCAGCGCAACGCGCCACGCCCAGAGCGGCGTGGCGCCGTGCAATGCGCCATCTGGCGCATTGCCGAGGTCGCCGATTCCGGACACCCCGGAGAAGAGCGGATATCCGGCCGCGGACATCAGGGCAAGGCTGCCGAGCAGCCAAGTGAAATAGAATGTCGCGCGCGCGTCGCCGCGGATGCGCCGCAGAAACCCGAATGCGACCACTCCAGTCAGCGCGCTCACGAGGGGACCGGCAATCGCGACGGCCCGCACGCTCCATGGGGCCATGCCAGCGTGGGCGCAATCGACGTAGAATGCCCCCATTTCCGTAAGGTGACCGCCAAGGAGGACACACGCCATCGCGTGCCCGAGATGCTCGTGCAGCGCGACGTCGACCACGTATGCCAGCGCCGAGATGGCGATCAGCGTCAGGCGATCGGGGCGCAGCGCGCGGGGTGTTCCTTCAGTTTCCGGCGGCAACTCCGTAGCGTGCATCGCGGCTCTCCCGGACCGACCGAACCCCTTCCACCCCAAACCGACCCCGAACGCGCAGCCCGGTGTGGCGGACTCGCACGTGGCGTCGTCTGCTCCTTCTCGTCGTCTATATATGCCTGAACCGTCGCCAACGACAGCCCACCCTACCCTCGTACCGACTACCGATACGTTGCCCAGTGCGGGTGATCCGCATCCGGCCCGTTCCCTTCTTTCAGAGCCACTGTTTGGAAACAGGGATTCCCATCGACGCGTCTGATCTCAACGAAACGACTGGTGCGGCACTCGGCGCGCAGCGCGAGCACGCGCAGACCGGGGAAATGGAGGTACCTGCCCGGCCCGCGGCATTGGCTCAGAAGCCGGTACGACGGCGGCTGCGTCTCCCGTCACGCCTGCCCCTGTGGCCTACCGTGGCCGTGAGTTGGTCGAGCGTACCGTAGACCGTGAGCGTCGGGGGCGTGTACGGTGCGCGAATCGCGTCCTTGGGATCCGCTGACGGCGCACCGCCGCCTGCCGCGCCCGGCTCGCGCACCGAATCAGGTGTCGGCGTATCATACATGGTCCCATATATCTACACCGGCAAGCTGTCCCTGCAGTGACAGCGGAAGCCACGAACGCGCGATCGAGCGATCATCGGGACTCGGCTTCGCACCGTCCGACCGTATCGGCGCTGGCCATTTGCATCACCGCCGAAGACGACTCATCGCGGGTCAACCTCCTTCTCACAGTTCGGTTCAGCGTGGTCACGATGATCGACCTCGACGCGTTCGCGGGCGGGCTTACACGGAAATCGGGTCATTGACCCAAGACCCGGCCGGCCCTCGCGACGGAACTCGCCTGTCAGATTGCCGTCAGGTTTGGCCCGTAGCTTTACCCCCTACTTTCTACTTCGATCATCCTCGTCCCCGGGGGCAGGCCATGACCTCAACCGTGTTTCACCGCTCTCTCGCCGTAGTTGCTGCGGCTCTCATCGGCACCTTACCGATGCAAGGCCCGAATTACCACGTGACCGCGCGTCACCTGATTGGCGGAGACGGCGGCTGGGACTACCTCTCGCTCGATACGAATAACGATCAACTCTACATCACGCGCGGAAGCTACGTGATGGTGGTGAATCCGTCCGACGGGAAGGTCCTCGCCCGGATCCCCGGATTCGACCGCGCACACGGCGTGGCGTTTGCGTATGACGTGGGCCGCGGGTACGCGACATCGGGCGGCGACAGCACGATTCGCGTCATCGACCTGGCCTCTCATATGGTAGTGGCCAAGGTGAGAGCGCAGGTGGACGACGATGGTATCGTCTACGACCCGTCGAGCCATCTCGTGTTTTCGATGAACGGCGACGCGCACTCCATGACGATCGTCGACCCGGCCCACGACACGAATGTCGCCAACGTGCCGCTCACCGGAAAGCCGGAATTCGGCATCGCCGATGGCGTCGGTCACGTATTCGTGAACATCACGGACAAAGGGGAGATAGACGAGGTGGATATCGCGGGCCGAAGAGTGATGCGCCATTGGCCTCTGGCGCCATGCACGAGCCCGACGGGCCTGGCCATCGACACCGAGCACCATCGGCTCTTCACAGGCTGCCGGAGCGGCGTGATGGCCATTTCGGACGCGCAGGCCGGCAAGCTCGTGACGACCGTTCCCATCGGACAGGGCGTCGATGCCGCGCGGTTCGATCCGGCGACACAACTCGCCTTCGCGTCCTGCGGCGACGGCACGATCACGGTGATTCATGAGGATACGCCGGACACCTACCGCGTGGTGCAGACCGTCAAGACGATGAACGGTGCGCGTACGATGGAACTCGACCCCCGAACCCACGCGCTCTACACGGCCTCGGCGACGTTCGGCGCACTTCCACCGGGTCGGCGCGGCCGTCCCCCGGTGCTGCCCAACTCATTCACGCTCCTCACCGTGCAGCGCTGATGATGGCGCAGGCGGCCGGGGAGGAGGAGCGGACGGACCGGTCGGCTAGCGTCCGAGCTCCCCGACGGCGAACCGCGCCTGTACCTGCAGCAGGAACGGGGTCTGGAACGGCGACTGGTTGAGCGACGACGATCCGAAGTGCTGATTCACCTGGTAGCGGAATTGCTGCGTCTGCGGATCGAACCCGGTGACGAATAGGAGGTGTTCGTCCGTTCGCGCGTACTGTCCCCATCCGCGCAGGTGATTCATCCCATGCAGGGCCGCGTCCAGCCCGGCCAGAGTGTTCACCGCGGTCACGGAGAGCACCAGCCGGCGCTTGAGTCCAAACGCCGCTGGGGAATAGTTCAGCTGCAGGTCGAACGTGGTGCGCCACGGTGACGTGCAGCTGTTCCGCCCCGCAATCGTGCCGAGTTGCTTCATCAGGCAGGCGCGGGTCCTGGGGCTCGAGCCCGCTAGCAGTTGGCGCATGCCCGACGCCAGCGCCGTGTCGGTCGTGGTGGCCGGATTGAACACGAAGGCACGATCGTTCTGGATTCCGTCGCCGTTGATATCACCCCGCACGCGCGGCGTAAACCGCCGGCCCGACAGCGCATGCCCGACGAAGGTGAGCTGCAGCGCGGGATCGAATTGGTATGAGACGATGGCGAGCACCTGATGCTCCCGCGCATCGTCGTTCCAGGACCACTCGGCATGGTTCGGGTTGCCGGCCGTGCTCTCGTCATACTCCGCGCCCTCGAATCCCTGCGACTGATCGAACGACCGCGTGAGCGTGTACGATAGATTGTACGAGAGCCCCGTGCTGGCCTGCTTCTCGAACGACACGATCAACTGGCGCGTATCGGAGTGCAGCGCCGAGTTGATCTGCAGCACGTTGCTGAACGTGGGCACCAGCCGCGACGCGTTGGACGACGTGGCACCGGTGGCGGGATCTATGGTTGACGCCGGCACGTACACCGGGCGGTTGCCCTCATCCGCCAGACGGAATTGCGGTGCGGTGTTCAGGTTGAGATCGGTCACACCTTGCTCGTGGAACCCGTAGGCATACAGCGCGTCGACCGCCAGGCTGTAATTCCGCCCGAGCGGCTTCGTCACGCCGAGCGACGCGCGCCACGCGCGCGGAGCGCCGTAGTGCGGCGCGAACACGGTCACCCGCGGCAGCGCAGACGAGACCAGGCCCGGGCTGCCGCCGGCGCACACGGTGGGGATGGCCCCCGGATCGGAGAGATACGCGGACCAGTCTGGCACCGGCACCCCGGTGCCGATGCAGGTGAGCTGCTGCTCGGCGCCGGCCAATCCGTTCTGCCCGGCGGCCAGCGCGAAGAGCCATGAGCGGGAGTTCCCGCGAAATTCGCCCACGCCGCCGCGCAGCCGCAGCGCCGGCCGGTCCGCGTCGCCACCCGCGGAATACGAGAATCCGACGCGCGGACTCACCATGAACTCCGACGGATATCGGTCGGTGCGCCGCCCGAAGGCCGAGTCTACAGCCGGGTTGTACGCCGGCGCCAAGCCGTACGCGGCCCACTCGGCGCGCACTCCGTATGTCACGGCCAGCATATCGGAAGGGCGCCAGGCATCGCCCAGATACACGGCCCCGTTGCTGCCGGCCGAGGCCTGTGGTCGGGTGGCCAGTGTGCGCGTGAACGAACTCGGGCGGTTGGCCGCGAGATCGCCGATCGAAGCGTAGGAGAACACGCCGTACTTATTGCTCGACGCGTTGGCGGACGCCGATTGTTCGTCCAGGAGCACGCCCAGCTTCACACGGTGCGTGGCGTTGGGCGAGATCCAGGATATTTCATCGCTGGCCTCGAACATCGATGAATGGTCCCATCGGGGCAGCGAACTGTTGCCTCCGAAGAAGAGCGACGTGACCCCCAGTTGGCCCGTGGGCAGCACGGACGTGGTGTTCACCAGTCCGCGGGGAAGGATCCAGTAGCCGCTCTGGTCGAAGTAGTCCGCGGCGCGGTAGACGCGGGCGTCGTTCACGAAGTTGCCCATCTGCGAGGTGAGGGCCACCATCACACCGGCGCCGCGCCCGCTGCCCTGGCCCTCGCTCTGCGGCAGGCCGTGCCACTCCACCCGGGCGCCGGTCTGCTGTCGATCGTGCCAGTCGCCGCGTATCACCAGATCGTTGGCATCGTTGAGTTGGAGGTCGAACCGCACCAGCGCCGAGCCGCCGTTCATGTGGCGCATGCCGGGAAACCCGGCGGGCGACAGCGGCAGGCCGTCGCCGGAGATGGCGCCCAGAAAGCGCGCCAGGGAGTCGACGCCGACTCCGAGCCGGCCCAGCGTGGTCGGGTCGGCGGAGAGAAGCGATGCCACCGGCTGGCTGCGCAGGTCCACCTGGAAAGCGCCGAAGCCGTACAGGCGCTTGGGAATGATGGGGCCTCCCAGCCCGCCGCTGATCTGGCGGCTGACCTGCGCGCCGTTGAATGCCGGGCTCACGCCGCTGTTCGTGGCGGCCAGCGATGGGTCGCGCGCCGTCACCGTGAACGAGCCGGTCACGCGGTCGGTGCCACGTCGGGTGGTGGACGCGATCTGCCCCCCAAGGAATTGGCCGCGGGCCACGTCGTAGGTGTTGGTGATCACGCGCGTGGTGCGGATGGCGTCGCGCGGAATCTGTCCTGTGCCCTCCGCAAGCCCGTCCACGGTAATGGTGTTCTGCGACGGCGGCTGACCGGCCACCGAGAAACTCGTGGATGTGGAGTCCGTGGCCGCGGTGACCAGCACTCCCGGCGCGAGTCCGGCCATGGAGGCCAGGTCGCCTGGGTCCACGGGCAGACGGTTCACTTGAGCAGGCGAGAGCGTGCGTCCCGTGCCTGAGAGGCCGCGGCGCCCCGCGGTGTCAGCGCCGGGGTGGACGACCACCGTGGTGAGCGTGACGGGGGCGCGCGTGAGAACGACGTTGGCCACCAGGCGGTCGGTGCCGGGGCGCCGCCGGACCGCCACCTGGTCGGGCGTATAACCGATGCGGAGTATGATCATCCGATATTCGCCACCGCCGTCGGGGAAGACGATGGTGTAGCGACCGTCAGCGCTGGTGACGGCCTGTCGCCGGAGTCCCGTCTGCAGAGACACGGCGGTGACCCGAGCGCCGGTCAAGGGACCAGCCCCGGCAGCGACCACGCGCCCTACGATGATGTCGGTCGTTGAACCGGCCTGAGCAGCGGCTGGAGCAGCGACGAGGATCCCGAGCATGAGGCCCAGAACGAGCGATAGACGCAACGCGGTGACTGATGGGAACATGATGCGGGGTCGAAAGACTGAGCGGCGACCTGCCGTCGAATCGCCAAACCTAGCGCGCGGACCTTTCGCTTCGGTGACGCGAAACGCGACTTTCCTGACGATTCGCTGACAAGTCCACCGACGCGGTTCGGCGGAGTCGCGGACGCATTAGCATTCGTTGGATTCCGTAGCTTCTCGCTGTACCTTCTGACTACCATGTCGCGCCCAATCACCGATCTCTCCCCATGCGCATTCTGATTGCCGAGGACGATGAACGTCTGGCAGATGCGATCGCGCGCGGCCTGCGTCAGAAGCTGTTCGCGGTCGACGTGGTGCACGATGGAGCGCGCGCGCTTGTTGAAGCCGCCGTGACGGAGTACGACGTGCTTATCCTCGACGTGATGCTGCCGCGCGCTACCGGATTCGATGTCGCCCGCGAGCTGCGGGCCCGCGGCGCTCGTGTGCCGATTCTGATGCTGACCGCGCGGGACGCGGTTTCCGACCGGGTCGCAGGCCTCAACTCCGGCGCGGACGACTACCTCGTGAAGCCGTTCGCGTTCGAGGAACTCGTGGCGCGGATTCAGGCGCTCCTCCGGCGCGGCGATGCGTTCAGGCCCACGGTGCTCGTGGTCGGCGATCTTGAAATCGACACGCTGGCGCTCACGGCGTCCCGCGGGGGCCGGCGCATCGACCTGACGAGCCGCGAGTACGTTCTCCTCGAGTACTTTGCGCGTAACATCGGCCGGACCCTGTCGCGCGCCGAGATCACGACGCACGTCTGGGATGATAATCACGAGCCCTCGAGCAATGCGCTGGAGGTCCTGGTCGGCCGCCTGCGACGCAAGATCGAGCCGCCGTCCGGGCAGGCGATGATCGAGACGCGCCGCGGGTTGGGGTACGCGCTGGTCGCACCTGCGACGACGGCGGCGTCCCAGGGGTCCGCGCGGCCGGCGCACCAGGACTGAGCCATGGCGTCGATTCGCACGCGCCTCACTGCATGGAATGCCGGGGTGCTCGCCCTCATCGTCTGTGTGCTGCTCGGCGCAGCCTATGCCTTTCTCCGATACGCCTCGCTCACCCAGATCAACCGCTCCCTGCTCCAGGAGAAGGATCTGGTTGCGGCCACGATCGCCGCGCATGCCGGCCAGCCGGGCGATCGCGCAGCGCTGGTGGCCGCGCTCATCGGCGACCTGCGGACCCACGGTCTCGACGTGCTGGAGTCGCCAGGACCCTCCAACACGATTGTCACCATTCCTGTCACGCTCGACGACGATGACCCCCCGAGCTCTGCGGATGGTCCCCGCCCGTTGACTATCGTTGACTGGCGCGATCTCGCCGCCAAGCTCGCGGCCCAAGGCGACGACGACCGCGCGTTCAATATTCGCGCCGAGCGCGGACAGCTCCGTGCGCTCGCCTGGCGCGCCAGCCTCGACTCGCGCCCCTTCACGTTCGTCGTGAGCGAGCACTTTCATGACACGGCCGAGCTGCTCGAAACGGCGCGCGATGCCGCCCTGCTCGCCCTCCCGGTCGCGTTGCTCATCGCGGTCCTTTCGGGGTATCTGCTTGCGCGGCGCGCGTTGGGGCCGGTCGCCGCGATGACCGCCGAAGCGCGGCGGATTGGGGCACGCAACGTCCATGAGCGGCTCTCGATCCGGGATCCCGATGACGAGCTCGGGCAGCTAGCGCTCGCATTCAACGACGTCCTCGCCCGGGTCGATGCCGCGCTCGAGCAGCAACGACGCTTCACGGCGGATGCGTCCCACGAGTTGCGGACGCCGGTCGCCCTCATCCGCACCGAAGCGGAAGTCGCCCTGTCGAGCACCGATACCGCCGGTGGTGAGTATCGCGCCGCGCTCGAAGCAACGCGGGACAGCAGTCGCCAGCTCTCCCGCATTGTGGAGGACCTCTTCCTTCTGGCACGCGCCGACGCCGGACAAACGGTTGTCGTTGCACAGCGGATGCGCCTCGACGAGATGATCCGCTCGACCCTGCAGGGCCTGCAGCCGTTGGCGGTGGCCAAGGGCATTGCGCTCGACGCTCCGCGGCTGCCGATCGTCGTCTACGACGGCGATCCGGAGCTGCTTCGCCGCGCGCTGACGAATCTGGTTGACAATGCGATCAAATACATGCGCGGTCCGGGGCGCGTCGAAGTCAGGCTCGAAGCCGCGCAGGGAGAGTACGTCATCACGGTGTCGGACAACGGCCCGGGGATCTCGGCCTCGGACGTCCCACATCTCTTCGAGCGCTTCTTCCGCGGTGACAGCTCCCGCCCCCATCATGAAACGGTCAATAGCGCAGGCGCCGGCCTGGGCCTCGCCATCGCCCGCGACATCGCCGAGCTGCATGGGGGATCGGTCACGCTGGCAAGCTCGACGGAAGCCGGAAGCATTTTTGAAATTCACTTGCCGGCGAATCGACCGGGCGACGTGCTTCCGCCTGAAGGTTCTTCCTCGAGCTAGGCAATGCCGACGTGGAGCAGACTCCGTATCTAGATCCAGGAGCGCGGCGTGTGCGTGGGCCACCGCGTCGTTGTCACGAAGCCGACAGCTAGCGCTCCTATCTTTCTGCCCATGGAACGACCTTACCAGAACACGAGGAGAGCCGCCATGCAGATTCGTCACATTGCCATCGCCGGGGCGCTGGCCGTGGCCGCCGCTACCGCGGGCGCGCAACACCCGACCTACACACGCGACGTACCCGCTCGGCTCGCCAAGCGCGCCAAAGTCAAGGAATCCACGGCGGCCACCATGGCGCAGCGTCTCGTGCCCGCTGCGCACATCCAGGCTCTCGAACTGGAGAACGAGGGGGGCAAACTCATCTACTCCTTCGACATGAAGACGCCTGGCAAGGACGGCATCGACGAGGTGAATATCGACGCGGTGACCGGCAAGCAGGTTGGCAAGATCGGGCACGAGTCATCGGCGAGTGAGGCCAGCGAGGCCGCGGCCGAAGCGAAGGCCGCGAAGAAGGCCAAAGGCAAAGGCAACGGCGGCAGGGGCGGCGGGGGCCGGTAACGCCCCACCAGAGGCCGTCGATTGGCCGGCGTCGAGATGAACGGAATCGCCAGTTGCCGGAGTTCAGCACTTTCGCATTCGTGACATCGGCGATTCGCGAATCAGCGGTCCCCGGAACGGCGCGCCGTGGAGGGTGCGTAGGATGCGATCGGCACCCCTTATCACGGATCGCGGTAGAGGACCCGGACGGCGACGCGTGCCTGAGGCGCCGGCCATTCCACTTGCTATTCGTGACAGGCCTCGACGGACTGTCTACCGGTTTGGGGGTCTTATGAAGTCGTACTCGGCTGTCCATCCGCCTATTGGTGTCGACGAGGTCTTGCGCGTGCCCGCGACACCAACCGACCCTGCCGACATGGGCGTCGAAGATTTCGGGTGTCATCTGTGTGGAGCCGTGTTCATCCGCAAGGCGTCGGCGGACTACATCCGCCGTGTGCGATATGTCTACTGTCGGAATTGCGGCGTGTGGTCGCAATCCGAGGCTCCTGCATAGCTCCCGGCCGAAAGGAAGGAAAGTCGGACGGCCCCCGTCGCTGATGGTTGGACCGGAGCGCGTAGCAAGATGAAACCTCACGCTCCGGCAAGAATCCCGGTCGAGGGCGGTCCATGCGCGGCAGCACCCCGCTGATGCTGGACGCCGGCGTTACCCCCGCACCAGCTTCCGATACGTCATTCGGTACGGCTGATCCGCATCCGGCCCCTTCCGCTTTTTCAGATCTTCTATATACGAACCGAAATTCCCCTCGGTTCAACGTGCGTCGCGCTGTTGTTTTGGCTAGGCCAATTGGAAGTCGATGCGGCGCGTGGGGTTGCATGCCAAGTCGGTACGGCTCTAGTGCGACCAAACCCGGCGGTTAAAAACTGAGTTTGTAACGAGCAGGCCCTGTGAGAGAGTGCGGACACGGCATCCGCAGCGCGCCATGCTGCCGTCCACCGTCCCGAACGGTGAGCCAATCGTGTCGCCGAGCCGCCAGTCCACTTGGTCCAATTTTCCGGGAGCGGGGCCGTCGCATTCCTAGCAGCACGTCGTCGCCTTGCATGTATGCACGTCCTGCAGTAGCAATGTAGAAGGTTGAACGCCCCCCTTTCGTTGGCCAGTGGCCGACCGCGACGTAGCCCGCCGGCTTCCGCAACCGTTGAGCAGCGGTGGCGACTCGATGGCGCTCAACCGCCATGTCAGGGGGACGCGTGTGACATCTTTCTCGTTCGGTCGCAAAGAACGCTTGCTCGCGGCAGGCTTCGCAGTCGCATCCGTCCTGCTGGCCGGCTGCCACACCCCGACCGCGACGTGTGCTCCCTACGAAATCGTCGGCGTGATTTCGGTCGCGGTACGTGACGCGTCAACAGGCCAACCCATTGCCACAAGCGCCCTACTAACCGCCAAGGAGCACTTCGGGTCGGCGGTCGTTGCGGACACCGCCCGCCCGTCTCAGGATGGCCTCTATCTCGCCATCGGCACGCAAGCGGCCACATACGACCTCACCGTAACAGAACCTGGCTACGCCACGTGGACCGACGCTGGTGTCACGGTCGTCAACAAGCCTCATAGCTGCCAGCCCGAACTCGTGAGCCTCAGCGCCAACCTAGTCCCGTTCTAACAAGCCGCAGGTCTATTGCCGTGAACCTTGATTCGAGACACGTCTCGTTGAGGGCTCAACTGCAACCGACCGTGCGATCCCCTACCCCCGCACCAGCTTCCGATACGTCACCCGGTGCGGCTGATCCGCATCCGGCCCCTTCCGCTTTTTCAGATCTTCTATATACGAACCGAAATTCCCCTCGAACCACACCACCTCGCTGTTCCCCTCGAACGCCAGCATGTGCGTCGCAATCCGGTCCAGGAACCACCGGTCGTGCGAAATCACCACCGCGCACCCCGCAAAATCGATCAGTGCATCCTCCAGCGCCCGCAGCGTGTCCACGTCCAGATCGTTCGTCGGCTCGTCGAGCAGCAGCACGTTCCCGCCGCTCTTCAGCGTCTTCGCCAGGTGCAGCCGGTTCCGCTCCCCGCCCGACAGATCCTTCACCAGCTTCTGCTGATCGGGTCCCTTGAAGTTGAAGCTCGACAGATACGCGCGGCTGTTGATCTCACGCTTCCCCACCATGATCGAGTCGAGCCCGCCGCTCACCTCGTCGTACACGGTCTTCTCGCCGTCCAGCGTCCGGCTCTGATCCACGTACGCGAGCTGCACGGTCTCGCCCACCTTCAGCTCGCCGCCATCGGGCTTCTCATCGCCCACGATCATCCGGAACAGGGTCGTCTTCCCCGCCCCGTTCGGCCCGATCACCCCCACGATCCCGCCGCGCGGCAGCGCGAAGTTCAACCCGTCGATCAGCAGCTTGTCGCCATACGACTTCCGTAAATCCTTCGCGATCACGACGTCGTTCCCCAGCCGCGGCGGCGGCGGAATCACGATCTCGTGCTGCAGCACCTTCTCCTGCGCCTCCTGGCTCGCCAGCTCCTCGTACTTCTGCACGCGCGCCTTGTTCTTCGCCTGCCGAGCCCGCGGCGCCATCCGCACCCACTCCAGCTCGCGCGCCAGCGTGCGCTGCCGCGCGCTCGCCTGCTTCTCCTCCTGCGCCAGCCGCGTTTCCTTCTGCTCCAGCCAGCTCGAGTAATTCCCCTCCCACGGAATCCCCGCCCCGCGGTCCAGCTCCAGGATCCACTTCGCCACGTTGTCCAGGAAATACCGGTCGTGCGTGATCGCCACCACGGTGCCCGGGAACTCCGCCAGGTGCCGCTCCAGCCACGCCACGCTCTCGGCGTCCAGATGGTTTGTCGGCTCGTCCAGCAACAGCATGTCCGGCTGCTCCAGCAGCACGCGGCAGAGCGCCACCCGGCGCCGCTCGCCCCCCGACAGCGTCGTCACCTTGGTGTCCCAGGACGGCAGACGCAGCGCGTCCATCGCGATCTCGATCTTCGTGTCCAGACTCCACAGGTCATGCGCGTCGATCTGCTCCTGCACCCGCGCCTGCTCGCCCAGCAGCTTCTCCATCGCGTCGTCGCTCATCGGCTCGGCGAACGCCATCGAGATTTCTTCAAAGCGCTTGAGCAGCCCGCGCTGCGACGCCACGGCCAGCTCGACGTTGCCCTTCACGTCGAGCGTGGGATCGAGCTGCGGCTCCTGCGGCAGGTAGCCCACCCGCATCCCGTCGGCCACCCAGGCCTCGCCCTGATAGTCGTGGTCCACCCCGGCCATGATCCGCAGCAGACTCGACTTGCCGGCCCCGTTCGGGCCCAGCACGCCGATCTTTGCGCCGTAGTAAAAGGACAGCCAGATCCCGCGCAGGATCTCCCGCTGCGGCGGGACGACTTTGCGCAGGTCCTTCATGACATGGATGAATTGCGGGGGCATGGCGATCGGGTTGTGG
>JAGWRB010000186.1 GCA_028876725.1 Gemmatimonadota bacterium
CGAGTCCCAGTCCGATCAGGATGGCGCGCACGCTCCGCGCGTCGCGCGCATCGCGAATGGAGAGGCGAAGAGCCACCGCCGACGCCGTGGCCGACGCCACCAGCGTGTCGCGGTTCGCGGATCGCACGTCGCCCGGCGTCACGACGAACATCGCCGCGCCGCCGGCGCGCACCAGCACCCCCTCGGCGGACGGCGCGACGTCCACGGAATCGCGGTTGTGCGCCACCGCCGAATCGATGCGGACCATCGCCGCGGCCGCGCGCTCGGCCGGCGACAATGCGCCCAGCGGGGCGCGGAACACGGCGACCGTGCGGTTCGACACGACCAGTCGCGCGGTGTCGGCCGGCGCCGGCGCCGTCGCTTGCTGCACGAACAACAACAGCAGGGCGATGAGCATGTGATGGTCTCTCCCGTCGTTGTGTCGGCGAACGGCGAACTATCGAGCGGCCGGCCGCAGCCCCCGCACCCAGGCGTCGGGCGGCGCGATCCGGCCGACGTAGAAGTTGCCGAACTCCCCGTACTTGGCGCTGGCCTCGTCGAATCGCATTTCGCTCACGATCTTCTTGAACTCCAGCGGATCGGCCGCGAACAGCGTCACCGCCCATTCCCAGAGGTCGAGGCCGATGGAGCCGCTGATGATCTGCAGCACGCGCCCGGCGTACTTGCGTCCGGTGAGGCCGTGCCACTTCATCAGCTCGCTGCGCTCCTCGATGGGCAACGCATACCAGTTCTGCCCCGTCTCGCGCTTCTTGTTCATGGGGTACACGCAGACATAGGGCATCTCGCCGCCCGGCAGCGGCGGATACAACCGCTTGCGTACGTGCTCGGTGGCAAGCTCAGCGTCGACGCGCTTCTTCAGTTCCGCCTGATACTCCTCGTCGCCCACCCGGCCCTTGCGCGCAGCCGCGGCCTTGGCGAGCTGTGCCGTCACGTAGTACAGCCCCGCCTCGGTGACGCTCAGAAAGAACTCCACGGGCGTGAGGTAATCGGAGAGGCGTGCCTGCGCGAGCCGTGCCTGCGCATCCCCCAGCGCGTCGAGCGTGGGGCGGAAGTGCATCACCATCACGTCGGCCCTGGAGCCCACCAGCGGCACGAGCGCGCTCCATCCGTTGGCGCCGTCGCCGCCCGCCAGCGCGTCCATGGTGTGCACGAAGTCGTCGGCGATCGCGTCGAAGTCCACTGGCAACAGCGGGCGCAACGCGGCGCGGTCGAGGCGGAAGGTCTGGTGCAGCACGTACCAGCCTTCGAGGGTTTCGGGAGCCAGAGCCGGAGTCGTCATCGTTCCAAGATCACTCCGTGGAGGCGCGAAGCAAAGGGCACGGCCGATGGCCGTGCCCCTGCTTCGGACGATCTCGGACCGAAGCCGAATCCGATCCTTCCACGCGTCGGCCGGCCCGGGCGGTGGTCAACGCGCTCCAGCCGTCGCGGTCAACGAGGACAGTTGCTTGATGACCGTCGGCAGGATGCCCGCGAGCTGCTCGGGCACGACCTTCGGGTCGAGGCCCGCCGACTTGGCGAGGGCGGTGATGTTGTCGTTACCGAAGCCCTGCGCGACCTGGGCCGCCGACATGCTCGGCGCCGGTCCACCGCCCTTGAGTTTGGACGCGATGTCGCCGAGGCCGTTGGCCCGGAACTGCGTCGCCAGTCCCGACACGCCACCCGGCATCCGCTGGATGAGCGCCAGCGCTGCCTCGAACAGCTTGCCCTTCTCCCCACTGAACTTGCCGGCGAGCTCGGTCGCGCCCGCCTTGATGGCATCGAACCCCTTCATACGCTCCTCCTGGTTGCCACATCGGGAGAAGCTACGCGCGCGCCATATCGCACCCATCGGGGGAAGCGCGAAATCCGCGCGTGCTTCCCCCGATGGCGGGCCCACACGGGCGCTAGGCGGCTTTCTTCTTGAAGAATCCGAGCGCGCGGAGGATGAAGATCAGCACCACGGCGCCGAGCAGCGCGACCACGAACCGGCCGACGCCGCCGGTGGGCGCGAGGCCGATCAGGCCCGCAATCCAGTTGCCCAATGCGGCTCCGACCACGCCGACCAGGACGTTTGCAATCCAGCCCATCTGCGCATTCGTCTTCATGACGATGCTGGCCAGCCAGCCGACGATGCCGCCAATGATCAGCGAGATGATCCAACTCATGATCGCACCCTCCGTGTCGGAGTTTCGCCCGCTCGACTACGCGAGCGCCTTCAGCGACGCCTCCAGCCGCGGCATCAACTCGCGCACGTCCTGCGGCGAGACCGCCCCCGCCGACAGCCGGAACCACCCCGTCTCTTCGTTCTGGCCGAACGCCTGGAAGGGCACGACGGCCATGCCCGCCGTCTGCAGCAGATAGCGACGGATGTCCTCGTTGGACGCGAGCACGGCGCCCTCGGGCGTGCGCTTGCCGTGCAGGCCGAAGTGCGCGCTGAGGTAGATCGCACCCTGCGGCGCCGTGCTCTCCACGGGGAACCCCTTGGCGCGCAGGTGATCGAGCCCCTCGGCCATGAGCCCGAGCCGCTCCTGCAGATCGCGGATCATCGACGCATGATATTCGGCAATGTCGCTCTCGGCGCACAGCAGCTCGGCGGTGGCCATCTGCTCGGGACGAGGCGCCCAGGCGCCGATGTGCGTGAGCAGGTCGGCCATGCTCTTGATCACGTCCGACGGCCCCACGCCCCAGCCCACCCGCAGTCCGGTGGCGGCGAAGGCCTTGGAAATACCGTCGACGAAGATGGTGTACTTGGCCATTTCGGGGCGCAGGCCCACGGGGTTCACGTGGCGCCCGCCTCCGAACGTCAGCATCCAGTAGATCTGGTCGTACATCACGTACAGCGGGCGGTCGTCGGGACCGCGACGCGCGTTCTCCTCGAGCACGAGGTCGCAGATCTCGGTGAGCTGCTCGGCCGAGAACATGGTGCCCGTGGGGTTCGAGGGCGAGTTGAGCGCGAGCAGTGTGGCGCCGCGCAGGTGCGGCCGGAGCATGGCCGCCGTGGGGAGGAAGTTGGTGTCGGCGCCGCAGGGAATCTCCACGGCGCTCGCCCCCACGATGCGCGCGTAGTGGTTGTTGTTCCAACTGGGGACGGCGTACACGACCGTCTCCCCCGGATTCACGACGGTCTGATAGATGCCGTAGATCACCGGGCGTCCGCCGGAGGTGATGACGATGCCGTCGGTGGGGTAGTCGAGCGCGAGCCCGCGCTTGTAGAAGGCCGCCACCGCCTTGCGCAGCTCGAGCACGCCGTTGGACGGCGGATAGTTGGTCTGTCCCTTGGCCACGTACTCGGCCACGCCGCGGGCCAGCCGGTCGGGCACCCGGAATTCGGTGGGCGAGAAGTCACCCACCGTCAGGTTGCAGATCGGGCGCCCCTGCGCGATCAACTCGCGCACTTCGGCGGCGATCTTGAGGATCTCCGATCCAATGAGTCCCCGGGCCAGCTGCGACAGACGAACGGTCATCGAACCTATTCCCCCTTGGTGTTGGCTCTGGCCTTGCGCACCATTTCGCGCACGTCGGCCAGGAGTTGGCGATCGTCGAAGACGATGCCCTGTTTGATGGTATAGCGCACACCGCCGTGCTGCGCGGCGCCCGAGGTGGCGCCGGCAATGGCGGTGCCCGGCGCGTAGAGCACCTTCATGTTGTGCAGCGGATTCCCGTCGACGATGGCGAGGTCGGCATCGAAGCCAGGCCGCACGACACCGGTATGGGGGAGGCCAAGAAGTTTAGCGCCATTGCTCGTGGCGTGCTGAATCACTTCGATGGGGTGGAACCCGGCCTCCTGCTGCATCTCCATCTCGCGAATCGTGGTGAACCCGTACAACGCCCAGATGAACCCCGCGTCGGAGCCCACCGTCACATTGCCTCCGCGGGCGGCGTACTCGCGCACCCAGTGCATCCAGATGCGGTAGTTGTTGCGCCACGTCACCTCGTCGGCGGTGGTCCAGTCGGCCTGATACGAGCCGTGGGCATGCGGGCTCGGCTGGTAGAACTTCATCATGGCCGGGAGGGCGTAGTCCCTGAACCAGGGCTCGTTCTGCGCCTTGGCCAGGTCGCGGTTCGCCTCGTAGATGGCGAAGGTCGGATCCCACGTCACATGGTGCGCGAGCATGGTGTCGAGCACCGCGGAGAGGCGCGCCGGATCGGCCTGGCGCCAGATGTCGCCGCCCCAGCGGAAGCGATCGGCCTCGTTGTCGTAGTTGTAGTAGTCGGGGAAGTCCTGGGGCCCCGGCGTCGCGGCGTCGGGAATGCCGTACCAGTGCTCGATGGAGGCGACGCCGAGCTGCGAGGCGCGAATGGCGTCCGTCTCCTGGATCTTCATATCGGTGGCGATGGGCAGCCCGAGCTTGTGGGCCTCATCGGAGATGGCGTCCCAGACGTCGGGGCGATTGATGAAGACCTTGAGCCCCTTGCCGCCGATTTCCTTCACATGGCGGATCTGCGCGCGCACGGAGTCGGGATACTCCGACTGGACGACGACGAACGGGATGATGGTGGGCGCGGCAATCTTGTTCTCGTCGCTGAGCTTCGCATACGCGACGATCGTGTCGGGGCCCTGCATGGAGCCCGGGTCGCGAATCGTCGTGATGCCGTGCGCGAGCAGGAGCTTGAACTCGTAGTCGTGCGGCATGTCGATGCCGGCGCGATCGAACTGGATGTGCGAGTGGACGTCGATGATGCCGGGCATGACGTACATGCCGGTGGCGTCGATCACGCGGTCGAACTTGCCGCCCTGCAGCGTGCCTGGCGACGCGGCGGTTTCGGCCATGGGCCGCGCGGCATACACGCCGGTGATCCTGTTTCCCTCGACCACGATGTCCATCGGCCCGCGCGTGGGATTCCCCGCGCCGTCGATGACGAGGGCGTTGTGGATGAGCAACCGGTGATAGCGGACGCCGCTGGAGGGCGCGTAGCTCTGCGCGCCGGCCGAGCACACGACGGCCAGCGCTCCGGAGAGCGCGAGAACGAGAGATCGCATGGGGAGGCGGGGACGGAGGGTGGGACCGCACCCGCAAAATGCGCGTTCCGGGTCGCTGGGGGAAGCGGCGGCCCAGTCGCCGCCCCCGATTACTGCGCGGTGCCGGCCACGGCCGAGGGCGCGAGCACCACGAGTTGGCCGTGCATCATGGGGAGGTGCGCCGGGATGGCGCAGGCGAAGTCGTAGATTCCCGGCGCTCTGGAAACATACGTGGTATCCACGACCTGCTGGCCCGGGAGCTTCACGAACAAGTCGCGGAGGACGAAGTTGTGCTCGTCGTCCTCGGGGTTCACGAAGTGAAAGTGGATCGTATCGCCGGCGACGACGGTGATGGTGCTGGGCTCGAAGCCGTAGACCTCCTTGCCGTCGAGGACGCCCCCCTTGGCGAAGTCCTTCTTGAGGAAGGGGAGGACGCCGGCGTCCTCCTTGACCATGAGGGCCACCGTGGTGACGGTGACGTACCGTGCCTGCGGCTTGTACGCGGGCGGCCGGGGCGGGGGCGGAGCGGCGCAGGCGGCGAGCAGCGCGATGGAAACGGCGGAAAGGGCGGAGGAGCGGCGCATGCGTGGATACCGGGCGAAGGACACCGGAAGCTGGCGATGCGCGCAGGGCCGAGCAAGCGAACGCGGTCCGAGGCCGGAGTACGACCGGCGCCGGACCGCGAACTACAGTCGACCGTGTACAGTCGACAGTTGACGGTGAACGGCCAACTGAAGACGGCGGACGACAGTCCACAGCCCACAGTTCTCTTACTGCCCACCGCTCACTGCCGACTGACCACCGCCGTTCGAGCTACTTCTTCGCTTCCACCTTGATATGCCCCACCATGCCCAGGGCCGCGTGCGCGTCGCACTGGTAGTAGTAGGTGCCCGGGTTGAAGTTGACCTTCACGTCGTACGTCTGGCCGGGGAGCTGGAGCAGCTCGCTGGGCCCGGGAAGCCCCTGCGCACCCTTGTTGGAGTCGGCGGGGAACGAGACGTTGTGCACCCCCACGCCGAGCGTGTAGCGGATGACGTCGCCCTGATGGACCGTGAAATCCTTGGGCTTGAAGTAATTGCCGGTGCCGTCGGTGATCATCATGACGGTATCGATGACGCCGCCGGCGTCGGGTGTCTGCGCGCCCGAGGTGGCGGGCGCCGCGGCGGGCGCCGCCGCGGCCTGCGTGGACTCGGCCGGCTGAGCCTGCTCGCCCTTGCCGCAGGCGAGCGCGAAGGTGGCGGTCGCGAGCGCGACCGCCGTCAGTACGTTGCGTGACATGGTACGGGTCTCCCCTTGAGTGAATCGGCGCGCCAAGCGGGGCGCGCGGCCGGAACGATCGAGCGGCGCATCAAAAGTCCTTCCGTTGAAAACCGCGCAGCCCGAGGATGATGGGCGCCGCGACCCAGGCCGCGAGCGCCGCCAGCGACACCAGCGTTCCGCTGATGCCGGTAAAGAACGATTTGAAGACGGCGCCCGTGTAGCCGAGCAGCGCCGAAGCGTCGAACTGGAGCAGCAGCAGGACGCGCGCCAGATCGAGCGGGTTGATGAAGGTGGCCACGAGCATCGGCCGCTCGAGCGGGTAGTCCGAGAATACCAGCACGGCGATGAGGACCAGCCCGTCGTACACGATGGCGGCGCCGAGCCAAGCCGCGATCGCGATTCCGAGGCCCTTGAGCCGGTCCTCGAACCGGATGGCGATCACGAAGGCGATGGCCGAGAAGATGGCCGTGAGCGCGGTACCGGCGGCGAGGAGCATGAAGAAGGGCACGCGGGCGGCGGCATCGTCGAGCCCCTCGAACATCACGGGCACGGCGACGCCAAGCAGGAAGCCGAGCGAGAGCGAGAGCGCGAGTCCGAGATAGAGGCCGGCAAAGAGCTGGCGCCGGTTCACCGGCTGGGCCAGCAGAAGTTCGGTGAACTCGCGCGCGTTGTAGAAGTACACGGTGCCGAACACGAGCGCGACGAGCGGCACCACGAATAGCGTGACGCTGACCAGACTG
This sequence comes from Gemmatimonadota bacterium, assembly GCA_028876725.1. Taxonomy (GTDB): domain Bacteria; phylum Gemmatimonadota; class Gemmatimonadetes; order Gemmatimonadales; family Gemmatimonadaceae; genus JAGWRI01. Next base: position 6,940 of record JAGWRB010000186.1, read on the forward strand.
AGCAGCGCCTTTTCACTGCTGCCGCCGAAGCGGATGAGCGCGTCGGTGAGCGCGGCGAAGAACAGCGCGTAGCCCACGAGCCAGCGGCTGCGGAGCAAGTCGCGCATGTCGTAACGCAGGACCTTGGCGGTGGCGTTCATGCGGCCTCTCCCAGCGTGGGGCGCATGAGCGCGGCCACGGCGCGTTCGATGGTCGGCTGCCCGGTGCGCGCTTTGAGCTCGGGCACCGAACCGGCGAAGCGCGCGTGCCCGTCGAGAAGGAACACGACGTCGTCGGCCAGCTCCTCGAGCTCGCTCAGCACGTGCGAGGTGATGATGCAGGTGCGGCCGTCGCGGCGCGCGGCAAGGATCTTGTCCTTCAGCACGCTGCTGGCCACGGGGTCGAGGCCGGCCGTGGGCTCGTCGAAGATCAGGAGATCGGGACGGAAGAGGAACGCGAGGACGGCGTTGATCTTCTGCCGCGTGCCGCCGGAGAGCGTGCGCAGGGGCTTGTCGAGCTGCGGCTCCAGCGCGAACGCGCCGATGAGCTCTTCATCGCACGCGCCGGCGGGCGGGCGCAGGTCGCGCACCATGGCGATCAGCTCGCGTCCCGTGAGATTCTCGGGGAAGCGGGCGATCTGCGGCATGTAGCCGATGCGCGCGCGGTAGCGGCAGTCCCCGTTGATCGCCTCGCCGTCGAAGCGCAGGGTGCCGCCGCTGGGGCGCGTGAGTCCCAGGATCATCTTGATGAACGTGGTCTTCCCCGCCCCGTTGGGACCGAGGATCGCCGTCACGCGGCCCGCCGCCACCGTGAGGTCGAGTTGCTCGAGCACCTGGAGCGTGCCGAAGCGCTTGGACAGTCCGCGGGCTTCGATCATTGCACGGGCCTCATGCGCGGCGCGGAATCGGCGAACGCCTGCGGGGTGAGTACGGGCACGGCCCGCTCGCCGGCGTCGACGAGCGAGACGAACGCGCTGCGGAGGAGCAGCAGCGCCGGCTCGTTCTGCCGTACGATCACGGAGAAGAGGCGCACCGGCCGGAAGGGGACGTCGCCCACGCCGTCGCGGTTCAGGTCGTAGCCGTCGTACGCATCCCAGTAATTGCCGTTCACGGTGGTGGACAGGGAGCGCGCGCCCGCGCCCACGTCGAAGGTGTTGCGCTCGAAATCGTTGGCGGTGAAGCGTGCGTCCTGCGTGCCGCCGTCGAGCTTGAGCGCCCAGCCGTTGTCGAGGAACTCGTTGGAGTCGGCGTCGAGGCGATTGGCGCCGTCGATGAGCAGGGCCGTCGTGTTGCGGCTGAACACGTTCCGCGCCACTCGGCTGTCGAAGATTTCCTTCAACAGCAGCCCGTACGCCGCGCTTCCCCAGTTGTCCACGAACCGGTTGTCGGTCATCTGCACGCGGTGGGCGTACATCACGGCCACGCCGGCGCCGTTCTCGCGAAACGTGTTGTCGCGATAGCGGCAGTCGTCGGAATACATGAAGTGCAACCCATAGCGCAGGTTGTGCTCGCTGGTGTTGCCGTGCACGTCGGCCTCGTGCGCAAACTCCAGATAGATGCCGTCGCGCTGGCCGCTGACGCGGTTGCCGGCCACGACGATGCGCCGCGAATACCAGAGGTGGATCCCGTTGCCGGCGCTGGTCTCGTGCACCGCGCGCCCGCGCACCACGTTGCCTTCCACGCGGCAGTCGGTGGTGTTCGCCAGGTAGATGCCGAAGAAAGCGTCGTCCACTTCGTTATCGGCGATGGTGCACCCGTGCACGCCCACGGTCTTGATGGCCGCGCGGTCTTCGGTGTAGCTCGTGCCCACGTGGGCGAAGCGCAGCCCGCGCACGGTCACGTCGTCGGCGGTGACGGTCATGATCTGGCGCGCGCCCTGGCCGTCGAGCGTCGGGCGCCCCTCGCCGATGAGGGTGAGCGGTTTGTCCACGACGATCGTCGGTTCGCGGTAGGTGCCGGCGCGAATCACCACGGTATCGCCGGCGCGCGCCGCGCGGATGGCGTCGGCGATGGTGCGGTCGGAGCCGGTGCCCGCGGCGTCCACGGTGCGGGCGCCACTCGGCGCCGGTGCCGTCGGCGGCATGCCGGGCATTTCGGGCATCGGGGCCATCGGCTCGTCGCCGGCGTTTGCCCATCCCTCGCGCCGGCCGAGCGCGAGCACACCCGCCCAGTCGAGCGAGGGAATCGACGCGCGCGCGCGCAGGGGCGCGAGGTCGGCGGCGGCGGACACGGCGAGCATCCCCCGCCCCATCGGACTGCCGGGTCCCGTGATCCGCGTGAAATGCGCGGTGCCCGCCGGGATCAGCGTGCGGGGATGCGCATAGTCTGATACCCACATCGACTCCACGGCCGCGCTGTCGCGCGGATCGAGCGACTGGTAATACCCCACGAGGCACTCGATGGAGTCGAACGTGTACACCTTGCCCGTGCGCGTCACCAGCTCGGCGGCGTACCGCGCGTCATTGATCTGCATGCGACAGAACGCGCACTGGTCGGTGCCCTCGGCGATGGGCCGGGGACCGGACCGGCAGGCACCGGCGAGCAGCAGCAGGACGAGCAGCGACGCGGTGCGGGCGACGGGACGCACGAGCTCAGCTCCCGGCCGCCGGGTGCGGGTGCCGCGCCCGGTGCGCGGACACGGCGGCGACGACGCCGAGCGCGAACGCCAGCCCCACGAACCACGCGCCCCAGTCGGGAATGGAGATGGCGCGGAAGTTGAGCAGTTGCTTGGCGCCGATGAGCGGTGGCTGATAGGTCATCCCCGGGATCTTGATGATGGCGTGCTCGAAATCGAGGTGGTGGCCGTAGTCGTACTCCCACCACCAGAACACACCCATGCCCGCGCCGCCGAGGATCACGAACGCCGAGAGCCAGGTGTAGAGAAGGCCCGGCCGCCCGAGCAGCGCGGTCGCGAGGCCGAACACCACCAGCCCCGCCACCACCCACGGCATCACGCGCAGCACGGGAATCGCCGCCGGATCGATGACCTTCATGCCGATGTAGTGATTGAGCTCGTTGATGTTCTGGAGATCGTGCTCCTTGAGCCCGTGGACCGAGTTGACGGTGATCTCCATGCCGAGCCCCTCGGGGTACTGGGGCGCGACGAGGCGAATGCGCCAGAGCGGCACGACGTACAGCGTGAGCAGCAGCGCCGCGGCGATGGCGGTGAGAACGCGAGATTTCGTGGACATCAGGATCTGCATGACGTGCTCCGAGTGGGTCCGAACGCGGGGCGTGGCCGTGGGGAGGCCAACCGACACACGCCCGCGCGCCGGACCGCCGATCAACGGGTGCCCGCGCCGCCGGCGGCGCCGGCGTGCATCGCGGCCGCCGTCTTCTTGCTGACGTTGGCCATGAGCGGGACGTTCGAGCCCGCGGGCGAAACCCGGACGTAGCCCTGCATCTCCTGGTGGAGCGCCGAGCAGAAGTCCGTGCAGTAGAACGGATAGACGCCGGGGGCTTCGGGCACCCACTTGAGCGTGCGCGTCTCACCCGGGTTCATGATCAGCTCCGCGTTCGTGTTGCCCATGACCGCGAAGCCGTGCAGGATGTCCCAGTCCTGCTCGATGTTGGTGACGTGGAAGTACACCGTGTCGCCCACCTGCACGCCCTCGAGATTGTCGGGCGCGAAGTGGCTGCGGATGGCGATCATCTTCACGTCCACGCGCTTGCCGTGGCGCTCGATCCCGCCGCCGTCCTCGGACGTGGTGACCCACGGGTCCTTGTTCTCGGACAGCTTGAAGTACTTCAGCGAGCGGTCCTTGATGAGGCTCGCCGGAATGGCCTGCGCATAGTGGGGCTCGCCGATGGTCGGGAAGTCGAGCAGCATCTTCATCTTGGGCCCGCTGATGTCGATGAGCTGCGCCGACTGCGACATTTCCGGCCCGGTGGGCAGGTAGCGGTCCTTGGTGATCTTGTCGAGCGACACCAGGTACTTGCCCCACGGTTTCTTGGAGTCGCCGCCCGGAATCATCAGGTGGCCCGGCGAGTAGTACACCGGGATGCGATCCTCCACCTGCCAGGTGCCGAGCTTCCACTTCACGATTTCCGACGAGATGAACATCGTCGTATAGGCGTTCCCCTTGCCGTCGAATTCGGTGTGGAGCGGGCCCAGTCCCGGATTCTTCACTTCGCCGGCGAGCACGGCCTCGTAGTTGAGCACCGGGATCCCGTCGACGACCTTGTCGAACTTCTTGGCGGCAATCGCGGCCTGCATCTTCGAGAACGAGTGCACGGGAATTACCGTGGACAGCTTGCCGCCGGCCACGATGTACTCGCCGGTCGGGTCGACGTCGACGCCGTGCGGCGACTTGGGCGTGGGCAGGAAGTACACCATACCCTCGCAGTCGGCCGGATCGAGCAGCTTGACGCTGGTCTTGAGTTCGCTGCGCGCCTGGCGGGTCGCGGAATCGACCCAGTTGTGCATGTACCGCGACGGGAACGTCTTGGCCTTTCCGTCGGCCACGCACTGCTCGGCGCGGCGGTAGTTGATCGCCGCGACGTAGTCCTTGTCATTCTGCGACGCGTTGACTTCGAGCTTCTCGTGCGCCTGCTCGGTGTTGTACGACGTGAAGAAGAACCAGCCGTCGGACGGCCCCTTGCCGGCGTGGCCGAGGTCGTAGTCGAAGCCGGGCATCAGAATCTGGAAGGCGACGTCCATGTGGCCGGGCTGGTCGGCGCGCACGAACGAGATCGTGCCCTTGAAGCGCTTCACGTAGTCGGCGATCGGGACGTCGGCCTGCGGAATCGGCACGCTGAAACGCGTGCCCGACACGATGTACTTGGTGTCGGGCGTGGCGAAGGGCGCGGCGTGCGCGCCGGCGGCGTTGGGGATCTGCAGGATCTCGTCGGTCTCGAACCGCGACAGGTCGATGCGCGCGAGACGCGGGGTGTTGTTGGCGTTGATGAACAGCCAGCGGCCGTCGGGCACGCCGTCGGTCATCGACATTTCGGGATGGTGCGCGTCGTCCCACGGCACGAACCCGTAGGTCGTGTTCAGCATGGCCTTGGTGTCTTCATCGTAGCCGTAGCCGTCCTGCGCGAACTCCGAGAAGACGGGGATCTCCTTGATCAGCCGGCCCGAGGGGAGGGCGTAGACGTTCACCTCGCCGCTGAAGCCGCCGGAGAAGAAGGCGTAGAACTCGTCGTAGGAACCGGGGGGCACGTAGACGCGGGAGGCGGCGTCGCCGGCCGCCAGCCCCGCGGACTTGGACCCGCCGGACGTGCAGCCGGACAGCAGGGCCGACGCAACGGCAGCCGCGGCCAGGGCGCCAATCAGCTTCCGAAACCGGGGAATGGTCATCACTTCCTCACATTGGGAAATTCGGGACGCGCGAGACTCCAGAACTTGCGCGACAAATTGCCCGGATCGGCCCTTACGAAGTATCAGGACAACGCCGATTGTGCTGTGGGGAACCCGGGGTCCCGCGTGGGCAGGTTACCCGACGCGAAATGACAACCGTCACATGGCAACGCGGGGCGGCCCCCGAAGGGACCGCCCCGCGTGACAACCGTCACGAGCCCCGGAGGGCCCGGCCGCTACTAGTGCAGATTCGGATTCGACGCCAACTCGCTCGAACCGAAGGGCATGCACTTGTCGCGGGTGGCGAGGAAGCTGTTGGTGCCCGCGGCCAGCCAGCGCCGGAGGTCCCACAGGCGCCGCGCCTCGAGCCACAGCACCGCGCCCCGCTCCTTCTGCAGCAGCGTCCACGCGTCGGCCGTCGTGCCGGGCGCGGACACCGCCGCCATGCCGTACACGGCACGCTCCAGGTTGATGAACCCGGTCATGCCGCCGATGTCGCCGTTGCGCAGGGCGTTCTCCGCCTGGATGAGCAGCATCTCCGCGCCCTTGGTGAGCGGGATGTCGCTGTCCAACCCGCTGAACTTGTCCTGGCGGAAGAATGGCGTGTGGCCGTCCTGCCCCGTCTGCACCTTGTGGGCAGAGGTGAACACCGTGTCCCACGGCGTGCGGGGATCGGCGTCGTTGGCCGCCCACTGCGTGGCGTACACCGAGAGTTCGCGCCGCGTGTGCGTCTCGTAGGCCAGGTCGTTGTTCTCGCGGCTCGTATTGAGCGAGAAGATCGCGTCGTAGTGGAACGACGCGGGCACCTGCGCCGCGTCGGCCACGGCGCCGGCCCAGTTGCCGAGGTCCGCGCGCACGCTCGCGCGCCCGCCCAGGGCGGCGGTGGCGACGGCCGTGTTGTGCTGCGCCGTCGCCAGGGCATTGGCGCGCGTGAACAGGCTCTCGGCGCGCTGGAAGTACACCGAATCGCTCTGCGCGCCGCCCCCGTCGATGACGGCCTGGCAGCTGTTCTCGCCCAGGAGCCGGTTGGCGAAGCCGGCGTACAGATACGCGCGCGGCGTATCGGTGTTGGATTCGAACGCGGCGCCGAGCACCTGCTGCATGCGGCGGAGCCCGTCTTCGGCCACCCAGCGCGCCTGTTGCAGACGCTGGTAGTCGGGATCGACGTCTTCGGGGCGGATCACGCCGACCGCGAATTCGTTGGGCGCGGCGTAGTTGCCCGAATGGGTGAGCTCATCGGTCATCACCGTGTTGCCGATGAGGAAGTCGCCGAGGGCCAGCGACAGGTCGCCGGACATGCCGTTGACGAGCGCCGGCATGGCGCTCGGCGTGTTGAGCTGGCTGTCCTGCAGCGGACCGGGGTTGGTGACCGACATGTCGCACCCGGCCACGACGGCCAGGAGGGCGACGGCCGGCAGGAATCGTGAATGTCTCATCATCGTTGAATTCTCCGTCCGGCGTCAGAAGTTGAACCGCAGCGTGGCCGTGAACGTCCGGAACGTGGGGAAGACGTAGTAATCGCGCCGGGAGAAGCTGCTGGTGCTGATGTCGGCGACTTCCGGATCCGTGCCGTCGTACTTGGTGCTCGTCCAGAGGTTGGTGCCGGAGAGCGAGAGCGACGCGTTGTGGAGCCCGCGGGAGATCCGCTCCGGAATGGCGTAGGTCACCGTGATGCTGCGCAGCTTGAAGAAGTTGGCCGGCGATACCCAGTACGAGTAGTCGCGGTTCTTGCTGACGATGGTGCACTTGGCGCGCTGGAGCGCGGTCACGCCGTCGAGGGCCGAGGCGTCGCCGCCGGCCGCGGCGCGCAGCTTGGTGCGGACGTCATAGCACGGCTGCCACACGTCGAGATTCGCGTTCTGGTATCCGACGGCGTTCAGCAGGTGGCCGCCCAGCTGCCACTCGCCGATGGCGTCGATGGTCCAATCGCGCCACAGCGTGAGCGTGGTGCTCGGCGTGATGATCTGATCGGGATACGTGGCGCCGAGGTAGGCGTTGGAGTCCACGACCGGGTTGGCGATCGCGTTGGGATTGGTGACCTTGTAGCCGAAGTACGACGGCACCGCGTACCCTTCGCGCACGTACGTGTCGGAGAGGGCCTGAATGGTGATCGACTGGCCGCCAAGGTCCACCGCCTTGCTCTCGGTCTTGGTGTAGTTGAGGCGGGCCTCCCAGTCGACGTTCGCGCGGCGCAGGAGGTGCGCGTCGAGCGTCAGTTCGCCGCCGATGTTCTGCAGCTTGCCCACGTTCTCGAGCTGCGTCTGCGTAAAGCCGTTCGAGGGCGGGAGCTGCACGGGGATGAGCGCCCCGTAGGTGTGCTGCTGGAAGTACGTCGCGTTCACCCCCAGCCATCCGTTGAAGGCGCTGAGGTCGAAGCCAAGTTCGGTCTCACGCGTGCGCTCGGGGCCCAGATCGGCGTTGCCGACCTGCGCCGGCGTGAACGCCGGCTGGCCGTCGTTCGCCGCGATCGGATCCCACGTGCGCACGGCGTCGAACGCGCCCGGCGCCTTGCCCGACTCGCCCACGGCGCCGCGAAGCTTGAACGTCTCCACGTGCGGCACGTGCCACCATGGCTCTTCCGACATCACGTATGACACGCTGACCTTGGGGTAGGTCTGCAGGCCGAAGCTCTTGCCGAAGGCGCTGTTGCCGTCCTCGCGCAGGCCGGCGGTCACGAACAGGCGATCGCGCCAGCCGATCACCTCCTGCAGGAAGAAGCCGGCGTTGATCACGCGCTGGTCGGTCGCGGCGTTGATCTGCCGCAGCGAGCCGGAGGTGAGCACCGGAATGCCCGGGCCCGCGAAATAGTCGGACTCGAGGTCGATGTTGCGGTAGCGGCTGTCGAACATCTGGCCGCCCACGGAGGTCGTGGTCTGGAAGTCGCGGCCGAAGCCCTGCTTCCAGTTCGCGGCGAAGTCGGTGGTGAGCAGCGACCGGTTCCAGAGCGTCTGCCAGAGCTGGCCCAGCGGCTGGCGCGGGAATCCGAACGGATACTCACTGGCCAGCACGGCGTCGTCGTAGTCGTAGCCCACGTTGAGCCGCGCGCTGAACGGGCCCTCGGCGTCGTACTTGGCGCTGAAGCCGTTGATGTAGTGGTTCTGCTTCGTGTAGCTGGTCACGCCGAACAGCGTGGCGTTGGTGATGCACACGTCCACGGCATCGACGCAGCCGCTGCCCTTGAAGTTCGTGTTGGGGCCGCGCGAGATGTTGAGCAGCGCACCGTTGGCGCTGTTGCCGTCGGCCACCCAGTCCACGTGGCGCGCGGTGTACTGCGAGTTGAGCCCGAGCTCGAGGCCCGTCGTGGGGCGGAACGAGAAGTTGCCGGCGAGCCCGGCGTCACGATTGCCGCCCTCGGGAAGCACACCCAGCGACTGGTTGATATTGCCGCCCAGGTAGTACGTGACGTCGGCCGAGCCGCCGCGCACGTTGGCGCTGAACCGCTGCACCGCCCCGTCGCGCAGCCACGAGCCGCTCTTCGGGCAGGTGGCGTCCTCGAACGTCTTGCCCACGCCGTTGGTGAGGATGCCGCTGCACTTGTTGAGGAAGAGCCCCGTCGCGTCGCTCTTCGGCCCCACGTGCCCCATGTTGTTCATCCCTTCGGTGACTTCGGCGTGCCACTGCGGCCGGCCCGCCATGCCGTGCTTGGTGAAGATCTGGATCACGCCGCCCGACGCCTCGGTGCCGTAGAGCGTGGTAGCCGCGGGGCCCTTCACCACTTCGATGTGGTCGATGTCACTCGCGTCGATGTCGTTGAGCGGCGACGTCTCCTGGCGCCCTACGACGCTGGTGCCGGTGCCGCCGTTGTAGATGCGCACGCCGTCGACGTAGACGATGGGCGCGTTGCCCTGGCTGATGCTGTTCACGCCGCGGAGCCGGATGTTGCCCCCGGCGCCCGGCTGACCGGAGTTCGCCAGCACGGTCACGCCGCTCGTGCGGCCCACCAGCGCCTGCTGCAGATCCACCACCGGCGCGCGCGCCAGCGACGCCGAATCGATGGCCGAGAGCGCGGTGCCGATTTCCTTGGTGCGCTCCACGCCCGTGGCCGTGACCACGACGTCGGTGAGGGTCACCGCCGTGCGTCTGAGCTGGAAGTCGACCGTCACGGAGCCGTTCGCGGCGAGCGTGACGGTGCGCGTCACCGGCTCGAACCCGATCATCTGCGCGCGCACGGTCACCCGACCCGCGCGCACGTTGGGAATGCTGAACTTCCCCTCCGCGCCGATGAGCGCGCCCTGGCGCGACGCCGGAATCGAGACCTGCGCGCCAGCCAGCGGGGCGCCGGATTCGGCGTCGGTCACCGTGCCGGTGATGGTGCCGGTGGCCTGCTGCGCCCGCAGCGCCGCCGGAACGGCGACCAGCGCGGCGACCACCAGACACCAGCGTCTGAATGCTCGAAACATCATTGAGGATTCCTCCATGCGGTTCCATCAATGGCCGCCCGTTGGGGGGAGGCCGGGGATGAGCGGCGCCGCCACGAGCGGCGCCGCCCGGCAGTGAGATCCCGCGGCGCGGGATCCCGATTCAGTAGCCGCGCACCTCGCCGTCGCGGCGGGGATCGGCGGCCCCCACCCAACGCCCGCCTCGGCGCTCGATCACGGTCACGCCGCCGAATCCCATGTCGTTCAGCGGCGACGTCGAGACCTCGAAGCCCATCTGCTTCGCCGCCGCGTACACGGACATCGCGAAGCCGTCTTCCATGCGAAGCGGCGTCCCCACGGTCGGGATCATCCGCGGCATACGGAGCGCCTGGAGCGGATCCATCCCGTAGTCCAGGCCGTACACGATGGTCGCGATGATCGCCGGCGGAATGGCCGCCGACCCGGGACAGCCCACCACCATCTCCACCGCCCCGTCGCGCAGCACCACCGTGGGCGCGATGGTCGACGCCGGCACCCGGTGCGGTCCGATCGCGTTGGGCCCGGAATCGTTGCGCGCGAAGTTGAACATCGCGCTGTTGAAGAAGACGCCGTCGACCCACGTGCCGGTGCCGAAGCCCAACCCCAGCGTGTTGGTGAGCGACACGGCGTTCCCGTCGGCATCGACGATGGTCATGTGCGTGGTCTCGGCCAGATTCCCGTCGCCGGGCGTGCCGAGCGACGAGACGCGGGGCAGCGCCGTCGGAGGCATCGGCTCGAGGGGCGCGCACGCGCCGGGAGGCGGCTGTCGATCGTCGGCCCACGCATCGCCCGGCTGCAAACGTCCCCGCACCGGCGCGTCGACGAGCGAGCCGCGCGTGGCCGCGAATGCCGGCGACGAAACGCCCGCTTCGGGCACGCCCACGCGATCGGGGTCCCCCACGAACGCGTCGCGATCGGTGACCGCGACGCGCATGGCGCCCACCAGCGCGCGGAACGCCTCGGGAGAGCGGCTGGGCAGCCCCATCGCCGGCAGGTCGCGCGACGCGAGCAAATTCAGCGCTTCGAGCACTTCCATGCCCGACTGCGGCGCGGGCGCCGAGAGCACCACGCGCCCGTGATACGTGGTGCACAGCGGACGCTTGTAGCGCGCGGCGTACGCGGCGAAGTCGGCGCGCGAAATTGTGCTGCCCCCTTCGCGCAGCACGCGCACGATGTCGTCGCCGATGCGCCCCTTGTAGAACACATCGGGGCCTTCGGCGGCCACCGCGCGCATCGTCGCCGCGAGCTCGGGCTGCACGATCCGGTCGCCGGCGCGCACCGGGCGGCCACCGGGCAGGAAGATGCGGCGCGCCCCCGGATAGTCCCCCACCTTGGACGACTCGGCGAGCACTTCGCGCTGGAGCAGAGAATTCGCCACGTAGCCGTCGGCGGCCAATCGGATGGCCGGCGCCATCACCTGCGCCCGCGTGAGGCGCCCCCACCGGGCCTGCGCGCCGAGGAGACCGGAGACGGCGCCCGGAATGCCGACGCCCCGCGTGGTGATGGAAGTGCCAAGAGCGCGGAGCGAGGAGTCGGGCACCGACGGCGCCTGGCTATAGAAGTCCACGTATTCCGCGCGGTGCGTGGCGGCATTCCAGAAGAGCAGGCCGCCGCCCGCGCCGAGCCCGCTCATCATCGGCTCGGTGACGCCGAGCGCGAACGCGGTGGCCACGGCGGCGTCCACGGCGTTGCCGCCCTCGCGGAGAATTTCGACGCCGGCTTCGCTCGCGTACGGGTTGCCGGAGGCGACCATGCCGTGCTCGGCGACGGCGCGTTTACCGACGTCGGGGCCGGCCGAGGGCAGCGGTCGCGACGCGGGGGCTGCGGCGCATGCGGCCAGCGAGAGCAGGAGGAGGGGCGTGAGGCGCGTTTTCAACAGCGGAGGAGGAAGCGGAGCGCCCCACCCCGTCGACTACGATCGGCCCAACGCAACGGACCACGCATGCACGGCCGATCATCGGGCGGGGGGCGCCCCTGGTAACATTTGGATCGGGACGCGCAACATGTGAGCGGGTACATGGGTCCGCAATTGCCGCGGGTCATTTTTGCAGCGGAATTTTAGTTGACGCATCACGCATATCTGGACACGCAACAGACCGCGGCCGCCGAGTCGCCCCGATGGCCGCGGCGCACGAGCGCCGGAATGCGTCGAATTACGGTCGGCCGAACAGCTGGACGCGCCACCCCAGCGAGACGGAGAATTTCGACGCCGACTCGGTGAGTCCGGCGTTGGCGCCGAGCGTGAAGCTCTGGAGCGCCGATTGCCGGTACGCGAGGCTCAGGCCGGCGCTCGCCGGTGGCGTGACGTTGCGAATCACCTCGCTCGACCCCGACGCCGACGCGGCGAGCGACCATCGGCCGTCGAACGAACTGCGGCCCACGCCCACGCCGTACACGACGTTGTCGAGCAGTTCCAGGGCGGGCATGTCGCCCAGCACCCAGTACGAGGCGTCACCATAGAAGAAGGTACGGCCGGACGCGAGCGCGACTGAGGCGCCGCCGCCGAAGTCCCACTTGCCCGTGCTCACGCCGGACGACACCGGCGCGATGGGGGCCTTGGCGTATGCCTGAACGCTCAACGAGCGGACGAAGCCGAGCCCCTGATACAGCTCGACGGTGCCCGAGAAGAAGGGATCGCCGACGTTGACGTTGGTGCCCCCGGGCTCGGTGACCGTGAGCGTATCGGCCGTGGTGGTCGCGAGCACCGGCCCGGAGGCGACGTTTCCGTGGCCCCCGTAACCGTTGCCGCTGCCGGACCCGTTACCGCTGCCGGAGCCGCTGCCGCTGCCCGGGCCTCCGGAGCCGCTGCGCATGCCGCCAGTACCCTGCCCCCATTCCACCGGTTGGCCGCGGCGACGCATGGCGACCGCCGAATCGTCGGGTCCGCCGGTGGGCACGAGCACGCCGCCGATGTACGTGAGCGCGGTGTTGTTCTGCGCCACGATGGGGAGCGTGGCGGAGAACGCGAATCGCCCACCCTGCACGCGAACGCCGTGGAACATTGCCGCGCTCCAGGCGGACCCGCTGAAGATGTACGACCCGGTGGCGTAGCTGGTGGACACGCTGTAGTGCACCGTCTGCGCGTGAAGCGAGCGCGCGGTGCCGGGCTCCGATATGCCGATCAGGCTCGCCGCGGCGATCGCGGCGGCGCGGATGGATCGCGTCATGAGAACTCCTGGGTTCGCGCCGCGTGTGCGCGGCGCGGCCTGCGCTGTGGGCGAAGACGCGGCGGGTGGCCCGCGAAGGGGCCACCCGCCGGTCCGGTTGCGGCGCTAGATGTGCTCGCCGCTTCCGCTGCCGCCGCCCTTGTCGATGTAGACATCGATCGACGTCACCAGCCCGTTCGGGTTGAGCACCGGCACGTTCTTCGACGGCACGCCGCCCGACCCGCTCCCGCCCGACCCGCTGCCGCCAGATCCGCCTTCGTCGCCGCCCGACTCCTCGCTCCCCGCGAGCCGCGTCATGATGACGTTGGGCGAGACGGGCGCCGAGTTATCGAGGGTGAACGTGAACCGCCACCATCCGTACTTGTGGAAGGTGACATCCGGGATCGTGATGTTCTGGATGAGCAGGTTGTAGCTGTACACCACCGTCCCGCCCATCGACACCTCGGTCGCGAACTGGCCCGGGCCGTCGCCCCCCTGCCACACGCCCTGATCGAGCAGCGTGTAGATGGGCGCGCGCGTGGCATCGTCGAGCTTCTGCACCGTGAAGCGCGCGCCACGCGTATACACCGTGGGCGTGAACATCGCCGTGGAACCGTCGGTGCCCTGCAGCTCCGTGGATCCCGTGCCCGACACCACCGTCATGTTGTACCCCATCATCGGCGGCGTCGTGAGGTCGGTCAGCGTCACCTCGACGTGCACGTTCATGTGCGTATTGAAATGGTTGGTGAGGACGTTGTCGCCCCACGCCACTTCGGCGTCGCGCCTCGCCTGGCCGGCGGCGTTGTACCACTGCGCCTGCCAGGTGTTCGCCCCGTTCTGGCAGAAGTACTGCGTGCCGCCCACGGAGCAGTCGGACGTGTTGCCGCTGTAGAAGAACGGCCGCGCCGCAATGACGATCCCCGTGGTCGTATCGGGACGGAGGCCGGGATCCTGGGACACCGGAAGCCCGGTGAGCCCGATCCCCTCGGCGAAGGTCACCGGCACCGAGAGGTTGTTCCCTGCTCCGGTGTCGCCGCCCGTTTCACCGCCGCCGCCATTGCCGCTCCCCTTGGCGGAGTCGACGTAGATGTCCACCCACGTCGCGTTGCCCTCGGCGCTCACCTGCGGCGTGTACTTGAGCGTCTCGCCCTCGGAGTCCACCGCCGCCGCGTTCGCCACCTGGTCGATGACCACGTTGCGGCTGACGTCGATGGTGGAGGTCGTGGCGCGACTCTCGAGCACGAAGCCGATGCGATACCAGCCTACGGGATCCACGCCCGGATTCAGCGACAGACTCCCGATGTTCAGGTTGTACCCGTAGAGGACCTTGCCGCCCACGTTCACTTCCGCGGCGAAGACCCCCGGGCCTTCCTCGGCGCCGAATCCCTCGACGACGCCCTTGTTCACCAGCTCCTGCACCACCGTGCCGTTCTCCCCGGAGATCCGCTGCACCACGAGGCGCGGCACCACCGAGTAGATGGTGGGCGTCATCGACGCGGTGCTGCCGTCGGTGCCCTGGACCTCGGTGTTCCGCGAACCGGAGATCACGGTCATGTTGTACCCCGTGAGCGGCCCGCTGGAGAGGTCGTTGAGCGACACCTCGACGCGGATCGGCGCGCCGGTGTTCCAGGTGTGGTGCGTGAGGTTGTCGCCCCACGCGGCCTCGGCGTGCTGCATGCCCATCGCGGTACCGTCACGCCAGTCGGCCTGCCAGGTGTTCAGCGTTTGCTGAAGGTAGTATGCGCCCTGGTCGGCCTTGTTGCCGGCGTAGAAGAACGGCCAGGCGTCGACCGTCAAATTCTCGGTGGCGCCGGGACGCAGCCCGGTGTTCGGCGCGTTGCGCGCGCCCTCGACCGTGACGGGAAGCCCGCCCAGGCCGATGCCTTCGGAGAACACGACCGGCACCGAGAGGTTGTTGCCGAACTCGGTTTCGGTGGTGGGCTTCTCTCCACTGACCACGACCGTCGTGCTGCCGCTCTTGCCGCCGCTCGTGGCCGTGATGGTGACCGTGCCTTCCTTCAGCGCCGTCACCGTGCCGTCGCTGCTCACGGTGGCGATCGTCGCGTCGCTGGTGGTGTACGTCACCTTGCCGCCGATCGCCGAGCCGCCGGCGTCACGCGGTGTGCCGTGCAGCGTCGTGTTGTCGCCGACGCGGAGTTGCACGTGGCCGGGGGTGACGTCCACCGACGCCGGCACCGCGAACACCGTGATCGTCGAGGCGCCCGAGAACTCGCCGTGCGAGCCGCTGATCGTTGCCGAGCCGACGGCGACCGCGGTCACCAGCCCGCTGCCGCTCACCGTGGCGACTTCCGGATGATTGCTGCTCCAATTGATGCTCATCCCCGACAGCGCGCCGCCATACATGTTGCGCGCCGTGCCTGTGAGTTGCACCGTCTCCCCCACCGTCAGCGAGTCGACCGCGGGTGCAACGGTCACGGACGCCACCGGCACCGTCACGTTCACCTGCGCCGACGCCGACAGATCGCCGGCCGTGGCGGTGATCGTCACCGGGCCGCCGTTGCGGGCCGTGCCGTGGCCCTTGCTGTCGATCAGCATGCGGAACGGTTCGCTGGTGGTCCACACTACCGTGCGGTCGGTGATCGCCGAGCCGTCGGCGGCGGTCATCGTCACCGTGAAGTCCACCGTCTCACCCATCGCGATCGTCAGCGTGGACGGCGCAATGGTCATCGTCGCGGCGGCGGGAATTACCGTTACTTCGATATTGGCCGACAGGTTGTCGACGGTACCGGTGACCGTGGTCGTGCCAACGGCGACGCCGGTGATGAGCCCGTTCGCGTCCACCGTCGCGATGGCCGGATTGGCGCTCGTCCACTGCGGCACGCGGGCCACCGTGGCGCCGAAGGCGTCGATCACCGTAAACGTGGGCTGCAGCGTGCGCCCGACCATCACCGAGGCCGTCGTGGGCTCCACGACGAAGCCCGCGGCCGCCGTGGTCACGGTCACGGTCACCGTGGCCGACTTGTCTTCGGCGCTCGCCGTAATCGTCGCGGTGCCCAGCTTCACGCCGTTGAGCGTGCCTGCGCTGTCGATCGTGACGACCGTCGGGTCGCTCGACGCCCACGCGACGCCGAGGTGCAGCTCGTTCTGGAACTGGTCGCGCATGCGCGCCTGCAGGCGCAGATGCGCGCCGAGGCCCACCGTGGGCGCGGCGGGCGCGATCTCCATCGTGGCGATCGGCTGGCCCACGGTCACCGTGATGCTGTCGACGATGCCCTCGGACTCCGCCGTGACGATGGCGGTGCCCGGGCCGACCGCGAGCGCGTACCCCCGGACTCCGCCCACTGCCGTATTCGCCGACGGCGCGCTGTTGTGCGCCGGTGCCTGCGAGGCCGCCGGCGTGGCGCCGGATTCGACGCCAACGGTGACCACCGATTCGTCGCTGGTCATCCAGGTGACCTGCCGCTGCAGCGCCGCCCCGTGCGGGTCGTGCTGCTGCACGTGCAGGTAGAGTGTATCACGAATGCGCAGCGTGTCGGGCGTGCCGTCGCTCGTCATGGTCATCGTGGTCACGCGCTCCAGCACCATGAGCTGCGCCGTGGCGACGAGTCCGTCCGCCGCCGCGGTGATGGTCACGATGCCGCTATCGTGCGCCTTGACCACGCCCTCGGCGCTGACCGACGCCACGGCGGGATTGCTCGACGACCACGCAATGGTGCGCGCGATGGGCAGTCCGTTGGCGTCTTCGGCGGCCGCCGACAGCGTCAATGAATCTCCCACCAGCACCGTGTCCGTCGTGGGCGTCAGGGAAAGGCGCGCCACGACCACGGGCTGGTTGCCCGTGACCTTGTCGCTGTTGCAGCTGCTGAGCAGCGCGACGCCCGCCAGCATGGCCAGCAGGGTGGCTGCCCAGCGCTTCCGCATCGCTTGCATACGGTCCTCCTCCTCCGGCGGCTGCCGCCGCATGGGAACGCGCACCGCGGCCTGCATTGCGCCGCGCGTTCACCGGCCGGGGGCGCAGCCGTCCACGTACCGCGCTCGCCCCCGCAGCCGGACGTCGCCGCGCAACGTCCAGCCGCAGATGGAGGGTACGCCGGGCTGGAGGCGGGTTAAGTCGGGGCGCGGCCGGTTCGCGGGTCGGGATCGATGCGCACAGGGTTCCCCATCGCGGCCGACCGACGGCGGGTAGATCGCCACTTGCGCCGCCGACGCGGCCGACACCCCCGGCGGTATCCTGACGCGGCGTGGGGACAACGCATGAGCCGCCGCGGGTCGAACCCGCGACGGCTCGGAGGCGCGTCGTGCGATGAGAGCCGGGGCCAGGCCCGGCGGACGGCACCTTACGGCGCCGACGACGCGCCCATGCGCTTCTGCATCTGCTCCATGGTGCGGAGGCTGGCCTCGAGTTGATCGGCCACCGAGTGCAGGTGCAGGCGGAGCTGATCCATGTCCCGCTGCTGATCGCGATCGCGCATCATGTCACGGTCCAGCTGCATGTCGCGGGCGCGCTCGGCGAGCGTGCGGAGCTGCTGCGCGGCCTGATCGGCGGCCTGGCAGGTCTGCAGCATCAGGCGCTGCTGCTCGGTCTGCTGCGTGCGCTGCTGCTGCATCTGCTGCTGCATGTTCTGGTTCATCTGGTGCGCGCGATCCTGGAGCTGGGTCATGCGCTGCACCATGTTCTGCATCTGCGCCATCTGCTGTTCCTGCAGGCGCTGCTGTTGCTGTTGCTGCTGCTGTTGCTGTCCGCCCTTCTGGGCGGACGCGACGCTCGCCGTGGCGAGCAGCATGAGGGCCCAGGCGAAACGCGTTGCCGATTTCATGATTCGCTCTCCTTCCCTGCGCCGCGGAAGACGACTCGCGGGCCCGAGGCGGCCGCTCGGCGTCCCGTTCCAACGTGCCGAGGGAACGGTACGCGGAACGGGACGGGGTGACTGTCGGCGAATGGCGCACCACCGCGTCGGGCGATGGCCGGAAGGGCGCGCGGGACTAGGCGCTCGCCGCGGCGGCGGCAGGTGTTTCGATGGAGACGGCCACTTCGGCGCCGTGCACGAGGGTGTTGTGGGCCGGGCAGCTCCGGGCCACGCGCTCGATCAACTCGGCGTACTGCGGCGGCAGGGCCACGGGGAGCTGGACGCGGACGAGGAACTGGGCGATGCGACCGGGGTTCTGGGCGCCGACGGTGTCGAGTTCCACGCGCATCCCTTCGTAGGGGAGTCCGCGGGCCTCGCAGAACTGCTGGACATAGAGGGCGACGCAGGTGCCGAGGGAGGCGCCGATGAGTTCGAGGGGCATGGGGCCGCTGTCGTCGCCGACGCCGGCGGGCTGATCGACGATGAGGCGGTGGGAGCGGATCTGGGCGGCGAACCGGAGCCCGCCTTCGTGGGTGATCACCATCGGCTGGCGCCCGTGCGGTCTGGCCATGTCATTATCCTCTTGTATGCGTATATGTCTATCCGGGAATATAGTGATAATAGCGCCCCGCCGGCCGGCGCGCCAGCGGCTACCGCGGCCTCGCCCCGGCCGAGTCCCCGCCGTCGGGATCCGGAATCGGATACAGCACGCTCCGGCTCAACCCGCCGTACGCGTCGGAATTGATCTCGAGCACGGCGTGCTCCCCGGGCGACATCGGCACGGCGTTCGTCTGCCAGCGCGACGTGCTCCCGATGGCGTGCAATTCGAGCTGCAACACGATCCCCGGCTGCATCTGCGTGGTCCGGATCCGGACGTCCGCTTTCGCGAACCCGGTCACCGTGGTCAGCCGCATCGCCCCGCCCGCCGTGGACGGCATGACGTACACGTCCACGTCCGCGAACGCATGGCTCACGATGTGCAGCGTCACGGGTTCCTGTTCGGGCACGGGACGTTTGGACTTGCGGAAGCACCCGCTCGCGAGCGCCATGGCGCCCAGCGATGCGGCCAGCACGACCCGCCGGCCGATTCCCCCCGCTCGTGGTCTCATGCGCTCCTCTCCGGGTTTCGCGGCCGTGCCGAACGCCGGCCTGGTGTTACCGGCCCGCCCAATTGTACCAGAAAACGGACCGCCGCGCCCGGGGGCGGCACCGGCACTCAACCGATGGCCAGCCGCGCTGCCGCCACCACCGCCTGGCCATAGCTCACCGCCCCATCGTTGGGCGGCAGCGACCGCGCCGTGAGCACCTGCAGCCCGCGTCGTTCCAGCCGCCCGGTAAGCGACGTGAGCAGGCGCGCGTTCTGGAATACCCCGCCCCCGAGCGCCACCCGGCTGATACCCTCCCGCGCCGCCAGGGAGCCCACGAGCGCCGCCGTCCCCTCGGCAACGC
Source organism: Gemmatimonadota bacterium (assembly GCA_028876725.1). GTDB lineage: Bacteria > Gemmatimonadota > Gemmatimonadetes > Gemmatimonadales > Gemmatimonadaceae > JAGWRI01. The sequence goes on from JAGWRB010000186.1 coordinate 26,020, forward strand.
TCTCGTGGAACGCGGCCGCCAGGCGCCCGACATCGTCGCCGCGCCGAGCGCGGTCGCCGAGCGCCACGAGCAACGGCAGGGGATCGAATTCGAAGTGCCCGTCGCCTTGCTGAACGGCGTTATATGGAAGCGGGTCGGCCCGATGGCGCGCCGCTCGCGATTCCAGCTGGATCGCCGCCTCCCCCTCAAAGCGCGACTCGCGGCACACGCCGAGCACGGCGGCCGCGGCGTCGAACAGCCGCCCCATCGATGAGGCCACCGGCGTGTTGACGCGTTCGTCGATCTGGCGCTCCACCGTGCGCACCGCGGCCGAGGAGACGCCCTGCCAGGCCATCGCGAACGCCTCGCGCGCCTCGGGCGCGAGTGACGCGTACCCGAGCGCCACGCGCCAGGGCGAACGCGCGGCGAGATCGCCGCCGGGGAGCGGCGCATACTGGAGGTGCGCGGCACGCCGGTAGTTCACGAGATCGGCCACGAGAATTTCCGCGCCCCACGTATGGCCGTCGTCGCCGTAGCCCGTGCCGTCGAAGGCAATGCCGATCACCGGCTCGGTGATCCCGTATTCCGCCGCCACCGCGGCGACGTGCGCGTGGTGGTGCTGCACCTCCAGCACGTGCGCGATGCCCAGGTCGCCGGCGATGCGGGTCGAGAGATATCCGGGGTGCAGGTCGCGCGCCACGACCGCCGGCTCGATCCGGAAGAGCCCGCGCATCCCGTCATACACGTTCTGCCAATGCTCGGCGGTGTCGAGGGTTTCCAGATCCCCCACGTGCGCGCTCACGTACGCGTCGCGCCCGACGGCCAGGCAGAGCGTGTTCTTGAGGTGCGGCCCCACGGCGACGATCGGCGTCGTCGCGGGCACCGGCAGCGACAGCGGAAGCGGCGCGAAGCCGCGCGCGCGCCGCATGAGAATGGCCGGCGCACGGTCCGCCGCATCTTTCGCCGCCCCGCGCGGCACGCGGAGCACGGAGTCGTCGATGCGCGCCACGATGTCGCGATCGTGCGTGAGGTACGCGTCGGCCACCTCGGCCAGATCGCACAGCGCCTCGCTCAGCGACGCGGCCAGCGGCTCGCCCGAATGATTCCCGCTGGTCATCACCAGCGGACGCCCCACGGCCTCGAGCAGTAGCAGATGCACCGGCGTGTACGCGAGCATGACGCCGATGGTCGAGAGCCCGCCGGACACGGACGCCGGCACAGGCGAGCCTTCACGCGCGTCGAGCACCACGATGGGCCGGCTCGGGCGCCGCAGCCACTCGGCTTCGTCGTCCGACACCAGCGCGAGCGCGCGCGCATCGGCCAGCCCGCGCACCATCACCGCGAGCGGTTTCCCGTCGCGGTGTTTGCCGCGGCGCAGGCGCGCCACTGCGTGCTCGGAGGTGGCGTCGCAGGCCAGATGGAATCCGCCGACGCCCCGCACGGCGACGATGCCGCCGCCGCGGATCACCGCGGCCGCCGATTCGATGGGGCCGGCGGCGACGATCTCGGCGCCGCGCCGGTCGAGAAACGAGAGCCGCGGCCCGCACACCGGGCAGCTGTTCGTCTCGGAGTGATAGCGCCGGTCGCCCATGCCGTCGTACTCACGCCGGCATTCCGGACACTGGGCGAACGCCCGCATGCTCGTGCGCTCGCGATCGTACGGCATGCGTTCGATCACGGAATAGCGCGGCCCGCAGTTGGTGCAGGTGATGAACGGATAGCGATGGCGCCGGTTCTCGGGGTCGAACAGCTCCGCTTCGCATTCTTCGCAGGTCGCGACGTCGGGCGAGACCCACTGCCCGCGGTCCCCGGCGCCGTCGCTTTCCACAATGCGAAAAGGACCAAGGTCCGCGTCGTCCGCCGGCTCGCGTTCCACGCGATCGACGCGCGCCAGCGGCGGCGCTTCAGCCGCAATCGCCGCCACGAAGCGCTCGAGCTCCAGCACCTCGCCGGCTACGGCGATCTCCACGTCGCCGGTGGTGTTGCGCACCCACCCGCGCAGCGCGTGGCGCGCCGCAAGCCGGTGCACGAACGGGCGGAATCCCACGCCCTGCACCACCCCCGACACGCGAAGGCGGAGCGCGCCGTTGGTCTGCTCGGCGCCCTGCTCCGCCCGTCCCGCCTGCATCGCTGATGTCACGCGTGAGCGCGCGCCGCGGCCGGCGCGCTCGCGGCCATTCGGGCGTCGCGTCCGCCCGCCGTGCGGCGCACGAAGTCGTACCACTCGTCGAGGCCGCTGCCCGACGTGGCCGAGGTGAAGAAGAACTCCAGCGCGGGGTTCACCTGCCGCGCGAACGCCACCGCCCGATCGACGTCGAACGGGACGTACGGAAGCAGGTCCATCTTGTTGAGCACGGCGTACCGCGCTTCACGAAACATCTTCGGATACTTGAGCGGCTTGTCCTCGCCCTCGGTTACCGAGAACACGACCACCTTGGCATCCTCGCCCAGGTACCACGACGCGGGACACACGAGGTTGCCCACGTTCTCGATGAACAGGATGTCGGTCTGGCCGAGATCCACGGCGGCGAGGCCGTCGTCGATCTGGCGGGCGTCGAGGTGGCAGGCGCCGCCGGTCACCACCGCCTGCACCAGCCGGTCGGTGTGGCGCGCCAGGCGCTCGGCGTCGTTGGCCGTCTGCACGTCGCCGGTGATCACGGCCATGCGCAGCTCTTGGCCCAGCGCTTCGAGCGTGCGCTCGAGCAGGAGCGTTTTCCCGGCACCCGGCGACGACACGAGGTTGAGCGCGGCGACGCCGTGCGCGTCGAGGCGGCCGCGAATGTCGCGGGCGATGGCGTCGTTCTTCTCCATCACGCGCTCGCGCACTTCGATCGTTCTAATGGCCATCGTCCAGCTCCAGGAAGCTCACGCGGAGCACGTCGCCGGGCTTGCGTTCGCATTGGGGTTTCGCGCCGCCAAAGGGCGGCTGGGCGAGCAGCGCTTCGAGACAGAACTCGAGATTCGCCAGTTCGAGGCCCGCGTCGTCACCGACCTCGACGCCCACGGCAACGAGCGTGCCCGCCGCACGATCGTACTTCTCGTCGACGATGCGGCAGATTTCCATAGCGACGCTCATTTCGTGCATGACATCCCTTCACCCTACCGCGGCACTGCCCCCATGGGCAGTGGACCGTTGGCCGTTGGCCGTGCGCG
>JAGWRB010000187.1 GCA_028876725.1 Gemmatimonadota bacterium
CGCGCCAAGCGCGTCGCGGCGGTCGGCGAGCCCCGCCGCGCACCCCATGACCACGCTGCGCATCGCCGGCGCGCGGCGCGCGGCGCGACGCACCGCCTGCCGCAGATCCGCCTCGGCATCGGCGGTGACGGCGCAGGAATTGAAGACCGCCCAATCCGCCGCGTCGGGCGCGGACACGATCTCGTGGCCGGCCGCCAGCACCGCCGAGCGCAGCGCTTCGCTGTCGGCGTGGTTGGCGCGGCAGCCGAAGGTCCGCAGATAGATCTTCACGGCGCGGCGCCGTCCCCGCCGGCGCGCAGGGGAACCGTGAAGTGGAACGCGCTGCCCTGCCCCGCGCCGGCGCTCTGCACCCAGATCCGCCCGCCGTGCGCGCCGACCACCAGTTTGCAGAAGGCGAGCCCGAGCCCCGATCCGCGGAGCTGCGGCGCGTTGGGCGTGTGGACCTGTTCGAACTTCCGAAAGATCACTTCCTGATATTCGGGCGGGATGCCCGGTCCGTTGTCGGCGACGCTGAACAGCAGCGTGTCGCCGTCCCGACGCGCGCTGAGCTGGATGTGCACCGGATGCGCCGAGTGCGTGATGGCGTTTTGCACGAGATTGCCAAGCACGCGCCGCAGCAGGCCCTTGTCGCCCTCGAATACGGGCGCGTCGTCGGGGACGTCGACGGCCGTCGTCGATTCCGCCTGGCGGAGCCGCGCCGTCCATTCGTGCACGATTTCGTGGAGCAGCGCCGCCGGCGCGATGGGCTCGAGCTTGAGCGCCACGGTCGTCTCTTCGATGCGCCGGATCTCGAGCAGATCCTCGATGAGCGCGAGCAGATCCTCGGCCTTCCCCTCGGCGTCGAGAATGGCGCGGCGCTGGCCGTCGGTGAGCGGGCCGAAATCCTCGTCGCGCAACATCTCGAGCGTGGCGAGCACGCTCGTCAGCGGCGACTTGAGGTCGTGCACGATCATCTTCATGAGATCGTCGCGCAGCTTCTCGAGCTCGCGCATCTTGCGCGAACTCTCTTCCAGCGCGTCCATGGCGCCCTTGAGCCGCAGCAGGCTGCGCACGCGCGCGCCGAGCACAAGACGGTTGTGGGGCTTGGTCAGGAAATCGTCGCCCCCCGCCTCGATGGCCTTCACGCGGTCGGTGGTATCGCTGAGCGCGGTGACGAACACCACCGGCACGCGCGCCGTGCGCGGATCGCGCTTGATGCGGCGGCACACCTCGAATCCGGTGTCGCGATCGTCGCAGCCGAGGTCGCCGGCGGGCATCGCCACGTCGAGAATGCACAGATCGGGCCGGTGATCGAACGCCGCCTTCACGGCGCTGGGCCCGTCGGTGGCGGCGATGGCGCGGAATCCGAGCACGTGCAGCTGGTCGAACAGCAACTCGACGTTGGCCTCGACGTCGTCGGCGACGAGGATGAGCGGCGCTTCGCCGGAACGCGGAACGCTCTCCACGCGGCGGCTCTACGGGCGGACGGTCAGGCCCAGGCTCAGCGTCCAGGCCGACTCGGACACGCCGATTCCGGCGCTGCGCGTGGCATGCACGCCGGCCACGTCGAAGAGCGCGTGGCCGCCGGCGAGCGTGAGCCCCAGCCCACCCGTGAACGACGCTTCGTGCACCTGATGGCCATCGGCGGGGAACGGCAGGTTGCGCCACCGGGTGCCGGCGCGGAACGCGAGCGGCACGGTGCCGAACCGCGTCCCGGTGAACTCGACGCCGAGCGAGGTGTCCCAGCTGTCCATGGCCGCGCCGCTGGCGGAGTCCATGTGCCCGAGGGCCGACCAGCGATCGTAGCCGGTGCGCAGGGCGATCGTGGCGCCGGTGAAGCCGGCGAAGGCTGCGGCGACGCCGAAGTGGTCGGGGACGCGCGCCGTTTCGATGGTCGTGTCGCCCACCGTCTGCGACAGGTGTCCCCCGCGCCGGTACGACAGGGCGAGGCCGCCGAGATCGGGCTCGAACATCTCGACGCCGGCGGACACCGCGTTGCCCGTGTACGTGTTGGACACGGTCTCGAAGGAGTCGCCGTAGCGCACGGTGTCGGCGAACGTGCGGCGCAGCGCCACCACGTCGCGACCGTTCACGGCGTGCAGCGCCAGGCCGGCGCGCAGCCACGGGCGGAATTCGTAGGCCGCCGTGAACGCGAGATCGTTCACCGAGCCGTCGCTCTTGGTGGTCGAATTGAAGCTCACCGTGTCGCCGCGAATCACCTGGTCCTGCGGCGTGGTGGTCTGCCAGGAACGGTCGAGCAGCGTGGACGACGAGACGCCCACCATCAGGTGCTCGCCGAACGGCAGCGCGCCCACGAACACGGGGAACCGCTGGGTGCTCGAATTCGCCGTCTTGCCGTTGGCGGTCACACGCCGGAATTCGGGCTGGATCTGCATGGCCAGCGCCGGCGCGCCGAATTCAAGAATGGCCGCGGGGTTGAGCGCCGAAGTCGGATCCATCTCGCCCAACGCGCCGCCGGCGCCAAGCGACCGTGCGCTGAGTTGGCCGGGCGGATAGCCGAGCCCCTGCACGCTGAGGTTCCCCTGCGCCGCCAGCGACGCGGGGAGCGCGAGCACGAGCAGCGCGGCCGCGAAGGTGCGGACCGGCGTGAAACGGGCGGTCATGGCGTGCCTCCCTTCGACGGCGGCGCGGCGTAGGTGATCTCGATGCGCGGACGCCACGCGGCGGGCCCGCTCGACGGCGTAAACCAGTACAGCGCCCCCGACGCGCCCTCGAATTGCGTGCGCATCGCCAGCGCGCGCGGATCGGTGGGGGTCAGGCTCGCCGTCCACGCGCGCACGAGCTGCACCATTTCAAACTGGCGCATCCCGCTGTCGGCGGGCGCGAAGTGCTCGAGCGTGTCGAGCCCGATGCCGCCCACGGTGGAGAGGATCCGCAACGCGCGCGCCAGATCCGTCACCGCCGCCGACGCGATGATCGCCTGCGGCCACACCGTGGACGTGTCGTGCGCGTCGGGCGACAGCGGGTTCGCCACCTGGTGCAGCAGCAGCGTCGCGCGCACCACGGTGGACGAGTCGACGATGCGCGCCGGAAGCGCGAACCGCAGGTACACGCGATGACCGGGAAGACCGCCCACCGCGAGCACGGGCGACGACGGCGCGCCGGTACCGCGCACGACGAGCAGGTAGTCCATGAGATTGCTGGCCAGCCCGCTGTTGTACGGCGTCTTGGAGAGCGGTTGCACGTAGAGCGGCTTCACGCCGGTGGTGTCGCCCGCGGGCGCCGGCTTGAAGACGATCTGCGCCGGGTTGTAGCCCACCGTCGTCCCGATGCGCAGCTGCGCGCGATTCGGCCCGGTGACCATGACCCCCACCCGCAGCCGGCGCCCGTGCTTGATGTAGTCGAACAGCGAATCGCTCGAGATCGGCACGCGCAGACTGTCGCGCAGCGAATCGGGATCGTACGTGGCCGAACCCAGCAGGCGATCGGCCGAGAAGAGCGGCGCGAGCAGGGCGACCGACGTGTCAGTGGCCGTGCTATCCGGATTCTTGGTGTCCACGTCGTAGACACTGACCGTGATCGGCGCCCCGGGGCGCTTGGCGGTCGTGTCGACGCGCAGCATCAGAAACGCGCTGTCGACCCCGACGATCGTCGTATCCACCGGCGAGTTGGTGCGCGTGAACGTGCTCGGCAGCGAATCGAAGCGGATGATGGCCCGCGCGTCCAGGCTGTCGCCGCGCGTCGAGACCAGGAGATACGGCTCCTCGCCAAGCGCCGGGAAGCCCGACACCGACGAGTCGACGATCACCGCGTCGAGCGTGGTGTCGTGCAGCGTGACCTGCTGCCCGGGACACAGCAGCGGGCACGCGGAGTTGGACTCGAGGTTGTCGCTGCAGGCCGCGACGGCGGCCACGGCGAGCGCCGCGGTCAGGAGCGCGAAGATTCGACTACGGGGCAGGAACACGAACACCGTCCACGAGTGGCTAGTGACGACTGTGGTCGAGCGAATGCGGCGTGAACGCGTGCGGCAGCAGGTCGGCCAGCGACCACCGCGCCTCACGTCCGCCGCGCGTGACGCTCAGGACCACCAGATCGGGAGCGAACTCCACCAGCGCCTGGCGGCAGATGCCGCACGGGGGCGTGGGCTCCTGGGCTTCGGTCGCGATGGCAATCGCCAGAAATTGCCGGACACCGCCGGCGACGGCCGAGCCGAGCGCGACCCGTTCCGCGCACACGCCGGCAGGGTACGACGCGTTTTCCACGTTGCACCCCGACGCGATCGAACCGTCGACGCCCAGCAGCGCGGCGCCCACGCGGAATCCCGAGTACGGCGCGTACGCCGCGTCCATGGCGCGCAGGGCCTGATCGCGGAGCGCGCCGAGCGCGGTCGCGACCAGCGCGGCGGGATCCTTCGCGACGGCGGCGCGAGCGCTCACCGGCTCACCAGCGCGGAAAGGAACGACGTGCCGCGCCCGCGAAAACCGACGCCGAGCCATTCGCCCACGGTGGCCCCGAGGTCGGAGAAGCTGCCGCGGCGCCCGAGGTCACCCGGACGAACGCGCGGACCGCCGGCCAGCAACGGCACGCACTCGCGCGCGTGGTCGGTGGACGCCGTCGTCGGGTCGTTGCCGTGATCAGCCGTGATGAAGAGCAGGTCGTCCTCGCGGAGGGCGGACAAAAGCCGAGGCAGCGCGGCGTCGAACTGACGCAACGCTCCATAGAACCCCGGAACGTCGTTCCGGTGCCCGAATTGCTGGTCGAAATCTACTAGGTTGGCGAACAGGAACCCACCCGCGCCGCCCTCCAGCCATTCCGCGATCGCCGCGATCCCCTGCCCGTTGTCGGCAAAGTGGCGTGACGCGATGCCGCGGCCCGCGAACAGATCGTCCACCTTCCCCACGCCGTCGGTGGGCACCCCCGCCGCCACGAGCGCGTCGAGCAGGGTCTCCCCGGGTGGCTCGATGGAAAAGTCCCGCCGGTTCCTCGTGCGCGTGTAGGCGCCGGGCGTCCCCGTGAACGGCCGGGCAATCACACGCGACACGTCGTGCGGCGCCACGAGCATGCGACGCGCGACCTCGCACCCGCGGTACAGCTCATCGAGCGGAATGACGGCCTCGTTGGCGGCGATCTGAAAGACGGAGTCGGCCGACGTGTAGAGAATCCACGCGCCCGTGCGCGCGTGCTCGGCGCCGTAGCGGTCGATGATCACCGTCCCGCTTCCCACCACGTTGCCGATCACGGGACGCCCCGTGCGGCGCGCGAACTCGTCCACCACATCGGCCGGGAATCCGTGCGGATAGGTGGGAAACGGCCGCGCCAGGTGCAGCCCTGCCAGCTCCCAGTGCCCGGTGGTGCTGTCCTTGCCGGCCGACTTGGGCTCCATGAGCCCCCACGCGCAGGTCGCGCGATCCGTACGAGCCATGCCCGCCAGCGGCGCAATGTTGCCGAGCCCCGCGGCCCGCAGACTCGGCAGGTCGAACCCGCCCGGAACGGCGCGCGACAGGTTGCCGAGCGTGTCGCTGCCCACGTCGCCGTACGCGGCCGCGTCCGGCGCCGCGCCGACGCCCACGCCATCCAGCACCACGATCGCCGCGCGTCTCGTCATGCGTGCTCCCGGTAGAGTCTGGGCAGCCGCGAGTGCAGCTCGGTGAGCAGCTCGTACGGCGAGAGATGGCCGAACCGCGCCACATCCTGCACCGTCAGCACGTCACCGCCGTCGGCGCCCATGAGCGTGACCACGTCGCCCACGTGGCACGGCACGTCGGTGACGTCCAGCATCGTCATGTCCATCGTGACGGCGCCGGCCACGGGGACGCGCCGCCCGTGCAGCAGCGCCCAGCCGCGGTTGCCCAGCGCCCGGCGATAGCCGTCGGCGTAACCGAGCGGCAGCGTGGCGATGCGCCGCGGCCAGTCTTCGGGGTGCGATCCGGGCGGTGGCCAGGTCGCGCCGTAGCTCACGGTGTCCCCGTCGCGAATCTGGCGCAGCTCGACGATGCGCGCGCGCACGGCGACGACGGGCTCGGGCGCAAGGCCGCCCGCCGTGCCCACGCCGTAGAGAAAGATGCCGGGGCGCACGAGATCCCACGTCGACCCTGCCTCGTTGTGCTCGACGGCCGCCGACGACTCGGCGTGCAGCAGCGCCGGACGCGCCGGGAGCTGGGCGAGCGCCGCCCGGAATCGGTCGCTCTGCAGCGCGACCGACGCGCGGTCCTTGAGCACGGAGTGGAAGTGCGTGAACGCGCCCTCGGGCGGATGCGCGGCGACGAGATCGCGCACGCGCTCCATGTCGCGCCACGGGACGCCCGCGCGGTTCATGCCGGTGTCAATGGACAGGTGCCAGGGCGCGCCGCTCGGCCCCCACGCCGCGATCGCGTCGCGATCGCCGAGCGCGGGACGCAGCTGCGCGGCGCGCACGGCGTCGAACGTCTCCGGCAGAATGGGCGTGAGGACGAGGATGGGGCGCGTGATCCCCGCCGCGCGGAGTTCCTCGCCCTCCTCGATGGTCCCGACGCCGTAGCCCCACGGGTTCGTGGACTCCAGCGCCCGCGCCACGCCCACGGCGCCCAGTCCGTAGGCGTCGGCCTTGATCATCGGAAGCAGCGGAACGCGCGCCGCGGCGGCGATGCGCGCCGCATTTCGAGTCAGCGCGCCCAGGTCGATCTCCACCCAGGCGCGCGTCATGGCCCTTATCATTGAGCTATCATTTGCAGGACCGGGAGTATATCGGACGCGTGGAGGCGAGGCAAGTGAAACGGCCACTTGAAGATACGCTCGAATTGATGCGCGATCTGCGGGCGCGGTGCGAATGGGACGCCGCGCAGACGCACGAATCGCTGCGCCCCTACCTGTTGGAGGAGGCGCACGAGGTGGACGACGCGATCAAGGGCGGCGACGACCGGCAGCTGCGCGAGGAGTTGGGCGACTTGCTGCTGCAGGTGCTGTTTCACTCGGTGCTCGCCGAGGAGCGCGGGGCGTTCACGTTTCAGGATGTGGCCGACGGATTCATCGGGAAGATGAAGGCGCGGCATCCGCACCTGTACGGCGACGGGGAGCGCACGCCGTGGGAGCAGCAGAAGGCGCGGAAGCGGGAGAGCCTCGTGGACGGGCTGCCGGTGGAGCTGCCGAGCCTGCACCGGGCGTACCGGCTGCAGGACCGCGCGGCCGGCGTGGGATTCGACTGGCCCGACGTGGCGGGGCCGCTCGAGAAGGTGGACGAGGAGCTGGGCGAGGTGCGCGCGGAGTTGGCCGCGCAGCCGCCGCGGCCCGGGCCGGGTCCGGTATACGACTCCGCTCATGAGCGGCTGGAGGGGGAGCTGGGCGACCTGCTGTTCGCGGTGGTGAATCTGTGCCGGAAGGCGGGGGTGCATCCGGCGCTGGCGCTGGACCGGGCGAACGGGAAGTTCGTGCGGCGGTTTCGCGGCGTCGAGGAGAAGGCGAAGGCGCGGGGGATGGACGTGCGGACGGCCGGGCTGGCGGCGCTGGACGGGTTGTGGGACGAGGTAAAGCGGGAAGAGGTGTGACGACTGGCGGCGACCGCCCGTGGGGGGGAGGCGGTGGGCGCGAGCCGTTGGCGCTCAGCGCGGCCGATTCGGATCGGCCAGCACCGTGATCCGTTGCGTGGCCGACCCGGCCCCCACGACCACGTCCACCGTGTAGGTGCCCGGCGCCGCGTCGCGGAGTTCGCCATCCCGCCGCGCGGCCTGCAGATCCCACGCGAACGAATTGACGCCCGGCGACACGGGCGCGCTCCAGTGCCGGACGACGGCCCCCGTCGAATCGCGCACCACGAACGACGCCACCCCCGCGGCAACGGAGGCCATTTGCATGCGCGCAACATTCCGACCGCGGCGCTCCCCGGGCACCGCTTCCCACCCGAACCAGTCCACGGTGGCATCGCGGGTGGGATACAGGTACACGGGCCGAGCCGGCGATACGGCCGTGCGGTCACGAATGGGCTTGAGGTCCAGAATCCACGCGCCCCGTCCATAGGTGCCGATCACGAGTTCGCGCGCGCGGGCCTGGACGGTCAGATCCATGACGGGGGTCGTGGGCAGCGTCGCGCTGAGCGATTCCCACCGGGCCCCACGGTCGCGCGAAACGTAGACGCCGCGGTCCGTGCCCAGGTAGAGCAGCTGCGGATCGGCCGGGTCTTCCTTGATCGCGAACACCGATTCCATCGGAAGGTTGGCGGCGATCGATCGCCAGGTCCGCCCTGTGTCGGTGGAGACGAAGACTTCGGGGCGCTCGTCGTCCCGGCGGTAGCCGGTGAAGCTCACGTACATCGTGCCCGCGTCCCAGCGCGAGAGGGTGACGCACGTGGTCCAATCGCGGGGCAGCCCGGCATCGATCCGCCGCCAATGGCCGCCGTCATCCTGGGTGAGCCAGACGCGGCCGCCCTCGGTGCCCCCCGCCAGCATGCCGCGCTCCAGCGGCGATTCGTCGAGGCGGGTGAGGGCGCCGGTCGTCACCAGCCCCCGATCCGTGCCCACCGGATCGCCCACCTCGGGGCTGACGACCGTCCAGTGCGCACCGCGATCCGTGGACTTGAGCACCTGGGTGCCGCCGGCATAGAGCGTACGGGGATCGTAGTGCGAAATCAGGAATGGCGTATACCAGCTGAATCGAACGCGCGGTGCGCCCGCCGGCGCGTGGGGGTGGATGTCCACCGCGGACGGTCCGTCAGTCAGCACCGAGGGGCCGGTGACGTCCATGCGCCGCATGTCGCCGTTCTGATGCTCGTAATAGACGATGCGCGAATCGGTGGGATCTGGCCGGGTCACGAAGCTGTCGCCGCCGGTCCACCGATCCAGGTAGACGCTGCGCCACACGGCCGGCTCGTCGTCGTCGAGCGAGGCGTTGCTCGGACCGTAGACGGCCGCGTCGTCCTGCGTGCCCGCGTAGATGCGATACGGACGCGCATCGTCGGTGGTCACGAAGTACATCTGCGAAACGGGAATGTCGTTGAGGTGCAGCCAGCTGGCGCCGGCGTCGTACGACATGAACAGGCCGCCGTCGTTGCCCAGCAGCAACCGGTCGGGATTGGCCGGGTCGATGACCAACTCATGCTGGTCCAGGTGCATGGCGCGGCCGTCGGTATGATGCACGCGGAGGATGCGGTCCCCCAGACGACGCCAGGTCGCGCCGCCGTCGAACGATTCGAACGCCCGGTTGCCGAGGATGTACACGTGCTGCGGGTCGCGCGGATCGACGTGTACGTCGCAGAACTTCCATCCGAAGACGCCGAACACGTCGAACAGATCCTGGGTGTTCGCCCGGTGCCAATGCTCGCCGCCATCGTTGGAGCGGTAGACCTCGCCGCCCACGTACGGCCGGCCCTTGATCGGCGACGGCGCGCGATTGTCGAGGAACAGATAGAGCACCCGTGCGTCACTCGGCGAAACACCGATGTTCGCGCGTCCCAGCGGCCCGTCGGGAAGCCCCGCCGAAATTCGCCGCCAGTGATCGCCGCCGTCGGTCGACTTGAAGAAGCCGCCGCGCTCCCCCTGCTCGATCTGCCATCCCCAGGCGTACAGGGTCCGGGAGTCCGTGGGGCTCATCGCCAGATCGATCACCCCCGTGGAGTCGTCGATGTACAGCACCTGCCGCCAGTGGCGCCCCCCATCGCGCGTGCGGAATACGCCGCGCTCGTGATTGGCGGACCACTGGTGCCCCATCGCCGCCACGTACACCACGTCGGCATTGCGGGGATCGATGAGCACCGTGCCGATGTGATGCGTGTCGGCGAGGCCCATGGACGCCCAGTGCGCGCCCGCGTCCACCGACTTGAACACCCCCGTGCCCGGAAAGTCGTAGCCGGCAAAGCGCGGCTGAGCCTCGCCGGTGCCCACCCACACGACGTTGGCATTGCTGGGCGCCACCGCGACGTCGCCGATGGAGAACGCGCTCTCGTGATCGAAGATGGGGCGCCAGGTCAGTCCGTTGTTGACCGTCTTCCAGACGTTCCCCGACGCCACCCCGACGTAGATCGTCCCCGTGTTGCCGGGCGGGATCGCGATGGCTTCCACGCGCGCGCCCGTCTTGACGGGACCGTCGGCGCGCCAGGCGAGACCGCGAAAATACGACGCCTCCGCCATGGCCTGGTGGTCGCGCCACGCGGCGGCGCGTTCGTCAACAGTGGTCGCGTGCTGGGCCGCGGCCGAAGCCGCCGCGCCCGCGACGCCAAGACAGGCGATGCGCAGGATGAAGGGTCGCATGAGGAACAATCCTGCGCGTCAGGGCGCCGATGCGCCAGCCGCGATTATGGCCGCAGCCGGTACATCATCCTCGGAAACGCGATTACTTCCCGGATGTGCTGCAGCCCGCAGATCCATGCCACCGTCCGCTCCAGCCCCAGCCCGAACCCCGAGTGCGTGAACGTGCCGTACTTACGCAAATCCAGATACCAGCCGTAGGCGTCCATCGGCAGCCCCTCGTCCTTGATGCGCTGCACGATCCGGTCGTAGTCGTCCTCGCGCTGCGAGCCGCCGATGATCTCGCCGTACCCCTCGGGCGCCAGACAATCGTCGCACAGCACGGTGCGCGGATCGTCCGGGTTCTCCTTCATGTAGAACGCCTTCGCTTCCTTCGGATAGTTGGTCACGAACACGGGACGGTCATACCCCTCCACCAGCAGCGCCTCGTCCTCGGCGCCCAGGTCGTCGCCCCACTGCACCGCGCTCCCCTTCCCCTGCAGAATGGCCACCGCGTCGGTGTAGTTGATGCGCGGGAACGGCGCCTTCACCGTCTCCAGCTTCGACACGTCGCGCTCGAGCTCCTTGAGCTCCGCCTGCCGCCGCTCGAGCACCCGGGCCACGAGGAACGACACGAAGTCTTCCTGCAGCCGCATGTTGTCGTTGGAGTCGTACCACGCCACCTCGGGCTCGATCATCCAGAACTCGGTCAGGTGCCGGCGCGTCTTCGACTTCTCGGCGCGGAAGGTGGGGCCGAAGGTATAGATCTTCCCAAACGCGGCCGCCGCGGCCTCGCCGTAGAGCTGGCCGGTCTGCGCCAGATACGCCGTCCCCTCCTCGAAGTACTCCGTCGAAAAGAGCCCGCTCCGTTCACCGATGGCCGCCGTCAGAATCGGCGTGTCCACGCGCAGGAATCCGCGCTCGTAGAAGAAGTCGTGCACCGCCTGCTCGAGTTCGCTGCGCACGGCCGCGATGGCGCGCTGCCGCGCGCTGCGCAGCCACAGGTGCCGGTGGTCGAGCAGAAAGTCGATGCCGTGCTCCTTGGGCTGGATCGGGTAGTCGGTGGGACTCGCGCCGATCACCTCGAGCGCGGCCACGCCCAACTCGTACCCCCCGGGTGCGCGCGGCTCGGCGCGCACCTCACCGGTCACGGACACAGACGTTTCGAGGGTGAGCGTTCCGAAGCGCTCCCACACTTCGCCGGGCACCTGGCTCTTGACGAACACCGCCTGCGCGATCCCGGTGCCATCGCGCAGCACCGCGAACGCGATCTTGCCCGACGAGCGCACGTGGGTCACCCACCCGCGAACGGTGACGCGCTGGCCGACGTGGGCGCCGAGTTCGGAGATACGAGGAGTCATGGGGGAGAACGCTATCGAACGCCGGGAGCGAAGTGAACCCCCGAACCGGCCCGCCCGTGGCGCCCGCCATACGGCCGGTCCGCGGCCACTGGCCGCAATCGGCACGCGCAGACAACTTTCGGAGAGGCGAACCTCCCGGGAGGGTCCATGAAGAAGCATCGCACGCAGGTCCCCGACTTCTCGCACAAGCGCACGGTCCGGCCCGACGCCGACGCGCAGAAGGCGCACCCGCACGCGCCCGCGCCGCGCTCGGCTCCGCTCGCGAAACCACGGGCCACTTCCGCCAAGTCGGGACGCCGCGGGCAGTAGCGGGCACGTCGCTCGCCCCACCCTGCGCATTCCGCCTCCCCCGCCGCCAAATGACCAACGACCGCAGCCGCCGCGACGGCATCGTGGAGGCCTCGCCCGCCGAGCGCCCGCGCGACCGGCAGCTCGACCTGTTCGGGATGACGCATCCCGGGCACGTCCGCGAGGAGAACCAGGACCACTTTCTGCTGGGCACGGTGCACCCGCAGGTCGTGATCGCGGGCACGAGTTTGCCCAACGTCGAGCAGCTTCCGACGCGCGGCGAGCGGCTGGCCACGATCATGCTCGTGGCCGACGGGGTGGGCGGCGGAAGCGAGGGCGGCCTGGCCAGCCAGCTGGCGGTGGAAGCGATCATGCGGTACGTGTCGACCACGATGGAGTGCTGCAACGCCGTCGTTTCGGGACGTGAAGAGGAGTTGATGGCCGCGCTCCGGACGGCCGCCGCCGAGGCGCATCGCGCCGTGCAGGCGCGCGCCGCGGAGATGGAACTGCCCCAGATCATGGCCACCACGCTGACCCTGGCCGTGGCCGTTTGGCCGTGGGCGTACGTCGTGCAGGTGGGGGATAGCCGCTGCTATCACTTCACGCAGGGGAAGCTCGTGCAGGTAACGCGTGACCAGACCGTGGCGCAGGATCTCGTGGACATGGGCGTGCTCCCGCCGGAGCGCGCGGCGGCGTCGCCCTACCGGCACGTGCTGGCGCGGGCCATCGGCTCGGCCGAAGCGACGCCCGAAGTGCACCGGCTGGACATTCGCGAGCGCGGCTGCGTGATCTTCCTGTGCAGCGACGGGCTGACGAAGCACGTGTCCGACGCCGAAATCGCCGAACACCTGCGCACGATGACCTCGGCCGAGCAGGCGTGCCACGCACTGGTGGATCTGGCGCTGGCGCGCGGCGGCAGCGACAACGTCACGGTGATCGCGGCGCGCGCCGTGGGCGTGCGCTGACGCGCGGCGGGGCGCCGCGCGCGCGTTCCCGCAACGCCGCCAATCCACACGCCCTCAACGCACGCGGCGCCGGCGATCAGGATCGCCGGCGCCGCGTCACTCCCGCTGCGATGGTGGATCAGCGCGTGCCGCCGCCCCCGCGCCGGTGGGCCGTGCGTCCGCCGCTGGCGCTGCCCGACGATCCGCTCGCACTGCCCGAGTTGCCGCTCGCGCCGCCGACGCTCGCACTGCCCGACGGCTGGGCGGGGATCCGCGCGCCCGAGTTGCCGGTCGCCCGCTGGCCGGACACGTAGCCGCGCCCCTTGATCACCCGGCCGTGCGACCCGGTGCCGCCGTTCTTCACGACGACGACCACCGGCTGGCCGTACCAGCCGCCGTAGCCGTAGCCGCCGTAGCCATACCCGTATCCGTATCCATACGCCGGGCCGTAGGCGCCGTACCAGAGCGGATTGTAGCCCCACGGCGACGGACCGTACGCCCCGTAGCCGTACGCCCACCCGTCGTAGCCGCAGCTGTCGTAGCCCCAGGCGTACGCGGAGTAGACGCAGGGGCGCGCGCGCGCGGTGTCGGCGCCCACGACGCCCTTGAGCGGCGCGGCCGCCACGGCGCCGCCATACGCGCCGCCTTCACCGCCGACGGCCGGGTTCACGGCGAACTTGTCCGGATAGGCCAGCGCCACCATCACGTCGATGACGTCGCCGGGCACTCCGCCGCGCGCGAGCGTTTCGAGTTCATGGCCGTCGACCGCCATCCGGTCGCCGCGGTTGGCCAGCCATGCCTCGACGACGAGTTTGTTGAGGTGCGACGAGGCCTCGATCACGTTGTCGGTGGTGAGCGGTGCAGCCGCCGCGACGCGGGCCGCGTCGACGGCCATGGTGCGTGCGCCGACGGCGTTGGCGACGTCGGGCGGCAGCGGGCCGGGATCGGTGGCCTCGCGGTACCGGGCCACGCGCACCCCGGTGTTCTTGCCCGATTCGAGCCCCTGCACGTCGAGCAGATCGCCGTTGGCATCGAGGGCGAGGAGCGCGGTGGACCGCTGGCGCGCGCCGTTGGCGCAGGTGAAATCGGCATGCAGGTACAGGCGCTCGCCGTCGGCCGACCAGTCGCCGCTCTCCCAGCCCTTGCAGCCGTCGCGGACGTTGGCCACGTGGCGGCCGGTGGCGTCCAGATGTTCACGCGCCGTTTCCCTGCCGTCGGTCACGGTCACGAGGTCGGCGGCCGAGGCGTCGGCGCCGGGGACGATGCAGAGGAGCGACGTCCGGGCGCCGTCGGGCGCGCCGACGGGCTGCCAGCAGCCGAGGTAGGCATCCCAGCGCGCGTCGGCGCCGCCCTGCTGCGCGGCCGCCCCGCGGGGCGCGACGAGGAGCGCGCCCAGCGCGAGGACCGCCCACCACATCCGCGATATACTAATTTTCATATGCCGTTCTCCTCAGAACCTGAAGGTGAGACCGGCCGTCACGGAGAGCCCGGACAGGTCGATGCGGTTGAAGCCCGAGTAATAGTTGTCGTTCACCGGCCCCTGGGCCCATGAATAGCGCGCCTCGCCGGTGAGCGCCATCCCCGGGGTGAGCGTGTAGTCGGCGCCCACGAACGCGTCGGCCATCGGCGTCCACGCCGACGAGGCGAGCGCGTCGGATGACACGTTGTTCGTGGTGAAATCGATGAAGTCCCCCGCCTGCCGGAACTTGTACCACATGGTGCCCACGCCGCCGCCCACGTACGGCGTGAACGACGCCGGCACCCAGGCGAACCGGCCGACGGACTGCCCCCGCGGTCCGAGATACGCCTTGAGGTTCACGGAGAGCGGAATCCGCGTGAACTCGGTGGTCTGGTTGATGGGCAGGTTGTTGTTGTCCACGAAGTCGCGGTACTCGGACCGCGCCACGGCGCGCGAGTAGCCCAGTCCGACGGTCGCGTCGATCTGGCGGTTGACGCGGAACCCGAGGTCGGCGGAGAGGAGCGGGCTCGAGAAGGCGCTCTTGTTCACCGTGTACGTGCGCGTCACGTATGAGAACAGGTCGCTGTTCGCGAACGCCCGGTCGTAGCCGGTGCGAATGGTGAACGTGGAATGCGGCACGCCGAACAGAAAGCCGTTGCCACTGTCCTGGGCGCCGGCCGGCGCCGCGGCGAGCCCGATGGCCGCGGCCAGCGCCGCGAGCGCGGGAAGCCCCCGGACACGGCGCGTCGCCCGCGTCACGCCGTCGTGGATCGCGCCATGAATCCGCATGCTGTTCCTCCCGATGAGCGGTGATGACGCCGCGGCTCTCCGCGGCCCCGCCATTGTATACAGTCCAGTATACGCGCCGGTTCCGCTCGCCACAAGCGGGATTTCCGCCCCGCACGCCGTCTGTCGCGAACCTGACACGCCACGCCCCTTGCGCCCGCGCCCCGCCGGGCGAGCTTTCGCCCGGTTCCCTTCCCCCACCGCGCCGCCCACTCGCCGCGAGACGCTCGTGAAACCTCCCCCGACGCTGGTGCTCCTGCTCGCCACCGCCGCATGCATCGGCCCGCACATCGTCACCGGCGCCGCGCCGCTCACCCCGCGCCAAACGTTCGACTGCATGGTCCGCGCCACCACCGCGCTCGGATACACCATCACTACCAGACAAGACGCCGCCGGGTTCCTCACGGCGCAGAAGCAGGATCCCACGTCGCCCGATAGCGCGGAATACAGCGAGCTCTCGGTGTCGGTCTACACCGACCGCGACGGCCATACGCAGTATCTCATTACCCCCGGCCGCAGCCGGCACACCGCCGACGGCGGGCGCGTCACCAGCGGCATCATGGTGCTCGACGTCGACAACGACGCCGCCGACCAGCTCGCCCGCCGCTGCGGCACGCACTGACCGCCGCCACTTCGCCCCCACCACCCGCCCCGCCCCATGCACGCCTCGCTCCGCTCCGCCGCGCGCGCCGCCCTGCTCACCGCTGCCGTCGCCGCGACGGCCACCGCGCAGATCACCTCCGGCGAGTACGCCGCACGCCGCGACTCGCTGGCCGCGCGCATACAGAACGGCGTGGTCGTCGCCTTCGGCGGCCGCACACCGGTCACCGACTTCGGCACCTTCTTCCAGCTCCCGGCGTTCCATTACCTCACCGGCTTCGATCAGCCGGACGCGGCGTTCGTGCTCGTGGCGCACGACGGACGTCCGTCGGCCACGCTCTTCCTCACCCCGATCGACCCGCGGATGGCGTTCTACTACGGGCGCCGCCCCGACACGGCCTCGGTGCTCGGCGAGACCGGGATCCCCGGGCGTTCCTTCGGCGCGCTGCGCGGCGTGCTCGACTCGCTCGCCGCGGCGGGGCTCCCGTTCTACTCGCTGGCCGACTTCGCGGACGCCGACTTCGCCCGCGCCGACTCGCTCACGCGCGGGCAGATCTTCATGCGCGAGTTCGCCGCGGCGCACGGCGGGCTGGCGGTGCGCGACGCGCAGCCCATCGTCGATCGCCTGCGCGCGCGGAAGAGCCCGGCGGAAATCGCGCTCCTGCGCCAGGCGGCCGAGATCAGCTCCGCGGGACATCGCGCGGCGATGCTCGTGCCCAATCCGCGGCACGAATACGAGCTCCGGGCCGCGCTCGAATATGAGTTCACTCGACTGGGCGCCCAGCGCGTGGCGTATGGGTCGATCGTCGGCGCGGGCGCGAACGGCACGCAGCTGCATTATATGAAAGACACGGCGGCCGCCCGTCCCGGAGACATCGTGGTGATGGACGCGGCCGGCGAGTACCAGGGCTACGCGGCCGACGTCACGCGCTCGATTCCGGTGAGCGGCACGTTCACGCCCGCACAGCGGCAGATCTATCAGCTCGTGCGCGACGCGCAGACCATCGCCGAGCGGTTCTCGCGCGCGGGGATCCCCGAGCACATCGCGCAGGATTCGTCGTTCGCGGTGCGCGCGCGCGGCCTGGCGACGCTGGGACTCGTGGAGAGTGCCGACGCGACCTTCGACCCGCCGTGGCCCGCCGACTGCGCGCGCCAGCCGGACGCGTGCAAGCAGGCGAACCTGTGGATGATTCACGGCATCAGCCACGGGCTGGGGCTCGCCGTGCACGACCCCGTGCAGTTCTACTACGGCGATCACACGTACCAGGTGGGGGACGCGTTCACCATCGAGCCCGGCATCTACATCAGCCCGGCGTCGCTCGCGGCGCTTCCCGACACGCCGAAGAACCGGGCGTTCATCGCCCACGTGCGTGGCGCCGTGGCGCGCTACCGCAACACGGGCGTGCGCATCGAGGACGACTACGTGATCACGGCCGCCGGTCTCGAGCGCCTGAGCACGGCACCGCGCGACATCGACGAAGTCGAGGCGCTGATGCGGCAGCGGCACGCCATCGTGCCGTAGCCCGTCTCGGCAGCCGGGGCGGCCTATCCCCCGTCCAGCTCGCCGAGCACGCGGTCCAGCGTCTCGACGAGCAGGTCGGCGTCTGACGCGCCGAACGGCATAGGCGGACGAATCTTGATCACGTTGTGCGCGGGCCCGTCGGTGCCAAGGAGGATGCCCTCCTCGCGCATCCGGTTGGCCACGTAGCTCGCCTCGTCCGCGGCCGGTTCCAGGGCCTCTCGGTCGCGCACGAGCTCGACGCCGAGAAAGAGTCCCGATCCGCGGACGTCGCCCACCAGCGCGCGACGCCGCGTCAGGGGCCGCAGCCCATCGAGCAATCGATCGCCCACGGCGCGGGCATGCGCCTGCAGGCCCTCGTCGCGCATCACGTCGAGCACCGCAAGCCCGACGGCGCACGACACGGTGTTCCCGCCGAAGGTGCTGAAGTACTCCATCCCGTTGTCGAACGCGTCCGCGATGGCGCGCGTCGCGACGACGGCGGCCAGCGGGTGCCCGTTGCCCAGCGGCTTGCCCATCACGACGATGTCGGGCACGACCCCGTGGGCCTCGAACGCCCAGAAGTGCGTGCCGATCCGCCCCAGGCCGGTCTGCACCTCGTCGGCGATGCACACGCCGCCCGCCTCGCGGACGTGGCGGTACGCTTCGGCCAGATACCCGGGCGGGAGCATGATCTGTCCGCCGACGCTCGGGCAGGACTCGGCGAGGAACGCCGCCAGGCGGCGTCCGCCCGCCCGCACGCCCTCGGCCAGTTCGGCCACGTGCTCGGCGTATTTGGCGCCGGCGTCGGGGTCGCGGCGGCGGTAGGGCCCGCGGAAATCGTCGGGGAGCGGCGCCACGTGCACCCACGGCGGCGCGCCCTCGCCGCCCGGCCCGGCGTGCTTGTAGGGACTGGCGTCTATTAGCGTAGTAGTATTGCCGTGATACGCCGCCTCGAGGACGATCAGGTCCCGGGCGCCGGTGAAGGCCCGGGCCAGCCGCAGGGCCAGCTCGTTCGCCTCGCTCGCCGAGCTCGTGAAGTAGCAGACGCGCAGCGGCTCGGGCAGCGTGCCGGACAGCCGCTCGGCGTATTCGACCTGCAGGTCGTTCAGGTACCGCGTGTTCGTGTTGAGCACGCGCATCTGGTCCGCGGCGGCGCGCACGACGCGCGGGTGGGCGTGTCCCACGTGCGGCACGTTGTTGTACGCGTCCACGAACTGGCGCCCCGTGTCGTCGAACAGATACTGGCGCCACCCGCGCACGGCCTTCAGCGGGCGCCGGTACGCGATGCTCAGGTTCCCGCCGAAGCGCGCGCGGCGCCCGGCGAGCGTGCGCGCGGCATCGGGCCGCGCGGGCGGGAACC
>JAGWRB010000188.1 GCA_028876725.1 Gemmatimonadota bacterium
TCGATGCCGCCCGTATGGATGTCGAGGGTCTCGCCCAGCAGGTCCATGGCCATCGCCGAGCACTCGAGGTGCCACCCCGGCCGCCCACGGCCCCACGGGGAATCCCACGCCGCGCCCACGCGCTCGTCCTCGGGCTTCGCCGCCTTCCACAGCGCGAAGTCCTGCGCGTTCTCCTTGGCGTAGTCGTCCTGCGCGACGCGCGCGCCGGCGCGGATCTCCCGCGTGTCGAGGCGCGACAGCCGCCCGTACTGCGGAAAGCGCGCGATGGCGAAGTACACCGAGCCGTCTTCGGCCTGATAGGCCACGCCCGCCGTCACGAGGCGCTCGACGAGCGCGATCATCTGCGGGATGTACTCGGTGGCCTTGGGATAGGACTCGGCGGCCTCGATGCGCAGATAGCGGCGATCGGCCTCGAAGATCTCGGTGACCGGCACGGTAATCCCGCCGATGGTCGTGCCCTGGTCGTTCGCGCGCTTGATGATCTTGTCGTCGACGTCCGTCAGGTTCATGACCTGCCGCACCTTCCACCCGCGGAGCCGCAGGGCGCGGCGCAGCAGGTCGTTGAACAGAAAGGTGCGAAAGTTGCCCAGGTGCGCCGGGTTGTAGACGGTGGGGCCGCAGCTGTAGAAGCGTACGGTCTCCCCGTCGGCCGGAGCAAAGGGCTCGACGCGGCGCGTGAGCGTGTTGTAGAGGCGGAATTCGGGAGCGGTCATGGGCGTGCTCGCAATGTAGCAGGCGCCGCCAGCCGCTTCTCAGCACTCGCACCTCGAGCCGGGGCACCCGCGGAAGCTAGGCGGCGCCCCGCATGAGGGTCAACGGACCGCGGGAGGCGCGGACCGCGCCTCGGCCACGCGCGCAGGCCAGGCCTGCGGTGCCGGTTCAGGGGACGTGAGCTTGCCGTCGGCGAGCCGCAGCACGGTGCCGGCGAGGGCGGAGACGGCGGCGGGGTCGCGCCCCGTGAGTAGCACGGCCGCGCCAGAGCCGGCGTGGCGCAGGAGACAGGCGCGCACGGCGGCGCGCTCACGGGCGGCGATGGCGTCGGCGGTGCCATCGAGGAGCAGCAGGGGGTGCCCGGTCGCAAGGCCGATGGCCAGCGCGAGTCTCGCTCGCTCGTCGGTGGTCAGCATCGTCTGTGACTGGGACAGCAGGCCGGCGAGCCCCAGGGCGTCTACGGCCGCGGCCAGACGCTCGGGGTGCACGAGGGGATCAGCCGAGGCGCGGCTCAACACGTCACGCACGGTTTCGAAGGGGAGCGCGGCCGGCGCGAGCGACACGACGCGGGCGCGCTCGGCACCGGGCGCCCAGCGCAGCGCGCCGGCATCGGCGCGGGCGAGGCCGGCCACGCAGCGCACGAGCGTGGTCTTGCCCGAGGCGCGATCTCCCACCACGCCCACCACGCTGCCGTCGGTGAGCTGGAGATCGACGTGCGCGAGCACGCGCACGGCGGCGGAGCAGCCGGGCACGCCGGCGGCATAGCGTTTGGCGAGGTGCGACGCGGCGAACAGCAGCATGCGAGGTCTCCGGCGGCGTGAAGGACGCGCCAAAGGTGCGCGCGGCCGGCCGTGGAGGCGCCATCGGAATGCCGCCGCCGGGGGCGAAAAACGCCGGGGGCGCGCTTAGCGCGAGCGCGCGCGGTGGAAGGCGTCGATGGCGTCGACCACCGGGGCGGGATCGAACCGCACGGGGTCGGTGGCGGGGAGGCCGGTGTCCTGCTGCGTGGCCCGGACTGCGGCGGCGGCCGCGGCGTCGTCGAGGTCGTAGGTGTTGAGGGCGACGGCGATGACCGGCGCCGGCCGGAGGGGCACGCGTTCGTGGAGGGCGATGAATTCGCGCAGCGGGGGGATGGGCATCCATTCGTTGTTGCGAATGGCGGTGCGCGAGGGCTGGGTGCACATCACCTGGGCGTGCGGGAGCGACCCGTGCAGGAGGCCGTAGGTGACGCCCGAGTAGCTGGGGTGAATGATGGAGCCCTGCCCCTCGACGAGCACGATGTCGGCGTCGCGGGCAGCGTCGAGGACGAGGCGTTCGGCGGCGCCGGCGATGAAGTCGGCGACGACGGCATCGACGGCGATGCCCTTGCCGTCGATGAGAATTCCCGTCTGGCCGGTGCCGGCAAAGGCAACGCGGTGCCCCTTGGCGCGCAGGCCGTCGAGGAGCTGCAGGGCGGCGGTCATCTTCCCGATGTTGCAGTCGGTGCCGACGGTGAGCACGACGGTGGCGGCCACGTCGCGGACGCGGCCGCGGGCGACGTCGAGGTCGCGCGGCGGGCGGCGCAGGTCATGCATGCGGGCGCCGGACGCAGCCGCGTGCGCCGCGAATTCGGGGTCGTCGCCGAGGAGGGTGTGGAGTCCGCTCCATACGTCGAGGCCGTCGTCGAGGACGCGGAGGATGATGGCGCGCCATTCGGGGGGCAGCTGTCCGCCCTGGGGCGCGATGCCGATGAGGAGTGCGTTGGGGCGGTGCGCCAGACCCTCGTCGACGGAACCCACGACCGGGATGGCGCCGCCGAGGCCGAGGATCTGCTGCGCCGTTTTGCCGCGCTGGGTGGAGTCGAGCACGGCGGCGACGCGCGCGGGCGAGTAGCGGATGCAGGCGTTGGCCGTCTTGGAGCGCAGGGGGTTGAACGATCCCTCGGCGAGGACGAGGAAGCGAGGCGCGTCGGTCATATTAAAATACGAATAGATGATCAGTCGGCGGCGGGGGGCGCGGCGGTCCCGGCGGGCGCGGATGCGACGACGGGCTCGACGGTGACGCCGCCGTCATAGATGCCGTGGACGAGGATGCGGCGCACCAGCACCATGACGATGGCGAGCGTGGGCACGGCGATGAGCAGGCCGAGCGCGCCCAGGAGCTGGCCGATGATGAGCACCCCGAGGATGCTGAGCACCGGGGGCAGGTCCACCTTCTCGGACATCACGAGGGGCGCGACGACGTTCCCCTCGATGAGATGGATGACGACGCCGAGCCCGAGCACGAGGAGCGCGCGGGTGCCGCCATTGGGCGTGTTCAGCACGAACAGCGCCGGGAGCGTGGTGGAGATCATGGTGCCGAAGAACGGCACGATGGCGGCGAGGCCGGACAGCACGCCGAAGGTGAGCGCGTACGGGACGCCCAGGATGTAGAGGCCGATGGCGGTGAGGATGCCGAGCACCGTCATCGTGAACAGCTGGCCGATGATGAAGGCGCGCAGCGTCTCGCCCAACTCGCGCAGGAGGTGGTGGACGAACGGGCGGCGGGCGGGCGGGAAGAGGGACTCGACGATGTCGGTGTAGGCCGTGGGGTTGAGCGACAGGTAGATGGCCATGACGCCCACGGAGAAGATGTTGATGAGGGCGTGGACGCCGGCGAAGAGCTTGGGCACGACGTTGTGGACGCCGCTGGAGAGCTGGTCGTAGAGGGCCAGCACCAGGCTGTGCTCGCCGGGCGGGAGCACGTCGGCCAGCGCGGGGATGCGCGCGATGGCGTGCTCGAACGCGGCCTGCCAGGTGGTGAGGTACTGGGGCAGGAGCTGGGCGAGCTCCTGCGTCTGCGTGACTACGGGGGGCACGAGGATCGCGAACAGGAGGGCGAGCGCGCCGAGACTGGCCGCGAACGCGGCGGGAAACGCCACGCGGTCGGGCACGCGGAGCCGGCGGCGCAGGGCGCCGGCGAGGGCGTTGAGGTAGACGGCGATGAGGATGCCCAGGAACAGCAGCATCAGCACGTCGGCGACGGATCCGATCAGCCAGAGGAGCAGGACGACCAGAACCGTCGCCGTGAGCGCCGGTGCGTATTTGAAGCGACTGCCGTCAGGGCTCAATGCGCGTGCTTCTCGTCGTCGGTCGCGTCCTCGATCTCGGCGGAGACGGTTTCGTCGTCACCGGCGCCGAGCTGCTTGGCGGGAGCCGATCCCCCGGCGGGGAGCATGCCCATCTTCTGCTTGAGCGCGAGCAGGCGCTGATCGACGCCCACGGCGTTGGATCCGCGCTCGAGCTGCTTGAACTCGCGCTGGAGCGTGTCGCCGGAGAACTCTTCGTCGATCTCGGTGGCGGCCTTGAGCTGGCGCTCGTTGGTTTCGATGCGCTCCTCCATGCGGCTGAACGCTTCGAAGGCCGACTTTTCCGAGAGCGACGACATCGTTTCGGCGATGCGCTTCTGCGCCTGGGCGCGGCGCTGCCGCGCGACGAGCAGGTTCTTCTTGCGCTTGGCCTCTTCGATCTTGTCGTTGAGGTCGCGCAGGGAGTTCTTGAGCTTCTCGGTTTCCAGCCGGTGCGCTTCCCACGTCTGCTCGAGCTGCTGAGCGTTGGCGGCGTGCTCGCCCTGGCGCACGAGCGCCTGCTTGGCGAGGTCGTCGCGATTCTCCTGCACGGCGAGCATCGCGCGGCGCTCCCAGTCTTCGGCCTGCTTGTATTCCGCGTCGGCCTGATCGCGCAAGCGCTTCTCGTCGGCGATGGCGCTGGCCACCTGCTGCTTGGCCTTGGCCAGCTGCGAGCGCATGTCGGCCAGGATCTGCGTGAGCATCTTCTCCGGGTCTTCGGCCCGGGAGATGAGATCGTTGATATTCGAGCGCAGGAGCTGCGACAGACGGTCGAAAATGCCCATGGGTCAGTGTGCCTCGCGGAACGAGCCCAACTCGCGCATGTGCGACGCCAGGGCCAGGGTCATACTCTCATAACTCGCCAGGAATTCGTCGTAGTCCAGGTGCTCGAGTTCGAGCGCCTCGGTGAGCACCACCGAGTCGTCCTGAATGCCGTAGGAGCCATGGAGCAGGTCGCTGGCGTTCAGCTCGAGGAGGCGGCGCGTGAGCGTGGCCACGGTGCCGTTCTGCCGCGGCAGCGTCATGACCTTCACGCGCAGGAGCACGACGGGCGGCGAATAGTGCACGACGACGTCGAAATCCTGGGCCCCGCCCGGTTTGACGACCCACAGGCCCGGCTCGATTTCCGAATGGGAGGCCCCGTCGACGCTGAGGCGATCGAGAAAGCCTTCGATTTCTTCCTTGGTGACCATGAGCGGTATCCCGGTGACGCGACTGGAAGACCCTACGGATCGGGCGCGGCGGCGTTTCACCCGCTTGGGGGCAAGCTACCGCCGCTCCAGGGGGCGGGCAACGGCCCGAATCGCGCGCGTCGGGGCCCCATCTATTGTAGGACCTGCCAGCGGCGGGGGCGCAGACGGATCCGGACGCGTTCGGGGTCGGTGGTGGCCACATAGTTCGGGCTTTCCCAATCCGCGTGGATCGGCGGGCCGGCCGGGTCGGCGATGCGCGGCCCCCAGAGGCCGCCTCCAATGGCGAACACGGTGTATCCGTGGCGCTCGAGCAGAGCCGAAACTGCACTCGGGTACCGATGGTGGTCCTCGTAGACCACGTCCCGCACGCGGCGCGTCGCGAGCAGCGACGTCGCGCCCGCCAGGGTCGCCGCCTCGTGCCCTTCGACGTCGAGCTTCATGACCCCAACGCGCTCGCCGGACGCGAGCAGGGCGTCGAGTCGCGCCAGCTCCACGGGGCGCCGCGCGCCGGGTCCGCCGGAGTCCGCGGCGACCACGGATGCGATGCCCCTGTTCCATTCGTAAGACGGCGGGATCAGCAGCGCGCCTCGACCGTCGCGATCGGACAGCGCCATCGGGGAGATCTCGATTGGCGCGATGCCCGGCCGGGCGCTCCACATCGAGACGTTGTGCGTCAACTCGGCGCGCACGTCGTCATTCGGCTCGAAGGCCAGCACGCGACCCGCGCCGCCTGCCCGCCACGCGAGCACGGCGGTCATCTGTCCGACGTTCGCGCCCACGTCGAGCGCCAGTTCTCCCGGGTTGGTGAGGCGCCAGAGCACCTCCGCCACGGACAGTTCGAACACGCCGAGCTGCTGGATGGAGAGTCCGATGGCATCGTGCGCGAAGCACCGGATCGGCATCCCCCACGGAAGGCGCACGGTCACGCGGTCTCGATGCCAGCGGCGCCACTTCCACCAGAGGCGCCGGCCGAGTTGGGCCGGGCGGAAGACGTACTGCGGTTTGACCGCGGCACGAACGGCCCGGATCGGGCGCACGTCAGCGCCCGGCGCGCTTGATCTGCACCAACCGTTCCTTGGCCAGGCGCCGCCCGGTGGGCGTGGCGGCGAGCCCGCCTCCGGCGGTCTCGCGATACCGCACGTCCATCTCGCGGCCGATCTCGCCCATGACGTCGATCACTTCGTCGCAGGGAATCGCGAACTCGATGCCGGCGAGGGCCATCTCGATGGCGGCCAGGGCGATGGCCGCGCCGGTGGCATTCCGAAACACGCATGGAAGCTCGACCAGCCCGCCCAGGGGGTCGCAGATGAGTCCGAGGGTGGCCTGCTGGGCCAGCGCCACCGCGTGTCCGACCTGCGCGGGAGTGCCGCCCAGCATCTCCGTCGCGGCGCCCGCGGCCATTCCCGCGGCCGCGCCGGTTTCCGCCTGGCACCCGCCCTCGGCGCCCGACAGCGACGCGCGCTCGGCAACCACCGCGCCGATGAGCCCCGCCGTGGCCAGCGCGTCGACGAGCGCGTCGTCGCTGACGTTGCGTGCCGCGGCGATGCCGGTGAGCACGGCGGGGAGCACGCCGGCGCCGCCGGCGGTGGGCGCGGCGACGATTACGCCCATGGCCGCGTTGACTTCCTGCACGGCGAGGGCGCGGGCGAGCACGTCGCGAAAGAGGGTATCGGCCAGCGGGCCCGGCGGCCCGAGGCGCAGCTTGGCGGCGTCGCCGCCCACGAGGCCCGACACCGACGTGAGATCGCCCACCATTCCGCGGTCGGAGGCCTGGCGCATGACGGCGAGCGCCCGGCCCAGCGCTTCGCGGATCTCGGCCACCGGGCGCCCCTGATCGAGCGCTTCCGCTTCGAGCGCGAGCCGGGCCAGCGTCTTCCGCTGCGCCTGGGCGTCGCGGATGGCCTCGGCGAGAGATTTGTACATCGGTCAGCCGCTCACTTTTTCAAGACGGTGCGCCCACCGGACCCACGGAAACGCGCGGAGGTGGTCGCGCACGTGCGCGTCGGGGGCCTCGTCGACTTCGATGACCATGAGGGCGTCGCCGCCCTTGTGTTTCCGGCTCAACCGCAGGGTCGCGATGTTGAGGCCGTCCTCGGCGAGCCGGGCGGTGATGCGGGCCACGGAGCCCTTCACGTCTTCGGCGACGAGCACGATGGTGTAGTGATTGCCCAGCACCTCGACGGGGAATCCGTCGATCTCGCTGACGTGGATGCGGCCCGCGCCGAGCGAGGCGCCGAGCATGACGTGTTTCCGGTCGCCGCGCTCGACGGTGATGCGCACGGAGTTGGGATGCGCGTCATCGGCGAGGGTGGTTTTCTCGAATCGGTAGTCGACGCCTTCGCGCTCGGCGATTTCGAGCGCGTCGCGGAGGCGTTCATCGTCGGGGCGGAATCCCAGGAGCCCGCCGGCGATGGCCTTGTCGGTGCCGTGCCCCTCGCCGGTTCGGGCGAACGAGCCGTGCAGCTCGATGAGCGCGCGATCCGGGGTTCCGCCCACGAGGCAGCGCGCGATGAGGCCGAGCTTGCACGCGCCCGCCGTGTGAGAGGACGACGGGCCGACCATGACGGGGCCGATGATGTCGAGAAGGGAGACCACGGTGGGGTTGGGATGGAAAGGGGAAATTGAATCCGTGAGGCGGTGAAGCGGTGGATCAGCCGGTGGCGCGCTTGCGGGACGGGCGCTTGGCGGCGGGGGCCGGGCGGGCCGTGAGCAGCGGTTTCAGCACCTGGCCGGTATATGAGTTTTCTACTGCGGCGACCTGCTCCGGGGTGCCCGCGGCGATGATCCGGCCGCCGCGAGTGCCGCCCTCGGGGCCGAGGTCCACGATCCAGTCGGCCGTCTTGATCACGTCGAGGTTGTGCTCGATGACGAGCACCGTGTTGCCGCGGTCGACCAGACGGTGGAGCACGTCGAGGAGCAGGCGCACGTCCTCGAAGTGGAGGCCGGTGGTGGGCTCGTCCAGGATGTACAGCGTGCGTCCGGTGTCGCGCTTGGACAGCTCGGTGGCGAGCTTCACGCGCTGCGCCTCGCCGCCCGAGAGCGTGGTGGCGCTCTGTCCCAGGTGGACGTAGCCGAGGCCGACGTCGTTGAGGGTCTCGAGCTTCTGATGGATGCGCGGCTGGTTCTCGAAGAATTCCAGCGCGTCCTCCACGGTGAGCTCCAGGACGTCGGCAATGCTCTTGCCGCGGAAGCGGACCTCGAGCGTCTCGCGATTGTACCGTTTGCCCTTGCACACCTCGCACGGCACGTAGACGTCGGGGAGAAAGTGCATTTCGATCTTCACCAGGCCGTCGCCCTGGCACGCCTCGCAGCGGCCGCCCTTCACGTTGAACGAGAAGCGGCCGGGCCCGTAGCCGCGAATCTTGGCTTCGGGCATTTCCGCGAACAATTCGCGGATGGGCGTGAAGAGCCCGGTGTACGTGGCCGGATTGGAGCGCGGCGTGCGGCCGATGGGGCTCTGATCGATGTCGATGACCTTGTCGATGTGCTCGAGGCCCGTGATGGCGCCGTGCCGGCCGGGGATGGTGCGGGCGCGGTAGAAGTGCCGCGCGAGCGCGCGGTGCAGGATGTCTTCGACGAGCGTCGACTTGCCGGAGCCCGACACGCCGGTGACGGCGACGAAGAGGCCGAGCGGCAGGTCGACGGTGACGTCGCGCAGGTTGTGCTCCTCGGCGTGCTCGATGCGGATGGCGCGATCGGCGTCGAACGGGCGGCGGCGCGCGGGCACGGCCACCTGCAGCGCGCCGCCGAGGTAGCGTCCGGTGAGCGACGCGGGGTTGGCGATGATCTCG
The DNA here is from genome assembly GCA_028876725.1 of Gemmatimonadota bacterium. Classification (GTDB taxonomy): domain Bacteria; phylum Gemmatimonadota; class Gemmatimonadetes; order Gemmatimonadales; family Gemmatimonadaceae; genus JAGWRI01. Next base: position 8,781 of record JAGWRB010000188.1, read on the forward strand.
TCGACCGTACCCTGCGCGATGACGCGGCCGCCGTGGCGTCCCGCGCCGGGCCCGAGATCGATGACGTGATCGGCCGCGCGCATCGTCTCTTCGTCGTGCTCGACGACGATCACCGTGTTGCCGAGGTCGCGGAGCTGTTCGAGCGTGGCCAGGAGGCGCGCGTTGTCGCGCTGATGGAGGCCGATGCTCGGCTCGTCGAGGATGTAGAGCACGCCGACGAGGCGCGATCCGATCTGCGTGGCGAGGCGGATGCGCTGCGCCTCGCCGCCCGACAGCGACTCGGCGGAGCGACTGAGCGTCAGGTAGTCGAGCCCCACGTCGACCAGGAAGCGCAGGCGCTCGCGCACTTCCTTGAGAATGGGGCCGGCGATTTCCGGGTCGAGGCCGGGCTGGCCGTTGCCGCGCAGGCGCAGGCCGTCGACGAATTCGCGCGCGGCGGCGATGGGCAGGTCGGCGATCTCGCCGATGTTTCGATCGCCGATCGTCACGGCAAGCGACTCCGGCTTGAGCCGGTAGCCGTGGCACGCGTCGCACGGCTTCTCGAGCATGTACTCCTGCAGCTCGAGGCGGACGGCGTCGGAGGCCGACTCCTCGTAGCGGCGCTCGACGTTCGCGATGACACCTTCCCACGCGACGGCGGAGCGGTGGGCGCTGCGGCGCCCGCCGTCCCCGTGGAGGATGAGCTGCTGCACGTCGTCGGTCAGCTCGCCCCAGGCCGTGTTGAGGTCGAAGTGGTACTGGCGCGCGAGCGCCGGCAGGATCACGCGGCGGAGCTGCCCCGTGGGTTCGCCCCACGGCAGCACGACGCCTTCGAGAATCGAGATCCGCGGATCGCCGAGGACCAGCGCCTCGGACACGCGGCGCCGGGTGCCCAGCCCGCCGCATTCGGGGCAGGCACCGAACGGGGAGTTGAACGAGAACTGGCGCGGCTCGAGGTCGGGGAGCGAGATGCCGCACGTGGGGCATCCGTAGCGCTCCGAGAAGATCTCGGTGGTCTTGCGGCCGGCGTCGTGCACCTCGACCAGCCCGTCGGCGAGCTTGAGGGCGGTCTCGATGGAATCGGTGAGGCGCGCGCGATCGTCGGCGCGGATGGCGGTGCGGTCGACGACCACCGAAATCGTGTGGTTCTGGCGGCGATTGAGCTTGGGCGGGGACGCGACTTCGATGAGCTCACCGTCGACGTACGCGCGGATGAACCCCTGTTTGCGCACCGTCTCGAACAGCTCGCGGAATTCGCCCTTGCGCCCCTGCACCAGCGGCGCGCGAATCTCGACGCGCGCGTCGGCGGGCCAGGTGAGGAGGACGTCGGTGATCTGGGCGGCGCTCTGGCGCTGCACGGCGCGTCCGCAGTTGGGACAATGCGGCGTGCCGGCGCGCGCGTAGAGCAGGCGCAGGTAGTCGTAGATCTCGGTGACCGTGCCGACCGTGGAGCGCGGGTTGTGGCCGGCGCTCTTCTGTTCGATGGAGATGGCCGGCGAGAGGCCTTCGATGGAATCGACGTCGGGCTTTTCCATCAGCCCGAGAAACTGCCTGGCGTAAGCCGACAGCGATTCGACGTAGCGCCGCTGGCCCTCGGCGTAGATCGTATCGAACGCGAGGGAGGACTTTCCGGATCCCGACAGGCCGGTGATCACGGTGAGGCGGTCGCGGGGGATGGAAACGTCCAGGTTCTGGAGGTTGTGTTCCCGCGCGCCGCGAATGATCAGAGCATCTTCAGCCATAACCAGCGAAAGCTGGCCGGTCAGGCGGGGGGAGACAAGCCGGGGGGTACGGCGTAATGTTATGGCAACTCCTCGTACCGCCCGCCATGCCCCATACTGATGCCATTGTCGTCCTCACCACGGTCGCCTCGGAAGACGAGGGCGTGCGTCTGGTGCGCGCGCTCCTCGAGCGGCGCCTCATTGCCTGCGGCAACCTCGTGCCGGGCGCCCGCTCGCTCTATCGCTGGCAGGGGAAGATCGCCGACGAGCGCGAGGTGGTGGTGATTCTCAAGACCCGCTCGGCCCGGCTGGAAACGCTGCAGGCCGCGTTCGGCGAGCTGCATCCCTACAAGGTGCCCGAGCTGCTGGCGCTGCCGGTGGCGGCGGGACTGCCCAAGTACCTCGACTGGATCAGCGGCGAGACGACGCTCGCGCTGGCGTGACGGGTGCGCGTGGACAGCAACCGGAGCCGCGCGACGGCGCGGAGGCGCGCGTGAGCCGCCGGGGGTGGGCGGCGGCGGTGGTGCTCGTGCTGTGGGCGGCGGGGATCGTCGCCCTCATCCGGCGCGAGTACTTCCAGCCCAACGTGGAGCGGCTCGCCGAGGCGGCGGCGCGGGTGACGCCGGGCGCCGTGTTCTACGCCGTGCTGCAGGGCAACCGGCAGATCGGATTCGCGTCGTCGACCATCGACACCGTGACCGGCGGCATCACGTCCACGGATTATCTCGTGGCCGATCTGCCGGCCGGCGGATCGGTGCACCGGCTGCAGGCGCGGACGACGATCGAGGTGTCGCGCGCGCTGCGCGTGCGCCGGTTCGACGTCGACGTGGAGTCCGACTCGTCGCCGTTTCACGCCGGCGGGCGGGTGGAGGGCGACTCGGTGGTGGTGTATGTGACGTCGACCGGCGGCGCGCCCAGCGATTCGCAGCGCGTACGGATCGGCGGGCCGGTGCTGCTGCCGACCCTCGTGCCGCTGGCCATCGCGCTGGGCGAGGAGCCGAAGGTCGGGAAGTCGTACGTGCTGCCCGTGTTCGACCCGTCAACGATGGCGCCCAAGGACGCGCGGATCACGGTGAGCGCGGAAACGACGTTCGTGGTGAATGACAGTTCGGTGATGGACTCGGCGACGAAGCGGTGGCGCGGCCTGCAGCCCGACACGCTTCGCGCCTGGCGGCTGACGTCCCAGGGGGAGCGCGGGGTGGGCGGCTGGGTGGACAACCAGGGGCGCGTGGTCTCGACGACGCAGATGGGCTTTCGCCTCGAGCGGCGGCCGTACGAGGTCGCGTACGAGAACTGGCGCATGGACGAGGCGGCCGACAGCGGCGCGGCGGCGGTCAATCCGACGAACGACATTCTGGAGACGACGGCGATCGCGGCGAACCTTCACGTGACGCGGGAGCTGTCGCGCCTGCGCGTGGTGCTCTCGCACGCCGATTTGGCGGGGTTCGATCTGGACGGCGGGCGCCAGTCGCTCCACGGAGACACGCTGACCGTGGTGCGAGAGCATCGCGACAGTCTGGCGAATCGATTCTTCATGGGCGTGCCGCGGCCGCGGGACGTGATGAAGGCGCTGGAGCCGGAGCCGCTCGTGGAGTCGCGCAACCGCGAGATTCGCGCGTTGGCGCAGCGGCTGCGCGGGAGGGAGCGCGATCCGCGCGTGGTGGCGGAACGCATCAATCGGTGGGTGTACGATTCCGTCCGGCCCCGAATCACCTTCGGGGTGCCCGACGCAGTGCAGGTGCTGCACACGCGGAGCGGCGACTGCAACGAGCACACGCAGTTGTATCTGGCGTTGGCGCGAGCGGCGGGGATTCCGGCCCGGGCGGCAGCCGGGCTGGCGTACGTGGGCGGGAAGTTCTACTACCATGCGTGGCCCGAGGTGTATCTCGGGCGGTGGGTGGCGGTGGATCCGACGTTCGACCAGTTCCCCGCCGACGCGGCGCACCTGCGGTTCGTGGTGGGCGGTCTCGCCCGCCAGACGTCGCTCCTGTCGCTCATCGGCGTGCTGCGCATCGACGTGCTCGACGCCACCCCGCTCGCGGCCGGCCATTGACCCCGGTGCCCCCGGCCAACCGTCCTTCTCTCCCACTCCGGCGATGATCCGACTTCAGCAGCTCACCAAGCGCTACGGCAGCTTCACCGCGGTGAACGCCATCGATCTCGAAGTACCGCGCGGCCAGCTGTTCGGCTTTCTGGGACCCAACGGGGCCGGCAAGACGACGACGCTGCGCATGATCGCGGGCATCCTGCGCCCCACCGGCGGGACGGTGGAGATCGGCGGCATCGACATCGCGCGCGATCCGATGGCCGCGAAGATGAAGCTGGGGTTCATTCCGGACCGCCCGTTCATCTACGAGAAGCTGACGGGCGCGGAGTTCATGCGCTTCGTGGCGGGGCTGTACGACCAGGAGGGGCCGGAGGTGGAGCACCGGGCGCGCGAGCTGCTGGCGCTGTTCGACCTCGAGGAGTGGCGGGACGAGCTGGTGGAGAGCTACAGCCACGGGATGCGCCAGAAGCTCATCATCTCGAGCGCGTTCGTGCACCGCGCCGAGGTGATCGTGGTGGACGAGCCGATGGTGGGGCTCGACCCGAAGGCCGCGCGCATTCTGAAGGATCTGTTCCGCGAATACGTGAATCGGGGCAACACGATCATGATGTCCACGCACACGCTGGAAGTCGCGGAAGCGATGTGCGATCGGATCGCGATCATCCAGGCGGGGAAGATCCGGGCGAGCGGGACGATGGCCGAGCTCCGGCAGAGCGCGGAGGGGGGCGCGGAGGGGCTGGAGGAGATCTTCCTCAAGCTCACGGGCGAGAACGCGGCGCGCGAATTGATCGAGGTGCTGAATGCCTGAGGCGGGGGGCGCCGCGACGGCGCGCGTGGCCGATCCGTCGCTGGCGCATCTGCTGGCGCCCAAGTGGCTCACGGCGCGGGCGCGCCTGCTGGCGGGCGAGCGGGGACGGGGGGCGCGGTTCGTCGTGCTCGCCGTGTTCGGCGCGCTGTTCTGGAGCTTCGTGTACTTCGTGCTGTACCGGCTGCTCCACTACTTCCGCGGCGTCGAGGAAATCGGGCCGTTGCTCGCGGGGAAGCTGCTCGGGCTCATCCTGCTCGGATTCTTCTCCATTCTCGTATTGTCGAACATCATCACGGCGCTGTCGAGCTTCTTCCTGGCGCGCGACCTCGACCTGCTCGTGTCAGGGCCGGTGGACTGGCTCAAGCTGTACCTGGCCAAGCTGCTCGAGACCACCGTGCACTCGAGCTGGATGGTGACGCTGCTGGCGATCCCGATGTTCGCGGCGTACGGGCGGGTGTACGAGGGGGGCTGGTGGTTTCCGCTGGTGAGCGCGGCGGTGTTTCTGCCCATGCTCATCATCCCTTCGGTGATCGGATCGGCGGTGACGCTGCTGCTGGTGAACATCTTTCCGGCGCGCCGCACGCGGGACATCCTGAGCGTGATCGCGGTGCTGGCGGCGGGCGGCATCGTGCTGCTGTTCCGGCTCGTGCGTCCGGAGCGGCTGGCGCGGCCCGAGGGTTTCCGGTCGCTCGTCGATTTCGTGACCGTGCTGCGCACGCCCACGTCGCCGATGCTGCCCAGCGAATGGGCGGCGCGCGGCGTGATGAGCTGGCTGCAGTACCGCATGGACTACCTGCCGTTCTATCTGCTCTGGACCACCGCCGCGGCGGCGATCGTGCTCGGCGCACTGCTGCACCGTGCGCTCTATCTGCAGGGGTTCAGCAAGGCGCAGGAGAGCGGCGTGCAGTGGGCGCGCGGCGGATTCTGGCGGCGGCTCGGCCTGGTCGTGTTCCGGCCGCTGTCGGTGCTCAAACGCGAACTGGTGTTCAAGGAGCTGCGCCTGTTCTTCCGCGACACCACGCAGTGGTCGCAGCTCATTCTGCTCGGGGTGCTGGTGGTGGTGTACGTGTTCAACATCAAGTACCTGCCGCTGCGCGGCGACGGGATGACGTTCTTTCTGATCAACGTCGTGCCGTTTCTGAATCTGGTGCTGGCCGGATTCGTGCTGGCGTCGATCGCGGCGCGGTTCATTTTTCCCGCGGTGAGCCTCGAAGGACGCACGCTCTGGCTGCTGCGGTCGAGTCCCATGGAGGTCCGCGACCTGCTGTGGGCCAAGTTCTGGGTGGGGACGCTGCCGCTGCTCGTGCTCGCGCTCGCGATCGTGGCCGTGACCGACTCGCTGCTGCACGTGAGCGAGTTCATGTTCGCCGTGTCGGTGCTGACGATCGCGTTCATGACGTTCGCCGTCGCCGGGCTGGCCCTGGGTTTCGGCACCCTGTTTCCGCAATTCGAGACCGAGAATGCGGCGCAGATTCCGACGTCGTTCGGCGGTCTGCTGTTCATGATGGCGGCGGTCGCGATGATCGGCGGCGTGGTGATTCTCGAAGCGCGCCCCGTGTACTCGTACCTGTCGGCCACCATGTACCACACCGATCCCGACCCGCTGGAGATGTGGCTCGGGTTCGGCGCCGCCGCCGTGCTCTGCGTGGGATGCACATTGGCCCCCATTCGAATCGCCCTGAAACGTCTGTCGGCGGTGGAACGCTGAGCGCTTTACGACTTCTTAATAACAAGATGTCGCACAGATCCTTCGTGACTTCTTGACGGGACGCGGGGTCAATGTCCTCGCCCGACTCCGCTGACGCACTCCGCATCGCGGAATGGCCAACGCTTCGCCCGACCCGGGACGGGCGTTGAAACGGTCACCCTCCAGGAGGTTGTAATGGTTCGCATGCGTTGGCTCGCGCTGGCGCTCGTCTGTGGCATGGCCACGACGGTGCGCGCGCAGGCCACTCAGGACACCGGCAAGGCCAAGCCGGCGATGGCAAAGGCCGCGACGCACAAGGCCGCCGAGCACAAGGCGGAAATGAAGATGGAGCACAAGGGCGCGAAGGCCGAGAAGGCGCCGTCGGCCGAGAAGAAGGGCACCGACACCGCCAAGGCCGGCGAGAAGACCGCCGCGAAGGGCGAGCACATGGAGAAGGCACACGGGAAGGCGATGGCTCACCATGCCCGGAGCCACAAGGCGAAAGCCAAGGGCGACTCGACGAAGAAGGGCTGAGTTCGCCGCTCCAGCCGATCAAACGCCCGGCGCGCCCACCGCGCGCCGGGCGTTTTTCATTCGGGGTCCCCGCCCCCGCCCCGTTCCAGCCGCCGGCCGCAGCTCGAACAGTAGACGGCATCGTCCTCCGGACGCCGCCCGCAGGCGGGACACACGGGGTGATCGTCGACGAACAGGGGCTGGAGCACGTATGCCAGTGACCCGACGGCCATGATCGTTCCCACCACGAGCGGCGCGTTCACGCGTTTCCTCCCGCCCCACCGCCCGCCACGGGAAGCATCGCCGCTCCTCCGCCCAGCACGAGCAGCGCCGCGCCCAGCCAGAGCAGCCACGCCAACGGGACGAACTGCACGCGCACGTACGCGAGATCGCCGGCGGTGGAATCCACGGTGACGCGCATGTCCGCCAATCCCGACGACCGCAGGGCGGGCCGCAGCACGGTCACCGGCGGCGCGTCGCTCTGATCGGTGCCGTAGTCGAGACGCTGACTCACGATCAACCCCTTCGGCGCTCCATTGCGCCAGCTCTCGAAGGTCACGGCCGTCACGTCGTGATCGGCGGCGCCGTACCGCGACACGCCCTGGCTTTCGAAGCGCCAGTGTCCGCCGAGGCCGCCGGCCACGTTGGCATCCTGCCCCGTGCGCACGGCAAACGATTGCGCGCTCGAGAAGGCGCCCGCCGCCACGCCCACCAGCACCGCCGCCGCGCCCACGTGCGCGAGGTGCTCACCCACCCGCCACTGGCGGGGCGCGCCACGGTGCAGCGCCGCACTCGCCACGCCCCACGCGACGAACGCCACGATGGAAAGGGGCGTCCAGGCCCACGGCATCCCCGCCGCGGCGTACGCGTAGCCGCCGTGCGCGATCAGGGCGAGCCCGAGCGAGAGGAGCGTCCACGCCGGAAGCAGCCAGCCGCGGATGCGCCGCAACGCCGACTCGCGTCCGCGCATCGCGAGGGCACCCGCCGCCACGGCCGTGCCGACGCCCGCCACGCCCAGTCCCGCGATCACGGCGA
>JAGWRB010000189.1 GCA_028876725.1 Gemmatimonadota bacterium
CGAGGGGGGCAGCGTCGCGCCGGCGCCGCGCCTGCGCGACGTGCGCGGCGGGGCCGCCGAGCGGTGGCCCACGCGCCTCGACGAATTCGACTTCGTCCTTGGCGGCGGCCTCGTGCCGGGGTCCATGGTGCTCGTGGGCGGCGAGCCCGGCATCGGCAAGTCCACGCTCCTCCTGCAGGTGGCGGCCCAACTCGAAGCCGCCGGCCGCGCCACGCTCTACGCCTCGGGCGAGGAGTCGGCCCTCCAGGTCAAGCTGCGCGCCGATCGCCTGGGCGGGTCGGCCGCCGAGGTGCCGCTGCTCGCCGAGACCAATCTGGAAACGGTGATCGCCACGGCGACGGAGCGGCGGCCGTCGCTGCTGGTGGTGGACTCGATCCAGACCCTGTTCACCGCCGATCTCGAGGGCGCCCCGGGCAACGTAGGCCAGGTGCGCGAGTGCGCCGCCCGCCTGATGCGCTTCGCCAAGGAGAGCGGCACCGCGGTGATGGTGGTGGGGCACGTCACCAAGGGCGGCGGCATCGCCGGCCCCAAGACGCTGGAGCACATCGTCGACACGGTGCTCTACTTCGAGGGCGACGCCACGCTCGACCACCGCCTCCTGCGCGCCACGAAGAACCGCTTCGGCAGCGTCGACGAAATCGGCGTCTTCCGCATGACGGAGCAGGGGCTCGAGCCCGTCGGCAATCCGTCGGAGCTGTTCCTGGGCGACCGGAACGCCGCCGCGTCGGGCAGCGCGCTCACGGCGCTCCTGGAGGGCAGCCGCCCGATGCTCGTGGAGATCCAGGCCCTGGCCACGCGCGCGGGGTTCGGCACGCCGCAGCGCGTGAGCACCGGCCTCGACGGGCGCCGCCTCGCCCTCCTCCTCGCCGTGCTCGACAAGCGCGCGGGATTATCGTTTGCTCAACTCGACGTCTTCGTGAACGTCGTCGGCGGCCTCCGCCTGCAGGAACCCGCCGGCGATCTTGCCGTGGCCGCGGCGCTGGCGTCGAGCGTGCAGGACGTGGCCCTTCCGCCGGACGTGCTCTTCCTGGGCGAAATCGGGCTCGGCGGCGAAGTGCGCCCCGTCTCCCAGGCCGAGCGGCGCATCGCGGAGGCGTCCAACCAGGGCGTGCGCCGCGTGTACCTCGCCGAGCGCGGGATTCCCAAGCGGCGCAACGCGCGCGTCGAGGCCGTGGGCGTACGCACGGTCGAGGAACTCTTCGCGCGCGTGTTCGCATGAGCGAGCGCAACGTGGGCGTCGTGATCGTCGCCGGCGGCAGCGGCAGCCGCGTCGGGGGCGAGGAACTCAAGCAGTTCCGGTGGATCGCCGGCAAGCCGATGCTCCTCCACTCGCTGCAGACCTTCATGGCGCACCCGCGCGTGATCGCGGTGGTCTGCGTCCTCCCCATGCGCTACGCCGGCGACCCGCCGCCCTGGATCTTCCAGTGCGACGTCGACCGGCTGCTGGTGTCCGTCGGCGGCCGGACGCGCACCGAGTCGGTGGCCAACGGCATCGACGATCTCGTGGACGAGGCGCAGGTGGTGCTCATTCACGACGCCGCGCGCCCCTTCGTCGACACGGCGACCATCGATCGCGTGATCGCCAGTGTCGACGCGGGGCACGCCACCACAGCCGCGGTCCCGGTGGTCGACACGCTCAAGGAGGTGGACGACGACATGCGCGTGGCCCGCACGGTGGACCGCGCGCGTCTCTGGCGCGCGCAGACGCCCCAGGGCTTCACGCGAGAGACGATCGTGCGCGTGCACCGCGAGGCGCGGGCCCGCCGGCTCACCGCCACCGACGACGCCGCGCTCTGCGAGCAGCTCGGCATTCCCGTGGCCGTGGTGCGCGGCGACGAGCGCGCCATGAAGATCACCGAGGAAGCGGACTTCGCGCGCGCCGAGGCGCTGTTTACCCTTTCGTCATGAGACTCGACGCGCTCAGCTATCCGTTCTGGTCGGCCGAAGAGGTCGAGGCCGCGCTGCGCTACGCGCTGGACCAGATGGAACGGCGGCGCGTGCTGGCGTACCCCACCGAGACGGTGTACGGATTCGGCGGCGCCATTGACCGAGAATCGGTGGCCGCGCTCATCCGGCTCAAGCGGCGGCCGCCCGGCAAGCCGTTCCTCCTGCTCGTGGACGGCAGCGACACGCTGGCGCGGCTCGATCTGCACCTGCCCGCGTACGCGGCCAATCTTGCCGCCCGCCACTGGCCCGGGCCGCTCACGCTGGTGCTGCCCGGTGGCGAGGGGCGCGTGCCCCCGCAACTCCGCGGACCGGAGGGGGGCGTAGCCGTACGCTGGACCAGCCACCCGGCGCTCCGCCGCCTCATCCAGGCGCACGGCGACGCCATCACGTCCACCAGCGCCAACCGCCCGGGGGTTCCCCCCGCGATGACCGCAGGGGAGATTCTTGCCCAGTGGCCTGATGCCATCGCGCGCGGCGATCTGCGCGTGCTCGACGGCGGCCGCCTCGCGCCTTCACCCCCTTCCACCGTCGTCGACTGCATGGGCCGTCATCCCCGCGTCATTCGTCCCGGCGCCATCCCCGCCCGCGTGCTGCGCGAGAGCGTGCCCACGCTGATTGGTGACGCATGACCGTGCGCCTCCTGTTCGTCTGCACGGGCAACACCTGCCGCAGTCCGCTGGCCGAAGCGATCGCGCGCAAGGTGTGCGTCGAGCGCGGCCTCACTGACATCGAGGCGTCGAGCGCCGGCACGAGCGCCTGGGACGGCGCGTCGGCCTCCGACGGCGCCCTGCTCGTGGGCCTCGAGCGCGGCCTCGACCTCAACGCGCACCGCGCCCGGCAGCTCACGCGCGATCTCGTGGCGGGCGCCGATCTCGTGCTCGCCATGGGGCCGCACCACCTGGAGCGCATCGAGGCCCTGGGCGGCGAGGGGAAATCGCACCTCGTCACGTCGTACGCCTCGCGCGGCACGGTGTCCCGCGCCGTCAACGATCCCATGGGCGGCGAGCTCGACGTATACCGCGCCACGGTCGACGAACTCGAACGCGACGTCAAGCAGATCGTCGAGCGGATCGTGGCCGAGCGCGACCGCGGCGGACGCGAGGCGTGACGCCACGCCCGCGGCGCCTGGTGCTCCTCGGGCACCCGGTGGCGCACTCCCTCTCGCCGCGCATGCAGAACGCGGCGCTTCGCGCGGCCGGCATCCCGCTGCGCTATGAACCGCTCGACGTGCCCGCCGGTGCGCTCGACTCCACACTCGACGCGCTGATCGCCGAGGACGCCGCCGGAAACGTCACGATTCCCCACAAGGCCGCCGTGGCCGCGCGCTGCGCGGTTCGCACGCCGATCGCCGAGCGCGCCGGCGCCGTGAACACGTTTTGGGTGGAGCACGGACGCCTCGTGGGCGACAACACCGATGTCGACGGATTCGATGATGCCATCCGGGAGTTGATCGGCGCGCTGCCGGCCCACGTCGCCGTCGGCCTCGTGGGCGCGGGGGGCGCCGCGGCGGCGGTACTGGCCGCAATCGAACGATGGGGCGATTGCCGGGCGGGCGTGTACAATCGATCCGAGGCACGGGCCCGCGCTCTTGCCGACCGATTCCCCGCGCTCGCCACCGTCGCGGCAACCGCCGACGAAGCGGTTCGCGGCGCCGCGCTCGTCATAAACGCCACCTCCGTCGGCCTGCACGATGACGCCATTCCCGTTCCCGTCGAGGCGCTGGACCCGGCCGCCGCGGTGCTCGACCTCGTGTACCGCCGCGGCGACACCGCGCTCGTGCGCGCGGCGCGGGCGCGTGGAAGGCGCGCGGCGGGCGGTCTGGCCATGCTCGTGGGGCAGGGCGCGCGCGCGTTTCGCCGGTGGTTCGGCGTGGAACCCGACCGGCGGGTGATGTGGGAGGCGCTCCAGGATTCGATCTGACCGCCGCGGCGCGCACGGCGTTCCGGACGTTGCAGGAGTTCCTCCTCCCGCTCGCATGCGCGGCTTGCGAGCGGCTGCTCGACGAAGGGGAGCCGGGCATCGTGTGCGGCCGGTGCTGGGCGCGGCTGGCGCCTTTGCCGGCCCCCCGCTGCGCGCGGTGCGGCCATCCGTCCACGCGCGTGCCGTGCCGGTGGTGCGAGTTGTTGCCCCCGTACGTCCGGGCGGTCCGCTCGGTCTGCTGGGTGCACCGCGGGAGCGGGCAGGCCATCGTTCACGCGCTCAAGTATCATGGCTGGCACGATGTGGCCCGGGGCATGGCCGAGCGCATGGCGCGCCTGGACTGGCCCCCCGACGTGATCGCCGAACGCGCGGCGGTGGTCCCCGTGCCGCTCGCCGCGGCGCGCGAACGCGAGCGTGGGTACAACCAGAGTGCGTGCCTGGCGCAGGGGCTCGCGGCGCGGTGGGAACTCCCCGTGTGGACGCGCGCGCTGGCGCGCACGCGCCACACGGCCACCCAAACGCAATTGACACCGGAGCAGCGACTGGTGAACGTTTCAGGCGCGTTCGAGGTGCCGCGCGAGTCGCACGGCGCCCTGCGGCGGTCCCACGTGGTGCTGGTCGACGACGTGGTGACGACGGCCGCCACGCTCAATGCCTGCGCGGCCGCGCTCCACGCGGCGGGCGCACGGCTCATCAGCTACGTGACATTCGGCCGGGCGCCGTCGCTGGGCGACCGGTAACCGAGAACGGGAGACGACGATGGCGATTCGGGTGGGCATCAACGGCTTCGGCCGCATCGGACGGCAGGTGCTGCGCGCGGCGCTGCAGCAGGGCGTGACGGACCTCGAGTTCGTGGCGGTGAATGACCTCACCGACACACGCACGCTCGCCCACCTGTTCAAGTATGACTCCGTGCACGGCGCCTACGAGGGCACGGTGGTCGCCGGCGCCGACGCCATCGAGATCGACGGCAAATCCGTGAAGGTGCTCGCCGAAAAGGATCCCGCCAAGCTGCCGTGGAAGGCCCTCGGCGTGGACCTCGTGCTCGAGTCCACCGGCCGGTTCACCAAGGCCGACGACGCCCGGAAGCACATCGAGGGCGGCGCGAAGAAGGTGGTGATCTCGGCGCCCGCCAAGGGCGAGGACATCACCATCGTGATGGGCGTGAACCACGACAAGTACGACGCCGCGAAGCACTCGATCATCTCCAACGCGTCGTGCACCACGAACTGCCTCGTGCCCATGGTCAAGATCGTGCGCGATACATTCGGCTTCGTGCGCGGCAGCATGACCACGGTCCACAGCTACACCAACGACCAGAACATC
>JAGWRB010000190.1 GCA_028876725.1 Gemmatimonadota bacterium
CGCCATCGGGTTCACGCCAGCCGTCACGTTCTTCAGGCCTTCGCGGAAGATCGCCTGGGCGAGCACCGTCGCCGTGGTCGTGCCGTCTCCCGCGTTGTCGGACGTCTTCGTCGCGACTTCCTTCACCATCTGCGCGCCCATGTTCTCGATCGGATCGCTGAGCTCGACTTCCTTCGCGACCGTCACGCCGTCCTTGGTGACCGTCGGGGCGCCGAACTTCTTGTCGATGACGACGTTCCGGCCTTTGGGGCCGAGCGTGACCTTTACCGCCTCGGCGAGCTGATCGACACCGCGCTTGAGCGCCGCGCGCGCGTCCACGTCAAAGTGGAGTTCCTTTGCAGCCATGGTCTATGTCCTCTGCGAACTGAATGGTTGGGTGGGAAAGGGACTCAGCCGACGACGGCGAGAATGTCGGACTCGCGCAGGATGAGCACGGTCTCGCCATCCACCGTCACCTCGGTGCCGCTGTACTTCCCGTACAGCACCTTGTCGCCGACCTTCACTTCCATGGGGACGCGCTTGCCCTCTTCGAACTTGCCCGGGCCGACGGCGACGATCTCGCCCTGCTGCGGCTTTTCCTTGGCGGTATCGGGGATGTAGAGGCCGCCGCGCATCTGCTCGGTCTCTTCCATCGGCTTGATGACCACGCGATCCGCCAGCGGCGCGACCTTCACGCTCGACGCGTTCTTGGTTGCCATTGCTTCTGCCCCTCCAATGGAGCTGGTGAGGTGTGGATAGGTGAATTTGCGTGTTAGCACTCAATTCCGATGAGTGCTAAACCGCCGGAAACGTAGCCGGATCGGGCGCGATCGGCAAGCCCGACCTGGCGACTACCTCTGCTGTATCTCGTTCGCCTTTAGCGACTTACGTGCCAGATCATGTCGGTCAAACTGGCAAACTGGCACGGTCGATTTGGCCTCGTGCCTGCCAAGTCTGGCGGCCCGAGCATCAGAACCCGGCAGGCAGGTCGCCGGGACGCGGGAGCCCGGCCCCCTACCCCGTGAGCAGGCCGAACGCGAGATCCAGCCCCGTGAGCGTGAGGTATGGATCCACGAGATCGAACGACCGGCAGAGGTTCCGGAAGGATTCGGCCACCCCGCCGGTGGCGATGACCATGGGCGTCTCGCCGGTGGGCCACTCCGCCTTGATGCGGGCCACGAGCCCGTCGATCGCGTCGGCCGCCCCGAACATCACGCCGGAGCGGATGTTCGTTTCCGTCCGCGTCCCGATGACACGATCGGGGGCCACGAGCTCCGTGGCCGGCAGCTTGGACGTGCGCCTGAACAGCGTTTCGGCCGAGGTGCGCACGCCGGGCGCGATCACGCCGCCGAAGAACACCCCGTCCTTCGTGACGCAGTCGTACGTGGTGGCCGTGCCCAGATCGATGACGATCGCGTCGCGGTGATGAATGCGGCTCGCCGCGAGGGTGTTGACGATGCGGTCGGCGCCCACCGTCATCGGCTCGTCCACCTTGAGCCGGATGGGAAGCTTCGAGGTGGGATCGATCACCACGACGCGCGCGTGCGCCACCCAGCGCTCGCACGCGTCCGCGAGCGGCTGCGTAATGGGCGGCACGACCGACGCGATGGCGACGCCGGTGACGGCGTGGTGGTCGAAGCCGTGCCCGGCGAGGAGCGCGCGGAGCAGGACGCCGATCTCGTCGGGCGTGCGCGTCGCGCTCGACGTCATCCGCCAGTGGCCGCGCAGCACGCCGGCCTCGAACAGCCCGATAGTGGTTTCGGTATTGCCGACGTCGAACACGAGATTCACGCGTCCTCCTCCAGTACGAGCGACCCGGCGCGCACCGCTTCCACGCCGCGCCCGGTGGACACCAGCAGGGCCCCGCTGGCGTCGATTCCGGTCACGGCCCCCGGCACCGGCTCCCGGCACCGCCGTCCCCGCGCCACGTCGCGGCGCGCGAACGCGCCGAGTTCGTCGGCGGACAGCGGTCCGGTGGCCGCGGCGGCAGCGCGGAGCGCCGGCACGAGCCGCTCGAGCACGTCCATCCGGCGGGTGCCGGCGCGGAGCGCCGCCACGCCGTCGATGCCCCGCGGCGCCTGAACATTGATGCCGAAGCCGATCGCAATCCAGTCCAGGGCCGCTTCGCGCCATCGCGCCTCGATCAATATGCCGGCGAGCTTGCGCCCCTGCGCATAGAGATCGTTGGGCCACTTGAGCCCCACCGGCCCCGGACTGAACGCGTCCAGCGCGGCGGCGGCGTGGAGCCCGACGCGCAACGACAGCACGGCCACCGCGGCCGGATCGGCGGGCCGCTCGACGAGCGTCATCCAGATCCCCGATCCCGATTCGGAGACCCAGTTCCGCCCTTGCCGCCCCCGCCCCGCCGTTTGCTCGTCGGCGAGCACCAGCGTGCCCGCCGGCGCGCCGGCGGCCGCGCGCTCGTGCGCGACGTCGAGCGTGGAGCCGACCCGCGTGAACAGCACCGCCGACGGCACGCCCGCACGGCGCGCGATCTCCGCCGCGTCGCACCCGTCGTACTGCGCCGCGGCGGTCACGAGGCCGCCGGCCACGCGTGCCGCACTCAGCCCAGCGCCTCGGTATAGAACCGCTCGTAGTGCGCCACCACGTCGTTGAGCGCGTAGCGCCGTCGCGCGTCGGCCGCCGCGGCGCGGCTCATCGCGTTCCAGCGTTCGCGGTCGCGCAGGATATCGAGGGCGGCGGCGGCCATGCCGTCCACGTCGCCCACCGCGCACAGCGCGCCGGTGACGCCGTCCTGCACGACCTCGGGAAGCCCGCCCACGTTGGCGCCGATCACGGGCGTGCCCGAGGCCAGCGCTTCGAGCGCGCTGAGGCCGAAGGATTCCCGGTCGGTGGGCAGCAGGTACAGATCGGCGGAGGCGAGCAGCGGCGCCACGGATTCGATCTTGCCCAGGAACATGACCTGGTCCTGCACGTTGAGCCGCCGCGCCTCCTGCTCGGCGAGGATGCGGTCGGGGCCGTCGCCCACCATCACCAGCAGGCTCGGCCGCTCCGCGGTCACGAGCGCGAACGTGCGCACGATGTCGACCACGCGCTTCACCGGCCGGAAGTTGGAGATGTGCATCAGCACCGGACGCCCGTCGCCGAACGCCCCCCGCGATCCGGGGTAGCGCGCGCGATCGTAGACCGTGGGGTCGACGAAGTTCGGAATGACCTCGATGCGGCACCCCGTGCAGCCGAAGGCGCTCACCGTTTCCTGCTGCAGAAAGCGCGACACGGCCGTGAGGCCGTCGGACTTTTCGATTGAGAATTTCGTAATGGGGTGGAACGACGGGTCCTGCCCGACGATGGTGATGTCGGTGCCGTGCAGGGTGGTGAGCACCTTGATGTCCGACTGCTGCTGGGCGAGCATCTCCTTGGCGATCCACGCGCTCGTGGCATGCGGAATCGCGTAATGGCAGTGCAGCAGGTCGAGCTGATGCGCGAGCACCACTTCGTGCATCCGGACGGCGAGCGCCAGATCGTAGGGCGGATACTCGAACAGCGGATACCGCCCGACGTCGACCTCGTGGAAGAACACCCGGGGCAGGAAGGCCGGCAGCCGGAACGGCTGACGATACGTGATGAAATGGATCTCGTGCCCGCGCCGCGACAGCGCGATGCCGAGCTCGGTGGCCATGGCCCCCGAGCCGCCGTACGTCGGATAACAGGTGATGCCGATCTTCACCGCGTCACTCCTCCTCGTCCCCGTGCCACCACCGCTCGGCCACGTCCTCCCAGTCCGCCGCCGCGGGATCGAGCCGGGTGACGGCCTCGCCCGCGAGTTGATGGCGGAACCACGTGCGCTGACGCTTGGCGTACTGCCGCGTTTCGACGATCACGCGCTCGCGCCCGTCCTCCAGCGAGACGGCTCCCGACGCGACAGCCCGCATCACCCCGTACCCCGTTGCCTTCCACGCCGGCGCGTCTTCGGGCACCGTCCGGGCCAGCGCTCTCGCCTCGTCCACCCATCCCGCGGCGAGCATCGCGTCGACCCGGCCGGCGATCCGCGCGGCCAGCGCCGCCCCCGGATCCACGAGAAGATAACGCGCGCGCCAGCGGGGGGCGCGGGCCCGCTCCCGGTGCAGCGCACTGAGCCGCCGTCCCGTGAGCAGCGCGATCTCCACGGCGCGCAGCAGTTGCGTGCGGCCCAGGTGCGCGCGCTCGGGGTCGAGCACGCGGCACCACCGGCGCAGATCGTCCAGGCTCCGGCCGGCGAGCTCGGCGGCGAGCGCGTCGCGCCGCGCCGCATCGAGCGGCGGCTCCTCGAACAGCGGCCCGAACAGCGCGCGGAGGTAGAACCCGGTGCCGCCCACGATCAGCGGCACGCGCCCCGCGGCGGCCGCCTCGCCCATCCAGCGCTCCGCGTCCGCCGCCCAGGCCGCCGCCGAGTAGCGCTCGCCCGGCGCCCGCACGTCGATGCCGAAGTGCGGCACGCGCCGCCGTTCCGACGCCGCCGGCTTGGCCGTGCCGATATCGAATCCGGAATACACCTGGCGGGAGTCGGCGCTGATGATGGCGCCGCCGTGTCGCTCGGCCATCCAGAGGGCCACGGCCGACTTTCCCGCGGCCGTGGGCCCGCACACGACGCGGATGCTATTTCCTGCCAAAGCGCCGCTCGAGCTCGTCCCACGAGAGCTGCACCACGGTGGAGCGTCCGTGTACGTCGTGCGCGGGGAGCGTGGTGCGCGCGAGGTCGACGAAGAGCGCGCGCATCTCGGCCGGGGACATCGGGTCGCCGGCCTTGATGGCCGCCTTGCACGCGACGGTCGCGGCCAGCCGCTCGTGCTTCTGCGCCGCCGAGGCGAACCGGTCGCCGGTGAGCGCGTCGAGCGTTTCGCGCAGGCACCGTTCGGCCTCGAAGCGCGGGTGCGGCATCGGCACACTGCGCACGATGAGCGTGTGCCCGCCGAACCCCTCGATCTCGAAGCCGAGCTGCTCAAACAGCGACCGGTGCTCCTCGAATGCGTCGGCTTCGGCGGGGCCCAGGTGCAGGGTCATGGGGAACAGCAGGCGCTGCGACGGGGCCTCGCCGCGCGTGAGCATGCCCATGAACTGTTCGTAGAGCACGCGTTCGTGCGCCGAGTGCTGGTCGATGAGCACCACCCCGCCGTCGCCTTCGAACATCAGGTAGGTGCGTCGCAGCTGCGTGAGCGGCGGCACCTGAATCTCGGTCGGGGCATCGGTGGGCTGAGCGGGCGCCGTGTCGGCGGGCGGAAGCGCCCCGTCCTCCCCAGCGTCGCGCGCGGCGGCAAACAGCCCCTCGGGCGCTGCGTCGCGCGGGCGCAGGGCGTCGACGTCGACCGGCGGCGGCGCGTAGCGTGCGGCCTCCGGGAACGGGATCGGGCGTCCGATCGCCGCGCCGGCGGCCAGGGTTCCGAGGGCGCGCCGCACGGCGTCCTCGACCACCCGCTCCAGGGGCCACCGGTCGCGGAAGCGCACTTCGGCCTTAGCCGGATGCACGTTGACGTCCACCGCGTCGGCGGCCACGTCGACGTCGAGGAACAGCGTGGGGCGCACGCCGTGTGGAATCGTCGACTTGTACGCGGCTTCGGCCGCGCGGACGATGCCGAGGTCGCGCACGGCGCGGCCGTTGACGGCCAGGAAGACGCGGCGGCCGGCGGTGCCGACGTCGGCCGGGCGTTCCACGAGTCCCGACACGCGGGTGGCGCCGCGGACGTCGTCGACGTCGAGGAGGCGTTCGGCATACGCCGCGCCCCACAGCGCGGCGAGGCGGGCGCGCAGCGACGACGCAGCCGGCAGCGTCATGACGAGCTTGCCGTCATGGGTGACGGACAGGCGGACGTCCCGGCGGGTGAGGGCGACGCTGGTGACGGCGTCGAGGATGGCGCGCCACTCCGAGCGGGCGCCGCGCATGAACTTGAGCCGAGCCGGTGCGTTATAAAATAACTGTAATACCGTGACCGTCGTGCCGCGGCGTCGGGCCGCGCCCTCGGTGCCCTGCACCGTGCCGCCGGCAGCGCGCACGCGCGTGCCCGTGCCGTCGGCCGGGGCGGTCTCGATTTCGAGCTGCGACGCGGAGCAGATGGCCGGCAGCGCCTCGCCGCGGAACCCGAAGCTGGCCACGCCCACCAGGTCGCGCGCGTCGCGAATCTTGGACGTGGCGTGGCGTGACAGCGCGAGCACGGCGTCTTCGGGGCCCATGCCCACACCGTCATCGCTCACGCGGATGCGGCGCCGCCCGCCCTCCTCGACGTCGAGGTCGATGGACGTGGCGCCCGCGTCGAGCGCGTTCTCGATGAGCTCCTTGACCACGGACGCCGGGCGCTCCACCACCTCGCCGGCGGCGATCTGATCGGCGACCGCGCTCGGGAGGACGGCAATGCGCGGCGCGCCCGAAGGGCTGGTGCTGGGAATCGCGGACATCAGGTGCAAGCTACCCGGCACGGGAGCGCACGGTCAATCGAGCGAGGAGGAAAGCGGAGCGTCCACCGCCACGAGGCCCTCCGCGGGCATCCATCCCTGACGACCACCGTCGAGCTGCACCCGTTCCCACGCGCCCTCCTGGCGCAACACCCGCACCATCTCCCCCGTGACGACCGTGGGACCACGGTCGGTGCCGAACGCGGGATCGTCACGGAGCATGGCGTCGCCCCGCACCACCGCGACGCCGCGCCCCGATAGCCGTCCGCCCAGCGCGATGGCGCCGAGCGCGCCGACGGCGGCCGCACCCGCCAGCGGAGCCGCCAGCCGCGCGCCCCAGGGCAGCCGCGTGCGCCACGCCGGGTGCCAGCCTACGCACG
>JAGWRB010000191.1 GCA_028876725.1 Gemmatimonadota bacterium
GCGCGCGGGAAGCCGAGTGGAGGGCGCGGTGGTGGGGGGCGGGGGGTAGCGGAGACGGCGGGCGTTTGCGCGTGCGAGGCGTGTCGGCTTGCTCGGGGTGGTGGGGGCCGGTATGTTTCGGAGCACCAACGCGGGCGTAATTCAGTTGGTAGAATGCCAGCTTCCCAAGCTGGACGTCGCCGGTTCGAGTCCGGTCGCCCGCTCTACTTGTGAGTGATGGTTCGAAAACGCCCGCCGAGCTGACGCTCGGCGGGCGTTTTGTCGTGGAAACCGGGGTCGACGTCGGCGGCTACGGTGCGCGTTCCGACATCTGCATGCCGCGCATATGCATCCCGTTCATCCCGCCCATCGCTCCGCCGCGCGGCCGCACTCGGAAGAACAGCAGGAGCCCGGCCGGCGTGCGGGATCCGTAAGTCGCGCGAAGCGCCCCTGGCACCTCGTTCACGGTGACCATGGTGCCCAGCCCCAGCGTGCCGTGCGTCCAGCGCATAAGCTCGCGAACGTAGCCGAGCGATACTGCTGATACGCCGAACAGGCGATCAGCGGGCACGCCGAGCGCGGCGGGGCTCACGTCGAGCTCGTCGGCGGTTTTCTGCACGTACTCGGCGCGCGCAAACACCGAGTTGCGCAGGTCGAGCACGGCTTCGGATTCGAGGAGCACGCTGCTGGCGAGCCGCGTGGCGCCCGACGTCTGGTTCGCGCCCCAGATGCCGGTGGTGGACCAACTCCCGTGGTCGCCCAGCGCGCGACTGTGCATCAACGACGCCGTGATGCGATGCACGGACTCCTGCGGATGCAGCGCCTCGGGGCTCGACAAGAAACCGTAACTCGCACTCCCGGTCCACTCGCTGTTGGGCGCGTAACTGACGCGCCCGGCATAGGAGTTCAGCCGAATGGGGTCGATGTTCCATCGATTGGCGTCGGGCTCGCGGCCGTTGAACGCCGACCCCTCGAGCTTCCAGTGCGACGTGAACACGCCGGCCGTGAGTACGCCATACGAAATGTGGGTGGCGTCCTGCCAGTGATGCCCGATGGGCGCCACGGGGTTGTCCATTGCCGACGGGCGGTGCATGAAGGCCGGCGGGCCCAGCGCCGGTTCCCCAACCGGCGCGGCGTATAACTCGAAGTGAAGGGGGCCGAGCAGCGGACGATCGTACACCGCACCGATCTCCATGAGGACGTCGTGCGGATGCTGGCGATCGTGGAGCGGTTGGCCGTGGTAGCTCTCGCCGGTCTGCAGCAGTTCGGGATATCCGCGCGGCGACACGCCCCACACATCGAGGCTGGCCATCCCGCGCAACGTGAGCGTCCCGCCCGCGGCTGCGTGCGACGCCATGGCCATCCCCCAGTTGACACTGCCGAACTGGGTGGCGCCCCGCGGGCCGTTCTGCCGATCGACCTGACCCGTGGCGAAGCCGTGGACCATCACGCTCCACGTGCCGGCTTGAAAGTCACGTCCGGGCATGGGCACCGCGGCGGGGATCCAGCTCGTGCCCGATCCCATGCCCGGCGTCGAGTCGTGCGCCATGCGCTGCGCGTTCGCGAAAGCTGGAACGCCGGCGGCAACGGCCGCGGCCAGCGCGCAGATCGAGATCTTCGAGGTCAGCATGGCGAAATGAGTTCCGGGATGAGGTGCTACCCTGCTCGACGCGGAAAGGTACCGTGGTGCGGTGACGCGAGGAGGCCCGATCTCCCCCGATGCGACTACCGGAGGCCGGCTGACTGCGGGTGCGGCGACGCCGTGGCAGATTGCGGGAACAACCGGGGGCAGAATGACGGAGACACCTCGAGATTCCCACGGCAGTCGTCGCGCGCGGCAATCGTCGCGGCGGCGCCTCGGCCGGTGCGTGCGCATCGCAATCGGCGCCGCAACGCTCGCGCCCGCGGTGCTCGCCGGGCAGCAGGCCGACTCGGCTTACCGCGCCTCGGTCGCGGCGATTGCGCGCCGACAGGCCGTGGACGATCGCGTGGCCGCCCCTGGCGCGCGCAGCATCCTGCTCACCGATGGCGCGCCGACGCCGCGCGCGATCGTGTTGCTGCACGGTCTTACCGACTCGCCGCGGCAGTTCGAGCGGCTCGCGTACATGCTCTACGGCGACGGGTACAACGTGTACGTGCCGCGCCTGCCCGAGCACGGGCTGCGGGGGCGCGGCGTGCGGGTGCTCTCCGCGCTCACGGCCGACAAGCTGCGCGGCGCCGCGGATTCCATCGTGGCCGAGGCGCAGGGGCTGGGCGACTCGGTGATCGTCGTGGGGCTCAGCATGGGCGGCACGATGGCGGCGTGGATCGCGCAGGAGCGCGCGGTGCGACGCGTGGTGCTCGTGGCGCCGGCCATCGAGCCGGGGCGCATTCCGTCGATGCTCGACCGCCCGCTCATCGGGCTCGCCGACCGCCTGCCGGCCATCAGCCGGCGCTCGCCGGCGGACAGTGCGCGTCCCGATCGCGAGCCGGGCTTCGACTTGCAGGCCGCGGCCCAGCTGTTCTCACTCGGCCGCTCGGTGCTGCACGACGCCGATCGCCACGCGCCCAAGACGCGGCAGATGGTGGTGCTCGTCAACGCCGCCGACCGGACGGTCAAGACGTCGGCCGCCGAGGCGCTGGCGCGGGCGTGGGCGCGGCGCGGCGCGTCGGTGGCCGTGTACGAGATCCCCGATTCGCTGCGGCTGCCGCACAACATCATCGATCCCCTGCACGGGCGCGTGGGCGGGGATGCCGTGCTCACGCTGCTCCGGGCGCTGGCCTATGGCGGGCCGCCGGGTCCGCTCGTGCAAGCGCGCTGACGCGGAGTTATAATTAAAATCTAATAGTCACCATCACGTCGCCGGCGGCGTTGCTGCCGGCCACCGGCGGCAGCGTGGCCGTGAGCGACCCGTGCACGGTCCAGAGCGTGCTCGATGCCGCGGTGGTGCCCTGGGCCACGGAGGTGAGCGTGAGCGCGAAGCTCCCCTGGGCCGGCTGCCCCGTGCCGTGGGTCGCCGTCCATACGGCGTGGGAGTTGGACTCCACCGTCACGGTGCCGGCGGTCCCGCCGTCGGCGGAGGTCCAGGTGCCGAGGGTCGGCTGCGCGCCGGGGCGCTGAACGGCGACCGCGATCGTCGCTACGCCGGCCGGGAGCTGACCGGCGGCGACGCTCAGGGAAGTCCTGCCGCCACTCGACGCCGCCGCGGCGGTGCAGCCGGTGACGGAGCCCGACTCGGCGCCCGACAGCGTGATGGAGCAGGCGACCGGCGGCGCAATGCGAGGGCGCGCGATCGGAGTGACGGGGCGGCGCTGCACGACCTGCGCGCCCGCGCTGATTGTGGCAGCGGCGGAGCACACCACGGCGAGCAGGGCGAGGGCGGGGGGACGAATTCGCATATACGGACTCCGGAATTGGGCACGCAACGATATGCCGGGTCGGGCGATCGTGACAAGAGGGAGCGGACACGCCAGCCGGGGGGACCGGGGCCCCCGCCGGCCCACCCCTCTCGTGCCCGCACCCGCCGGGCAGTAAGATTGGCCGGATGAAACCCAGAGAGCTTACCCTCCGAGGCCTGCTGCTGGGCGCGGTCATCACCACCGCGTTCACCGCCGCCAACGTGTATCTCGGGCTGAAGGTCGGCCTGACCTTCGCGTCATCCATCCCCGCCGCGGTCATCTCGATGGCCGTGCTGAGCGTGGTGAAAGATTCGTCGATCCTCGAGAACAACATCGTGCAGACGGTCGCGTCGGCGGCGGGCACGCTCTCGGCGATCATCTTCGTGCTGCCGGGCCTGGTGATCGTGGGCTGGTGGACCGGATTCCCGTTCTGGCAGTCGTTCCTGATCTGCCTGAGCGGCGGCGTGCTGGGAGTGCTGTTCACGATCCCGCTGCGGCGGGCGCTGGTGACCACATCAGACTTGCCGTATCCCGAAGGGGTGGCGGCGGCGGAAGTGCTGAAGGTGGGGTCGGGCACGCGCGGCGAAACCAGCGACGAATCGGGGGAGGCGCGCGAAGGCCTCATTGCCGTGGTGCTCGGGACGGCGGCGTCGGCGGGGCTGGCCATCATGTCGGCCACGCGCGTGCTCGCCGGCGGGCTCACGGGCTACTTCCCCATCGGGGCGTCGGCGGCGAGCGGCTACGACGTCGCGTGGTCGCTCGCGCTGGTCGGCGCCGGGCACCTGGTGGGGCTCTCAGTGGGCATGGCGATGTTCGTGGGGCTCGTGATCGCGTGGGGGATCGCCGTGCCGATCCTCACCGCCACGCAGCCGCTGCCGGCGGGGATGACGCTGGCCGCGCACACCGGCGCAATCTGGTCCACGCAGGTGCGGTTCATCGGCGCGGGCGCGATCGGCGTGGCGGCCATCTTCACCCTCGCGATGCTCGCCAAGC
>JAGWRB010000192.1 GCA_028876725.1 Gemmatimonadota bacterium
GAATGCCCTGGCGCGGACTCGAACCGCGACGCCTTGCGGCACCACCCCCTCAAGATGGCGTGTCTACCAATTTCACCACCAGGGCAAACAACTACGGGGCCGACGGGGCTCGAACCCGCGACCTCTCGAGTGACAGTCGAGTGCTCTAACCAAACTGAGCTACGGCCCCTACTGCATCGGGGTCTGGGGCCGGAAGCATTGCTCCGAGTCCTTGCTCCACCGAACTCCTACATCCTACTCACTGCAAACCGCCCACTGCTCACCGCTCATTGGGGACTTGGACCACGGATCACGCCCCCTACATAGCCCGTAGGGGAATCGAACCCCTCTCTGCACCGTGAAAGGGTGCCGTCCTAACCGATAGACGAACGGGCCTCTCGTCCCAAGTAGCGGTAACGGGATTCGAACCCGTGTTTGAGCCTTGAGAGGGCTCCGTCCTAGTCCCCTAGACGATACCGCCGTGCGAAGCCTCCGGCGCACACGTCGGAGGTGTTGCCGCCCGAGGGCGCCCGCGCCTGCGCGAGCCCGCCGTGCGTTTCCTGCCGATCCTTCGAAAAGTCAAACATCGAACAGGCCGGGAGGGACTTGAACCCCCAACCGCTGGTTTTGGAGACCAGTGCTCTACCAGTTGAGCTACCGACCTACATCAGGTGGCAGTGGGCAGTTGTCGGTGGGCCGTGCACTGCGAACTGCCCACTGCCTACTGTCGACTGCCGTTAGGGTGACTGACGGGAATTGAACCCGCAACCCCCGGAGCCACAGTCCGGTGCTCTAACCAATTGAGCTACAGTCACCATGGTGGACGCTCGCGCGTCCGGCTGCACCACAGTGCGGTACGGCAGACTTCCATTCTAACCGCGGCGGCACGTCGTATCAACTGCGCACCCGCCCTCGCGACCGCTCAGCCGGCCGCCGCCGCGCCCTGCATTACTTCGCGCGCTCCTGATACTCGCCGGTCGTGGGGTTCACCTTGACCTTGTCGCCCGTGCCCACGAACTCGGGAACGTTGATCGTCACCCCGTTCTCGAGCTTCGCCGGCTTGGGCGAGGAGGTCTTCGTCGCCGTCTTCATCACCGGCGACGTCTCCACTACCTCGAGCACGAGCGAGTTCGGCAGCTTGATGCCCACCGGACGCCCGTCGTAATACTCGGCCACGATCTTCATGCCAGGCTGCATCCACGGCGCGGCATCGCCCAGCGCCTCGTCGTCCATCTCGAGCTGATCGTAGTTCTCGGTATTCATGAAGTGGTAGCGATCGCCACCCTGGTACATGAACTCCAGCTCGTGCGTTTCCATCGACGCCGGCTCGATCGAGTCGGCCGCGCGGAACCGATGCTCGAACCCCGAGCCCGTGCGAAGGTTCTTCAACTTGGCCTGCACCATGGCGCGCAGGTTGCCCGGCGTATGGTGGCGGAACTCCACCACCCGGCACGGATCGCCCTCGAACACGAGCACCATGCCGCGCCGAATCTGAGTCGCGGGAATCGCCATGACCTGAATCCTTGAATTCGTGTGGTAAATGAAGACAGCCTTGAAATTTAGGCCATCAGGACCGGCTGGGTCAACTGGAATAGAACTACCGTGGGCAGTGGGCCGCCGGCAGTGGACAGTTGGCCGTCGGCCGCGCCGAGTGCCGGGCGAATTGTTAATTAACGTTTAACCCCGCCCGCCGCCTCCCCACCCATCTTCCGCCCGTGACCCTCTCGAGGCGCTCATGAACCGCCGAGCTCGCCGAACCCTCCTCGCGTCGCTCACCGCCCTGCTCGCCCCCACGCTCCTCGCCGCCCAGCAGCTCCGCGGAACGGTGCGCGACAGCATGAGCGGCCTCGGCGTTCCCGGCGCGGTCGTCTCCACCCTCGACGCCGCCGGCCAGCCTACGCTGCGCACCATCAGCGACCAGGCCGGCGAATTTGTCCTCGACGCCCCCGCCGGAACCCGCCGCCTCCGCGTCATCCGCATCGGGTTCTCCCCGCACACGGTGTCCGTCCCGGCTGCGGGCGCGCCGCTCGACGTGCGCATGCTCGCCCTGCCGGCGCTGCTCACGCGCGTCCACGTCTCCGACCGCGCCATCTGCCCCGGAAGCGACGACCGCTCGGGCGCCCTCGCCCTCTGGGACCAGGCCCGCGCCGGGCTGCTCGCCACGGTCGTCGCGCGGCAGACCCACCCGGGACAGATGCGCATCCTGGGATATGCCACCGATCGCGACCCGCGCTCAGGCGTCGTCGTCAAACAAATCACGCAGCTCACCACCGGCACCAGCGCCCGCCCGTTCGTGGCCGTCAACAAGGCCGCCGAATTCGCTCGCTCGGGATACATGGAGCGCATTCCCGATGGGCTCAACTTCTTTGCCCCCGACGCCGACGTCCTGCTCGATCCCACCTTCGCCGCCACGCACTGCTTCCACATCGCGCGCGACGACGACCACCCGGGCCAGGTGGGGCTCGGCTTCACCCCCGCGCCCGACGCGCGCAACCCCGACGACTTCGTCGACGTGCGCGGCACGCTGTGGATCGAGAGCGACCACCCGGAACTGCGCACGCTCGACTTCCGCTACACGGGGCTCGCGTCGGCATTCGAGGACGCCGGCGCCGGCGGACGCCTCGTCTTTCGCACGCTGCCCAACGGCCTCTCACTCATCGAGCGATGGCACATGAACCTGCCGTCGTTCGAAGCCACGGTTCCCGCGGCGTTTCCGCGCCTGCCGAGTGACCGCCAGTCACGCGGCTGGCCCACGCAGGAGCCCGAGCGCACGGTGCGGCTGACCCACTGGCACGACACGGGCGGCGAAGTGCTCGCCGCACAGTGGCCCGACGGCTCGCGTCTCGAGCCGTCCATCGGTGCGGTGACGGGCACGGTGCGCGACGCCACCGGCGCGCCCCTCGCGGGGGTGCGGGTTTCGCTCAACGAGACGCCCGACTCCGCGCGCACCGACTCCACGGGCCGCTTCATACTCTGGCCGGTGATCCCCGGACGCTACGACCTCAGCGCCGTCGATTCGACGGACGCGAAGCACGCCGCGTCGCGCACCACCACGGTGACCGTGGCGCGCGACACGCTCAACGTGGGCGTGCTGGCGCTCCCCCGCTAGCGACGCTGTCGAGCACCGGTCGCAGTCCGCGCCACACATTGTCGGCCACGATCTTCTCTCCGTCGTCGTTCGGGTGCATGCCGTCGCTCTGGTTGAGCGACGCGTGTCCCGCCACGCCGTTGAGCAGGAACGGAAGCAGGGTCACGCGGCGCTCCCGCGCGATCAGTGGATACGTGGCGTGAAAGGCGCGCGTGTAGCGCACGCCGAGGTTGGGGAGCGCCTCCATCTGCACGAGCACGATGTGGGCGCCGGGCCGCGCGCGCCGCACGGTGTCGATGATGGCCTGGATGTTGGCCCGCGTTTCCGACACCGGCGTGCCGCGCAGCCCGTCGTTGGCGCCGGTTTCGAGCACCATGACGTCGAACGGCTGCCGCAGCAGCCAGTCCATGCGCCGCAGCGCGCCCGCCGAGGTCTCGCCGCTCACGCCGGCGTTCACGACGCGAAACGGGAGGCCCGCCGAGTCGATCTTGCGCTGGACGAGCGCGGGATAGGCGCTGTCGGGATCGAGACCGAGCCCCGCGGTGAGGCTCGTGCCCACGAACAGCACCGTGTGCGACTCGCGGCTGGCGGCGCGCGGTGCCGAGGGGGCGGCCGCCGCCGGGCCGCCGGTCCCGGTGCTATCCTTGACCGTGGCGGCGGCGCCGCGCGCACTCCCGCTCCCGCAGGCCGCCAGCGCCAGCAGTCCGCCCAGTGTCCACGTGAACGCTCGGAATCGCATGCTCGAAGCCCGCAACCTCACCAAGGAATACCGCGTCGGCGACCGTCCGTTAACGGTATTGCGCGACGTCTCGTTTACCATCCCGCAAGGCGCGTTCGTGGCCATCATCGGCCCGTCGGGGAGCGGCAAGACGACCCTGCTCGGGTTGCTGGCCGGACTCGACACGCCGTCGCGCGGCACCGTGCTGCTCGACGGCGCCGACATCGGGACGATGGACGAGGACCGCCGCGCGCGCCTGCGCGGTGAGAAAGTTGGCTTCGTGTTCCAGAGCTTTCAATTGATCCCCACGCTCACGGCCATCGAGAACGTCCAGGTGCCGCTCGAGCTCCGGGGGAGCGCCCACGCCGCCGGCCGCGCGCGCGAGCTGCTCACGCGGGTGGGCCTTGGCGACCGGCTCGACCACTTCCCCACCGAGCTGTCGGGGGGCGAGCAGCAGCGCGTGGCCATCGCGCGCGCGTTTTCCAACGAGCCGCGCATTCTGTTTGCCGACGAACCCACCGGCAACCTGGACAGCGACACCGGCCAGCGCATCGTGGAGCTGCTCGAGCAGCTCAACCGCGAGTCGGGCGCCACGGTGGTGCTGGTGACGCACGATCCGGCGCTCGCGGCGCGCGCCGGCCGCACCATTCGGCTGAGCGACGGCGTGGTGGTGGAAGATCGCGTGACCGCCGGGAACGCCGGGTGAGCGCGCCGTTCACGGGGCTGGCGGCGGTGGCGTGGCGCGAGAGCCGCACGGCGCGCCGGCGGCTCCTGCTGTACATGTCGTCGATCACGCTCGGCGTGGCGGCGCTCGTGGCCATCGATTCGTTCGCGCAGAACGTGACGCGCTCGGTGCACGAGCAGTCGCGCTCGCTGCTGGGCGGCGACCTCTCGCTCTCCAGCAACGCGGCGTTCAAGCCGGCGGTGGAAACGCTGTTCGATTCGCTGCAAGCGAACGGCACACCCATTGCGCGGCAGGTGAGCTTCGCGTCGATGGCGCTGGCCGCGCGCACCGGCCTCACACGGCTTTCGCAGGTGCGCGCGGTGACGCCCGGCTACCCGTTCTACGGGCAGATCGAAACCGACCCCGTCGACGCGTGGAGCCAGCTCCAGTCGGGACGTCGCACGGTGGTCGACGCGTCGCTGCTCGTGGCGCTCAATGCGCACGTGGGCGACTCGATCACCCTGGGCAAGAGCAAGTTCCTCATCACCGGTACGCTGACCAGCGTGCCCGGCGAGATCGCGGTCACGGCGGCGATCGGCCCGCGGCTCTACATCCCCGCCCGGTATCTCGACGAAACGGGGCTCCTGGTGTTCGGCAGCCGCGCCGATTATGAAGCGCTGGTCAAGCTGCCGCCCAACGAGACGACCGACCAGTTCGCGGCCCGCACGGCGCGTGTGCTGTCGAAGAACGACGTGCACGTGCACACGGCGGCGCAGAACGAGTACCGCCTGAGCAGCGCCATCGACCAGCTCCGCAACTTCCTGAGCGTGGTGGGGCTGGTGGCGCTGCTGCTGGGCGGCATCGGCGTGGCGAGCGGCGTGCACGCATTCGTGATGCGCAAGATCGACACCGTGGCGATTCTGCGCTGCCTGGGCGCGACGAGCGGCCAGGTCCTGGTGATCTACGTGCTGCAGGCGGCGGCGATGGGGCTGGTGGGCGCGGCCGCGGGCACGCTGCTCGGCGTCGGTCTCCAATTCGCGATGCCGCTCGCGGTGAAGGACTTCCTGCCGGTGGCCGTGGCGGTGCGCCTGGCCCCGGCGGCGCTGCTCACGGGGCTCGGCATCGGCGTCTGGGTGGCGCTGGTGTTCGCGCTGCGCCCGCTGCTCGCGCTGCGCGGCGTATCGCCGCTGCAGGCGCTGCGCCGCGAATCGGACGACACCGTGATGCGCCAGGCGCGCCGCGACAGCGCGACGTACGTCGTGTCGTTCGCCATCGTGGCCAGCGTGTTCGCGATCGCCATTCAGCGCGCGGAGCGGCTGCGCGACGGCGTGGGGTTCAGCATCGGCATTCTGATCGCCGTGGGCGCGCTGTGGGTGGTGGCGGCGTTCATGACCTGGCTCGCGCGCCGGCTGGTGC
>JAGWRB010000193.1 GCA_028876725.1 Gemmatimonadota bacterium
CTCACGGCCGACGACGCGTCGCTGCAGCCCTCGGTGCGCACGCACCCGGCGGGCAAACGGGGCACGCTGTTCATGGTTGCGGACGGCATGGGCGGCGCCGCCGCGGGCGAGATCGCCAGCGAGATGGCCACGGCCATCGTGCTCCGCGAACTGCGCCGCGAGTGGATGCCCCACCCCAAGCCCGGGCCCGACACCTTCGCCGCCGCGCTCAAGCACGCGGCCGCTACGGCCAACGCCGAGATCAATGCCTACGCCGCCAATCACCCCGAGTACCGCGGCATGGGCACCACGGCCACGATCGCCGGCCTGCTGGGCGACACGCTCTACCTCGCGCAGGTGGGCGACAGCCGCGCGTATCTCATCCGCGACGGGGTCGCCCGCCAGATCACCAAAGACCAGTCGCTCATGCAGAAGCTGGTCGAGGCCGGCGAGATCACCGAAGAGGAAGCGGAGCACAGCGAGCGGCGGAACATCATCCTCCAGGCGCTCGGCCCCGAAGCCACGGTCAAGATCGACCTCACGCACCAGAAGCTCCGCCGCGGCGACACGCTCGTGCTGTGCAGCGACGGCCTGTCGGGACAGGTGAGCCGCGACCAGATCGCCGAGGTGGTGTCGCAGGAACGCGACCTCATGATGGTGTGCAAGCGGCTCATCGATCTCGCCAACAGCGCCGGCGGCCCCGACAACATCACGGTGATCGCCGCGCGCTTCGACGGCGAGGGGCTCGAAGCGGCCGCCGACGGCGACGAGGTGGGCCACCGCGTGTTCCCGCTCGCCGAGTCGGGCGCCACGCCTCCCATGGGGGTCGACCGCGTGCTCGACGACGAGGGCCACCGCACCACGGTGCCGGTGCGCGCCGTGGGACGCGACACCGTGCCGATGGCGACCGATGAAGAGCCGGTGGTGAGCGAGGAGCGCCGGGCCCGCGGTCGCGCCGCCCAGCACGTGCTCATGGTGACGCTGGTCGTGGCCGTGGTGCTCGTCGCGGTGTGGTGGATCGGACGGGTCCTCCGCGGAAGCTGACGTGGCCCTCGAGATCCGCATTCTGGGCGGCGCCCGCGCCGGCCAGCGCGAGGTGTTCGAGAAGTCGGTGATCGCCGTCGGGCGGCACCCGCTCAGCGACCTGCGCTTCGATCCGGAAAAGGACCTCGACGTGTCCACGCGGCACGCCGAAATCCGCGGCGTCGACGGGCGCTACACGATCCACGACAACACGAGCACCAACGGCACGTTCGTCAATGGCGAGCGCGCGCTCCCCGACCGCGAACTGCGCGACGGCGACCGCATCGCGTTCGGCGAACACGGGCCCGAGGTGGAAATCCGTATGGTGGCCGCGCCCGCGGCGGGCGCCACCCGCATCTCGCCTCCGCGCGGCACGGCGCCCGCCCCGGTGCGCGAAACGCCGCGCCGCTCCACCACCGAGCGCATCGCGCTCGCCGTGCAGGAGCAGACGTCGAAGCTCACGCGGCTGCTCATCGTCGCCGTCGTCGTGCTCGGCGCGGGAATCGGCATCGCGTTCTGGCTGGGCCACCGCGCGTCGCAGGAGCAGGTGGACCAGCTCCGCCAGATGCTGGCGCAGAACGACTCGGCGGCGAAGTCGCTCAACACGAAGCTGCAGGCGATGGCCGACACCGAGTTCTCGCACGCCATGGCACGGCGGTCGGATTCGCTGCGGGCGCGCATCGCCCGCACGCCCGCGGCGTCGGGGGGCACGATCGACTCCATTCGCGCGGCGCTGCAATCGCAGT
The DNA here is from genome assembly GCA_028876725.1 of Gemmatimonadota bacterium. Taxonomy (GTDB): domain Bacteria; phylum Gemmatimonadota; class Gemmatimonadetes; order Gemmatimonadales; family Gemmatimonadaceae; genus JAGWRI01. Next base: position 1,749 of record JAGWRB010000193.1, read on the forward strand.
ACCGCGTGGCCACGATGGACGTGCCGTCGATCAACACGCGCAACTCCCCCGCCGTGGCCATTCTGTACGCCGAGATCGGGGGCCAGACGTACGCGGGCACCGCGTTCGCCATCACGAGCGGCGGGCTGATGGTCACCAACCGGCACAACGTGCAGAACGCCGACGGCACGGCGGCCACGCGGCTCGCGATCACCTTCCGTGACACGAAGGACGTGCTTCCCGCGCACGTCGTGAAGGTGAGCACCGATTCGTCGGTGGATCTCGCGCTCGTGCAGGTGGACCGGCCGGGTCCCTTCCCCACCGTCGCCGGCATCAGTCCCGCCGCGACCGCCGCGCCCGAGGGCGCGCCGGTGGTGACGATCGGATTCCCGCTCGCCACCGATCTGGTGATGGAGGGGAGCGGCACCAACATGGTGGCCAAAACCACGCTCGACCCGGGCACCGTGAGCAAGCGCGTGTCGACCACGCTGCAGATCGACGCGTACGCGGCACACGGGTCGAGCGGAAGCCCCGTGTTCAATGCGCGGGGCGACGTGGTGGGCGTGGTGTACGGCGGGCCCGCCGAGGGGGGCGGACGGATCGTCTACGCCGTGCCGGCCGACAAGGTGGCGGCGTTCCTCCCCGCCGACGCGCGCGGCATTCTCAAATAGCGGCGGGCGTCAGCTTCCCCAGGAGGCGCGGCCCCAGCGCGCCCGTGGCACGCGGCACGTTGCCGGCGCGCCGCTCCAGAAACAGGTGCGCGAGCAGCGCGAAGGCCACGGCTTCCTTGGCCTCGTCGTGGAAGTACGCGTCGCTGAATCGCCGCACGCGGCGCGGCGCGAGCGCACGCTCGATGGCCTGCGCGAGCGCCGGGTTCCGCGCGCCGCCGCCCGAGAGGAGCACGTCGTCCGCCGGCTCGGGCATGAACCGCCGGTACGCGTCGGCCACCGACCGCGCGGTGAGCGCGGTGGCGGTGGCGACGATGTCGTCGTGCGAGGCGCGCGGATTGGCCTCGCGGCAGAGCGCGATGAGGCGGTCCGTGTACGCGGCGCCAAAGAGCTCGCGTCCGGTGGACTTGGGCGGCTCGAGCGCGAAGTAGGGATCGTCGAGCAGCGCGTCGACCGCGGGCGCGATGGGGGTTCCGGCGAGCGCGTGGTGCCCCTCGGCGTCGTAGCGTTCGCCGCGGTACAGCGCGCGCACGACGCCGTCGATGACGGCCACGCCGGGCCCGGTGTCGAAGGCGCGGACGCCGGCCAGGTCGCCCCCGGGCGGCACGACGGTCACGTTGCCGATGCCGCCCAGGTTCTGCAGCGCGCGCCAGCGGTCGCCGGCGAAGAGCAGCGCGTCGGCGATGGGCACGAGCGGCGCGCCCTGGCCGCCGGCGGCGACGTCGCGCACGCGAAAGTCGCTTACGACGTCGAGCCCGAGGCGCTCGGCGATGACGGCGGGTTCGCCGATCTGCCAGGTGGAATGGGGCGGTTCGTGCCAGAGGGTCTGCCCGTGCGAGGCGACGGCCCGCACGTCGGCGCGCGGCACGCCGGCCTCGGCCAGGACGGCCGACGCGGCGTCGGCAAGCCAGTGGCCGAGGTCGAACTGGAGGCGGCAGTATTCGCGGGCCGAGCCGGCGGCCATGGCGCGGGCCAGGGCGTCGCGGCGCGGCGCGTCGTATTCAAGAACACTAAAAGCCAGCAGCTCCGGCTCGAACCGCGTGCCGCGTTCGTGGAACCGCACGACCACCGCCGAGATGCCGTCGAGCGAAGTGCCCGACATGAGCCCGACGTACGCCGGGGGGCGCGGCGCGGGGGCGGCGGGTTCGGTCATGGAACCGGCGGCGGGTTGCGGCCGATCACGCGCCGGATCACCCCGCCCTCGCGCGCGAGCGCCGCCTCGGCGCCGGCCCGGTCGACCTGCAGGAAGTGCATCACGATCGCCGTTTTCACGAGGCCGGCGGCGGCATCGAGGAGGGCGCGCGCGTCACCGGCGTCGATGTCGCACACCTCCATCACGATGCGCTGACTGCGGTCGGTGAGCTTTTCGTTCGTGGCGCGCAGGTCCACCATGAGGTTGCCGTACGTCTTACCCAGGCGAATCATGGCGCCGGTGGTGATCATGTTGAGCACGAGCTTGGTGGCCGTGCCCGCCTTGAGGCGCGTGGAGCCCGTGACTGCCTCGGGGCCGGTGATGGGGAGGATCACGATGTCGGCCGGCGGTGCGTCGTGCGCCGGCGGTGGCGAGCAGGCGACGAACGCTGTGGAGGCGCCGACGCTCCGGGCGTGCGCCAGCGCGCGGCGCACGTAGGGCGTGGTGCCCGACGCGGCAATGCCGACGACGAAGTCGCCGGCGCGCACGCCGGCCGCGTCGAGATCGCGCACGGCGTCGTCCACGCGGTCTTCGGCGCCCTCCTGCGAGCGGGTCAGGGCCGCCGCGCCGCCGGCGATGATCCCCTGCACCAGCTCGGGATCGGTGCCGAAGGTGGGTGGGCACTCCGACGCGTCGAGCACGCCGAGGCGGCCGGAGGTGCCGGCGCCGACGTAGAACAGCCGGCCGCCGCGACGGAAGGCCCGTTCGGCCTCGGCGATCGCGGCGGCTATGGATTCCCGCTGCCCGTGCACGGCGTCCGGCACCTGCCGGTCCTCGGCCGCCATGAGGTCGACGATGTCCAGCGGCGTCGCCAGATCGATGTCGGCCGTGCGCGGATTGCGTCGTTCGGTGACGCGGGGGTCGTGCGGTTTGGGGGGCACGTGGCGGCGATTACTGGATCGTCACCGGCGACGCGAGCTTGATCGTCATGTTGCTCCCCTGCGCGATGCAGCCTTCGTAGTTGGCCGTAGCGGCGGCCACGCCGGCGCCGGCGGCCGCGCCCGTGGCCGCGCCGACCACCGCGCCCTTGGTGCTCTTGCCGATGAGCTTGCCGGCGATCGCCCCGAGGACCGCGCCGCCCACGACCTTCTGGACGTCCTTCTCCTTGGGCTCGTTGCGAATGCGGTCGATCTTCTCTTCGGTGACCGTGGCGTTGAGCGCATACGTATGGCCGCCGAACTCGACCGACACCGGGTTGAAGCCCATGTCGATCGGATCCTTGGAATTCTCGCTGCGCTTGAGGGCCGTGATCTTGAGCGTCACGATCGCGCCCGCGGGGATGCTGACGCCGTTGGTGCCCTGCACCGCGTCGGCGACCGTGGCCTTGAGCTCTTCGCCCACCTTGTTGGTGTTGGTGCAGACCTTGGCGCTCGGGTGGAGCACGAGCGACGTGCCTTCGGCGATCTGGCCCGAGGGCCGCGCGGGCGCGGGCTTGCTGGTTTCCGTGCGCCGGGCACCGCTGGTCGCAGCGGGCGCCCTGGACGCCCTGGCCGTGTCGCCGAGCGCCGGCTGCGTGGCCGTCGCACCGCCCGCCATCTGGAGATCGCTGCTCATGGCCGAATCGCCCGACGCGGCACCCTTGCCGCCGCACGCCGCGAGCGCCGCGGTGAGCGCCATCGCACCGGCCAGTCGCATCGACAATCTGCTCATACTTCCTCCCCTGCTGCGGTATATTGAACGGATGATCCAACTGGTGAACGGGCTCCAGCCCATGGAGTATACCCGAAACCGGCCCCGTTGTCCCGCGGCGTGACCCGGATCACCACGGGGAGCCGCTGAGTCTCGCATGAGCGAACGCCGCACCCTCCGACGGCTGCTGCCGTACTACCGCCCGTACCGGCGCAAGATGGTCTTGGGGCTTACCCTGACCGTGCTCTCGTACGCGTTCTCGACGGCGGGGCCGTGGTTTCTGCGGCTGGCGGTGGACGCGTTCATGTCACGCGCGCCGATGTCGCGCATCTGGCTGCTGGTGTCGGCCATGCTGGGCGTGGCGCTCGTGGGCGGGTTCTTCCGGTTCCTGATGCGGCAGCTGCTGAACAGCGTGAGCCGCTGGATCGAATACGATTTGCGGAACGACCTGTTCCAGAAGCTGGAGACGCTCGACGCGCAGTACTTCACGCGCATGCGCACGGGCGATCTCATGGCCCGGCTCACGAACGACCTGTCGGCCGTGCGGATGGCGGCGGGCCCGGCGGTGATGTATCTGACGAACACGATCGCGGGCGGGACGTTCGCGCTGCTGTTCATGCTGCACATCGACGGACGCCTCACGCTGGCGGCGCTGCTGCCGATGGTGCTGCTGCCGATCTCGATGATCTGGCTGGGGCGGGCGATTCACCAGCGGTTCGAGGCGGTGCAGGAGCATTTCGGCCGCATGACGACGATGGCGCAGGAGAACATCTCGGGGGTGCGCGTGGTGCGCGCGTACCGGCAGGAGGAACCCGAATCGGCGCGCTTCGGCGCGCTGGGCCAGGAGTATCTGGTCAAGCAGATGCGTCTCGCGACGCTGTACGGGATGATGCACCCGTCGTTCCAGCTGCTGGCGGGGCTCGGGAGCGTGGTGGTGCTGGGGTACGGCGGCGTGCTCGCCATTCGCGGCACGATCAGCGTGGGCTCGTTCGTGGCGTTCGGCCTGTATCTGGGCATGCTCACATGGCCGCTGATCGCGCTGGGATTCGTGATCAACCTCTTCCAGCGCGGCGCGGCCTCCATGGGGCGGCTGCTCGACATCCTCGACGCGCAGCCGGCCGTGGAGGCGCCCGCGGCGCCGCGCGCGCTTCCGCCGAACGCCGTGGGGCGCACGATCGAGTTCCGCGGCGTCGGCTTCCACTATCCCGCGGACTCGGGGTCCGCGCCGCGGTGGGTGCTGCGCGACGTGAATTTCACCGTGCCGGCCGGGGCCACGGTGGGCGTGGTGGGGGCCACGGGCAGCGGCAAGAGCGCGCTGCTGGATCTCGTGCCGCGGGTGTTCGATCCGCAGGAGGGCGAGATCCTGATCGACGGCGTGCCGCTGCGCGACCTCGATCTCGACGCGTGGCGCCGCGAAATCGGGTACGTGCCGCAGGAGAGCTTTCTGTTCAGCGAGAGCATCGGCGCCAATCTCGACTACGGCGCGCCCGACGACTCGGCGCGCGACTGGGCGGCCTCGGTGGCGCAGCTCACGGCGACGATCGACGCGCTTCCCGACCGATACGACACCATGCTGGGCGAGCGCGGGATCAACCTGTCAGGCGGGCAGAAGCAGCGGGCCGCGATCGCGCGCGCGCTGTCACGCCGCCCAACGGTGGTGCTGCTCGACGACGCATTGAGCGCGGTGGACACGCACACCGAGGCGGAGATCCTGCATGCGCTGCGCACGGCGCTCGCGGGGCGCACGGCGCTCATCGCGTCGCACCGGGTGTCGGCGATCCGCGACGCGACGTTCGCGATCGTGCTCGACGAGGGGCGCATCGTGGAGGAGGGGCCGCACGCCGAGTTGATCGCGGCCGGGGGGCGCTACTGGTCGCTGCTCAACCGGCAGCAGCTCGAGGAATCGCTCGAGGCGCCCGCCGAGACGGCGTGACCGCCGGTCGGCCGCGCCGTCCCGGGGTTCCGCGCGTTATACGCGGTTGAGAATCCACGCCGGCGTGATCTTCTGGAGCATGCCGGTCAGCACGGTGAGGTAGCCGCTCACCAGCAGCACGCCCACGATGATGAGCAGGACGCCCGACGCGCGGGTGAGCCAGGCGAGGCGCGCGCGGTTGCGCTGCGCGAAGCCGATGAGTTCCTCGAGCGCCACCGCGGACACCAGAAACGGCACGGCGAGGCCGGCGGAGTACGCGCTGAGGAGCAGCGCGCCGCGGCCGGCGTCGCCGGCGGTGGCCGCGAAGGTGAGAATGGAGCCGAGGATCGGCCCCAGGCAGGGCGACCATCCGGCGCCGAACGCCATCCCGACGACGACGGTGCCGAAGTAGCCGAGCGGCTTGTCGCGGAGATGCGGCCGCGTGTCACGGCCGAGGATGGAGAGATTGAACGCGCCGGCGAGGTACAGGCCGAACAGAATGATCACCGTCCCGCCCACCCGCGCGACCCACACCCGGTGCACGAGGAGCGCGCGTCCCACGGCGCTGGCAGCCACGCCCATGGTGACGAACACGAGCGAGAAGCCGATGACGAACAGGAAGGCGTGGAGCAGGGCGAACCGGCGCGACGACTGCACGTCTTCGAGGGAGATGCCGGTGATGAACGTGAGGTAGCTGGGCACCAGCGGGAGCACGCAGGGCGAGATGAAGCTCACCAGCCCGGCGAGGAACGCGACGACGAGGCCGATGTCTCCTCCGGCAGTCATACGCGAGCGCCCGGACGCACGGCGGTCAGCCGGCCGCCGGCTGGCGGGCGTGCACCACGGCGCGAATCTCGTCGCCGGTGAGGCGCTCCACCTCGTCGGTGTCCTCGGCGCGCCGCTGCACGCCGCGCACCACCTGATCCACGGTCACCAGCGGCGCGTCCGCCTCAGCGCGCACCGACACCTCCCACTTGCCGCGCTCCGGGCCTTTTAGCGTATGCTTATAGGTTGCCGTGAGCACCGTGTACCGCTCGGGCATGGCGGGGGCGGGATCGGCGGCGTCGGGCTCGGGCGCGTACGGCGAGTCGTCCGTCGCGGCCGCGGATTCCGCCGCGACGAGCGCGTCCGGCGAGTCTTCGGGCGCGGGGGCCGGCTCGGCCGCCGGCTCGTCCGGCGCCGGCTCCCCGGCGTTGTCCGGCGGCGCGTCGTCGGGGAGGCGCGCGGCCACGACCGCCACGCCGCGCTCCACGCCGCTCACCCGCCGCGGCGCGAAAAAGTGCACTTCAAAGATCTCCGCGCCGGCGAGATGCTCGACCATGTCGAGCAGGAACCGCTCGCGCGTCTCGTTCTGGATCATGGCGCGCCCACCGCCGCCACGGCCGGCTCGGCGCGCCGCGCGTCGAGCTCGCGCTCCACGTACAACCGCAAGATGTGCATGAAGTCCTGGGCATTGGTGACGACGCCGAACGCCTGATGCGTGCCGCGGTCCTTGAGCTTGCTCACCACGAACTCCGACGAGTCGACGCAGATCGTGATCAGCTCGCGCATCGCGCCGTCGGGGTCGGTGACGAAGGCCGGCAGCATGTTGCCGGTGGCGATCCCGTGCAGGGCGCTGGCGATCATGATCGCCATCGTCGCCTTCACGGTGTGCCGCCGCATGGCGTCCTGCGCCTGCAGCATGTCGGTGATCACTTCGGGCAGCGGGCCGTCGTCGCGGATGGAGGCCGCGAGCACGAACGGCACGTCATGCACCACGCACGCGCGCATGATCCCTTCGGTGATCAGCCCCTGCTCCACCGCGGCGCGGATCGAGCCCGCCGCCCGGACGCGGTTGATCGCCCGCATGTGCTTGCCATGCCCGCCCTGCGTCGGCACGCCGGCGCCCGTCATGCCGAGTGTGGTGCCGAACATCGCCGCCTCGATGTCGTGCGCCGCCACGGCGTTCCCCGCCAGCAGCGCCCCCACGAATCCGTGCTCGATGAACCACACGAGATCGGACCGCGCGCGCGCGTGCACCAGCGCCGGCCCCGCCACCCACACCGGATAGCCGCCACGGTCACGCTCGTCGATCAGCAACCGCGCCATGAGCGCGTAATCGATGGGCTTCTCGCGCGAGACCTCGCTGGCCATGAACTGGAATTCGTCCTCGCCGCCGGCCGCGAGCGCGCGCTCGTACACGAAAATGCCCTCGCTGCCGTCCTCGGCGCGCGCCACGGCCACGGGTTCGCCGCGGCGGACGCGGCGCATCTCGCGCGCCCACACGGCGCCGTCGGGGTCGAGGACGAGCGCCGCGTCCATTCGCGGCTCGCGTGGCGAGAGCCACGCGCCCCGCACGCGCACGTACGTGGGGAGGTTCGTGGTGGAGAAGAACCCCTCGGGCACCACGCCGTCGGCCGGCGCGGGCACGAACCGGGCGTCGGGCGCGCTGGCAAGCCCGGGCGCGGTGAGATCCGGCGGAGGGATGACGATCATCCGTGAAAGATGACCGGGGGCCGCAGGGGGAACAAGCGGAGCCTTCCCGACGGCCTCACAGCAACGATACGGGATCGCGGTCCACGGTGATCCGCAGCCCGTAGGTGGACGGCACCGGGAACCGGGAGGCGAAGTAGCGGGCCACGCGGGTGAGAGGACCCGCCTGCTCCGCCTTAAGCAGCAGGTGCCACCGCCAACGCTGCTTGACGCGGTCCACCGGGCACGGCGCCGGGCCGATGACCGATACCGCACCCGGCTCGCGCCGCGCCACCAGGGCGTGCAGCCACGAACCGGCCGACTGCGCGAGCTCCATGGTGGCCTGCTCGGAAAACCCGCTCACGATCACGTTCGCCAACCGGGAAAAGGGCGGATACGGCGGGCTCTGCCGGCCGGCCAGCTCGTGGGCGACGAACCCGGCATAATCGTGCGCCGCCGCGAAGCGAACGGCGTGGTGGTCGGGCACGCGCGTCTGCACGATCACGTCGCCGCGCTTCTCCCCCCGCCCCGCGCGCCCCGCCACCTGGCTCACCAGCTGGAAGCACCGCTCCGACGCGCGAAAATCGGGCACGTTGATCCCCACGTCGGCGTCGACGACGCCCACGAGCGTCACGTTCGGAAAATCGAGCCCTTTCGCGATCATCTGCGTGCCGAGCAGGATGTCGACCTCGCCGCGCCCCACGCGATCGAGAATCTCCGCGTGCGCCCATTTCCCGGTCGTGGTGTCCATGTCCATCCTGGCCACGCGCGCCGAGGGGAACCGCTCGCCCAGCAGCCGCTCCACCTGCTGGGTGCCGAGCCCGCGCCCGCGCAGCACCGGCCCGCCGCACTTGGCGCAGACGGTGCGCATCGGCTCGGCGTACTGGCAGTAGTGGCACACCAGCCGCTCCGACACCCGGTGGTACGTGAGACTCACATTGCAGTTGGGGCAGCTCGCCACATCGCCGCACGCGTCGCACTGCAGGAACGACGCGTACCCGCGTCGATTGAGCAGGAGGATGCTCTGCTCGTTGCGGGCCAGCCGCTCGGCGAGCCGCTGTTCGAGCGGCTC
>JAGWRB010000194.1 GCA_028876725.1 Gemmatimonadota bacterium
ACAACGTGAGCCTCGACAAGGCCCGCCGGCTGCTCTGGCCCATCAAGCAGAAGTACGGCCGCAAGATCTCGTGGGCCGACCTGATGATCCTGGCCGGCAACGTCGCGCTGGAAACGATGGGCTTCAAGACGTTCGGCTTCGCCGGTGGCCGCGAGGACGTGTGGGAACCGGACCACGACGTATACTGGGGCCGCGAAACGACCTGGCTCGGCGACGAGCGCTACTCGGGGAAGCGCGACCTGGAGAACCCGCTGGCCGCGGTGCAGATGGGGCTCATATATGTGAACCCTGAAGGTCCCAACGGCAACCCCGATCCTGTGGCCGCCGCCGTGGACATCCGCGAGACCTTCGCCCGCATGGCGATGAACGACTACGAGACCGTGGCCCTCATCGCCGGCGGGCACACCTTCGGCAAGACGCACGGCGCGGGACCGGTGTCGAACGTCGGCCCCGAGCCCGAGGCCGCGCCCATCGAGGAGCAGGGGCTCGGCTGGAAGAACCGGTTCGGTACGGGGAAGGGCGCCGATACCATCACGAGCGGCCTCGAGGTCACCTGGACCACCACGCCGACGCGCTGGGGCATGAACTTCTTCGAGCACCTGTTCGGCTACGAGTGGGACCTGGAGAAGAGCCCCGCCGGGGCGCACCAGTGGGTGGCGAAGAAGGCCTCCCCGACGGTGCCGGACGCGCATCGGCGGGGCCAGAAGCACCGTCCCACGATGCTGACCACGGATCTCTCCCTGCGCTTCGATCCGGCGTACGAGAAGATCTCGCGGCACTTCCTGGAGCATCCGGACGAGTTCGCCGACGCCTTCGCGCGCGCGTGGTTCAAGCTCACGCACCGCGACATGGGGCCGCGCGCGCGCTATCTGGGGCCCGAGGTGCCCAAGGAAGAGTTGATCTGGCAGGATCCCATCCCGAAGGTCAATCACAAGCTGATCGGGCCTCGGGACATCGCCGCGCTCAAGGAGAAGATCCTGAAGTCGGGCCTGTCGGTGTCGGAGCTCGTGTCCACCGCCTGGGCGTCGGCGTCCACCTTCCGCGGCGGCGACAAGCGCGGGGGAGCGAACGGCGCGCGCATTCGGCTGGCGCCGCAGAAGGACTGGGCGGTGAATCGGCCGGCGCAGTTGGCCAGGGTGCTCAAGAAGCTGGAAGGCATTCAGCAGGCCTTCAACAAGGCGCAGCCCGCCGGCAAGAACGGCAAGCGCGTCTCGCTGGCCGACCTGATCGTGCTGGGCGGGTGCGCGGCCATCGAGAAGGCCGCGCGGAAGGCCGGGGTCGAGGTGAAGGTCCCGTTCACCCCGGGCCGGATGGACGCGTCGGCGGAGCAGACCGACGTGGCGTCGTTCGCGGTGCTCGAGCCGATCGCCGACGGCTTCAGGAATTACGTGAAGGGCAAGTACAGCATTCCGGCGGAGGCGCTGCTGGTGGACAAGGCGCAGCTGCTCACGCTGTCGGTGCCCGAGATGACCGTGCTCGTGGGCGGCATGCGCGTGCTGGGCACCAACGCCGACGGATCGGCGCACGGCGTCTTCACCAAGCGCGTGGGCGCGCTGAGCAACGACTTCTTCGTGAACCTGCTCGATATGTCCACCGAGTGGAACCCGGTGTCGAAGGACGCCGAGCTGTTCGAGGGGCACGACCGCAAGACCGGCAAGGTCGCGTGGACCGGCACGCGGGTGGACCTGATCTTCGGATCGAACTCGGAGCTGCGCGCGATCGCCGAGGTGTACGGGTCGTCGGACGCGAAGGAGAAGTTCGTGCGCGACTTCGTGGCGGCGTGGGACCGGGTGATGAACCTCGACCGGTTCGACCTGGCGTAGTCGCCGGATTCGGGGTCCGCGGGCTGGCCGGCGGTCATCAGGACTGACCGCCGGCCGGAACCCCGCTATATTTCATGCATGTCACAGTGTCTCCTGACCTCGCGCGCGTGGTGGTGGCCCTCCTCTGGAGCGGTCCCGTTGCGCGCGCGTATGCGTTAGGTCGCGCACCAAATCCGGGCCGCTCGATGCGAGCGGCCCGCAGCATTTGCGCACGAGGCCCGGCATCGAGCGACCCATCCTCTCAGGAGTCTCTCGCATGTCGTCCTCACTTATGGTGTCGTCAAGCGCCGGCGCGTCCATCGGGGTTGCCGTTCCCGTTTCCGCCGCCGATATCGTGCTTACCGGCGACCGTCCCACCGGGCGGCTGCACCTCGGGCATTATGCGGGTTCTCTGCAAACCCGCCTCGCGCTGCAGGGGCGCTGCGCGCAGACGGTGCTGGTGGCCGACCTGCAGGCGCTCACCGACAACGCCGGCCGTCCGGCGCACGTGGCCGCGCACGTCCGCGAAGTGGTGAGCGACTATCTGGCCGTGGGGCTCGATCCCGCGCAGACGACGATCGCCGTGCAGTCACGGCTCCCGGCGCTCGCCGAACTCACCGTGCTGTATCTCAACCTCGTGAGCGTCGCGCGATTGGAGCGGAATCCCACCGTGGGCGCGGAGATCGAGATGCGCGCCTTCGCCCGCGACATCCCCGCCGGGTTCCTGACGTATCCCGTGTCGCAGGCCGCCGACATCACGGGATTTCGCGCGACGATCGTCCCGGTGGGCGAAGACCAGCTGCCGATGGTGGAGCTGTCCAACGAAATCGTGCGGCGCGTGAACCGGCTGGCCGGCGACGCGGCGCTGCCCGAGAGCCGCGCCATGCTCTCGCCGGTTCCGCGACTGCCCGGCGTGGACGGGCGCAAGGCCAGCAAGTCGCTGGGCAACGCCATCTCCCTCTCTGCAACGCCCGACGAGGTGCGCCGGTCCGTCATGGCCATGTACACCGATCCGGGGCACGCGCGGGTTTCGGATCCCGGGCGTGTGGAAGGAAACGTGGTGTTTGCGTATCTCGACGCGTTCGACCCGGCGGCCGGCGAAGTAGCAGAGCTGAAGCGCGCGTACGCGCGCGGCGGGCTGGGCGACGTGACGCTCAAGCGCCGGCTCATCGGCGTGCTGGAGGCCCTGCTCGAGCCGATTCGCGCGCGGCGGGCGGCGCTCGGCGCCACGCCGGGGCTGATCGACGACGTGATCGCGGCCGGAACGGCCGCGGCGCGGTCGCGGACCGAGGCGGCGCTGGCGACGGTGCGCGAGGCGTTCGCGCTGGACCGCTGACGCGGCGCCTCCTCCCCCCGCGCCCCCGCCGCGGGTATATATGAAGCGCGGCGCCGGCGCACCGGGGGCGCCCGCCGTCCGTGTCGCCTGTTTTGAGGAAATTAGTATGCCATCGAAGAAGCCCGGCCGAGCGGCCGCGAAGCGCGCGCCGGCCAAGTCCGGCCCGTCCAAGGGGTTCACCGCCGAGGAGCGCGCCGCGATGCGCGAGCACGTCCGCGAGCTCAAGGCGGCCGCCGCCGGCGCCGACGGCGAGGCCCAGGTCCTCGCCAAGATCGAGGCGATGACCGAGCCCGACCGCTCGATGGCGCGGCGCGTGCACGCCATCGTCCGCGCGGCGGCGCCCGGGCTGACGCCGCGCCTCTGGTACGGCATGCCGGCCTACGCGAACGACGGCAACGTGGTCTGCTTCTTCCAGGACGCCCGGAAGTTCAAGTCCCGGTACGCCACGTTGGGCTTCAGCGACAAGGCCCGCCTGGACGACGGGGCGATGTGGCCCACGGGCTTCGCGCTCAAGAAGCTGACGGCCGCCGAAGAGGCCCGTATCACCGCCCTCGTCAGGAAGGCGGTGGGCTGAGCGTCCACTCGCCCGCCGAACTCCGTCGCCCGCCTCGTCATGACCACGTGGAGCCCCGAGCTCTTGCTGCTCGCGCGTCTTTCGCGCCTCGCGCCCACCGCGGACGACGAGTCGCGCGCGCGCGCGTTGATCGACGGGCCGCTCGACTGGCCGCGGCTGCTGCGGCTCGCCGAGCATCATGGCGTGTCGCCGCTGGCCGACGGCGCGCTGCAGCAGATGGACTCGGCGCGCGTTCCGGCATTCGTGCGTGAGCGCATGCACGGGCTGCACCTGTCGTCGGTGCGCGGGGATCTCGCGCGATACCATGCGTGGCTCGCGGTCTGCTGGGTGTTCGCGGCGCACGATCTCCGCGCCGTGACGCTCAAGGGATTCCCCGTCGCGCTTCAGACGTACGGCGCGCTGGGGCTGCGCCCGGTTGGGGATCTCGACTTCCTCGTGCGGGCCCGGGACGTGCCGCGCGCGCTGGCACTGCTCGGCGAGGCCGGGTATCCCGCGTGGCCCGTGTGGCAGGCGGCGATTCGCCATGTGGGGTTCGCGCACATCGCGCGGCGCGAATGCGAGATCGGGTGCCAGTCGTCGCGCGGCATCGTGGTGGACCTTCACTGGGAGGCCGCGCCCCGCGGATACGCGCTGCCGACGGACGAGGTGCTCGACGGTGCGGTGAGGCTGCGGGTCGACGGACAGGAAGTGCTCGTCCCAAGTCCCGATGCGGCGATGGCGCTGCTGCTGTTGCACGGCGAGAAGTCGGCGTGGGGGCGGTTGCGCTGGCTGGTGGACGTCGCCGAGGGGATGGAGCGCATGACCGATGCCGAGTACGCGTCGGTCGGGCGCCGTCTCGACGCGATGCGGATGCGACCGGTGCTCGCCAATGCGCTGGCGCTGCTGGACGGACTGTGGGGGCGCCTTCCCGCGGTGTGCGCCGGCGGCGAGCATCGTGGCGCGGAGCAGCGGGGCCAGGTGCGCTACTCCCGCTCGGCGCTCGAGCGTGACCGCGACTGGAGTCATCTCCACGACGCGTGGCGGCCGGTGCGCCTGGTCCGCGATCGCGTGGGCCGGTGGCCGTCGCTCGGGGCGGCCATCGCCTCGGCGGCGAGCCCGAACTTCTACGACTGGGGATACGTATCGCTGCCGCGTGGGCTGCGCCTCGGCTATTACGCGGTGCGCCCGTATCGGCTGGTGAAGAACGCGCTCGCGTCGCGACGCGGGCGCGCACCCGTGTCGCGCGCCGTGCCGCTCGCCCCCGCGGCCGACGTCGCGCGCGTCCGCGAGTCGCGACGGCGGGTGCTGGGGGCGCCGCTCCCGTTCACGTTCGTCACGGCGATCTACGATTCCGGACCGAACTCCCTGCTGGGCGGGCGCGGGTGGGGGCTGGACCATTATATTCCTTCACTAAAGAATATCGCGAACCTTGGCGCGCCCATCGTGGTCTTCTGCCCGCCGGCCGATGCCCCGCGGATCGAGGCGGCGATCGCGCCGTGGTTCGTGGACTGCCGCGTGGTGCCGTTCGAGCTGTCGGCGTTCGAGCACTTCGACACGTTCCTGGCGTGGAAGCGCACCTACCGGCGAACGCTGCCGATCAACGATCGCAACGAGGTGCTCTGCTTCCTCAAGTCGTACTGGGTGCAGCAGGCGATTACCGACGATCCATTCGGCCACGAGCGGTTCTTCTGGATCGATTCGGGGCTCACGCATCACGGAATCTTCCCGGCTCGCGTGGGGGGCGTGGAGCTCCGCACCAGTCCGCCAGACTCGCACTACTTTCCGCGGAACCCGGCGAACCTCTTTACGCCCGCGCTGGGTCGGGCGCTCGCGCACGCCGTGCCTCGCGGGGAGGTGCTCTTCTGTGCGCTGCCGCTCAGGCTCGACGCGTCGAGGCGCGAGCGATACGAGGAGGTTGCCGCGGCCACGTTCGGGCGCGCACGTGATGGGGTGCGCATGGTGGACCACCTCGTGGGGGGGCTGTTCGGCGGCCACGCCGATGACCTGCGAGCCTTCCACCGGTTGTACACCGAGCTGTTGCGGACCTTCATCGACACCCGGACCTACACGCTCGAGGAGCAGGTCTTCAGCGCCCTCTACGCGCTCTTCCCCGAGCGCTTCTCGGTGCGCCGCTTCGGAACCTGGTGGTTCTACTCCCGGGGGGAGCGCACGAGCTACCTCGAGGCCGAGGGGGACAGCTTCTACAAGATCTTCGTGGAATTGGCCTCAGGGCAGTCCAGGACTGGCGCCGGCTCAGCGCCGGCAACTGCGGCGTCCGGCTGAAAACGTCCGTAGTCATGGTTGCCGGATCTGCCGCCGATGGCTATTCTCTGCGACCGGCTTTTCGCCCGCAATCCGCTCCGCCCATCCGAGGCGGGGTTCCCCCCGTTCCTCCTGTCCATTACTCCGCAACGGCCCCGCATCCGCTGATGACCAATCGTGTGTTCGTGAGTCATGGCGTGTCCATCGGCGTGCGCGCCGACGACCCGGAGCTCCTCGACCGGGCGTCGCAGTGCTTTCCGCCGGGGTGGGAGGCGTCGGCGTCGGCATCGCCCGACGCCTGGTACTCGCTCGTTCGCTCGGCGGAAGCCGACGGCGCTCGCACACGCTACGCCCTCTTTCAGAACGACGAGAAGCTCGACGAGGGATACCGGGTGACGCGCCTGCTGGAGAGCATGGACCGGGCCATCCGCGTGCAGGTCGGGCGGCGGGCTCCGGAGCGTCTGTTCGTGCACGCGGGTGCCGTGGCATGGAAGAACCGGTGCATCGTGCTGCCCGGCCGCAGCGGCTGGGGCAAGACGACGCTGGTCGCCGCGCTGGTGCGCGCGGGCGCCATCTACTGCTCCGACGAATACGCCGTGCTCGACGCCGAGGGGCTCGTGCATCCGTACGCGCGTGACCTGTCGTTCCGCCAGGGCGCGCACCGGCGCGTGCGCCGGAGCGCCGCGGACGATTTCGGCGGGCAGGATGCGACGCAGCCGTTGCCGGTGGGCCTCGTCGTGCACACGCGCTACATTCCCGGCGCCGAGTGGGCGCCCCGCGTCGTCACACCAGGCGAGAGCGCGTTGGCGCTTTTCGGCAACGTGCTCGTGGCGCGCGAGCGGCCGGCATTCGCGTTCTCCGTAATTTCCCGGGCCGTTTCCGGGGTCGTGTCTCTGCAATCCGATCGCGGCGAGGCCGCCGCGGTCGCGGCGTCGATTCTCGCGTACGCCGACCACCTTCACGCTTCCACTCGAGGCCAGCCCACATGAAGCCCGTCGCCCGCACCGACCGTCTCATCAAGCACGTGGTAGGTCAGGAAACGCTGGTCTATGATCCGGCCGACGACACGGCGTGCTGCCTGAACTCCCTCGCGAGCGTCGTGTGGCGTCACTGCGACGGCCGTCACTCCGTGGCGGAGATCGCCGAGGCGGTGCAAACCGAGATGGGGTTCCGCGACTCGGCCGAGGCGGAAGAGGCCGTGCTCCGGGTGCTGGACGAACTGGAGGCGCACCATCTGCTTGTCGAAGGGACGAGCGTTCTCGATGCGTCGATCGGACGCCGCGATCTGGTGCGCGCGCTGGCGTTGCTCCCCTTGTTCCCGGCCATCCAGCAGATCACCGCGCCGTCGTTCGCCACGGCGGGCTCTCCGGCGCCGAGTCCCACGCCTTCGACGAGCTTCGCGGTCACTCCGAGCGTGACCGCTACCAGCGTGCCGGGGGTTTCGCTGTCCATGACGCCGACGGCCACGCCGACGCCGATGTTCTCGATGTCCATGACGCCGACGCCCACGCCTTCGCCCACCTGACGTCGTCGTGCGGTGACCGGCAGCATCTTCATCCAGATCGCGGCGTACCGCGATCCGCAGCTCGGCCTCACGTTGCGCGACGCCTGCACGCAGGCGAGCGACCCGTCGCGTCTGCACTTCTGCGTCGCCTGGCAGCACGGCGACGACGAGTGCCGCGAGGCGGTGTTCGCGGATCTGCCCGGCGCCCCGAAGCTCACGATTCTCGACATTCCGCATCGGGAGAGCCGGGGCGCCTGCTGGGCGCGCCATCAGATCCAGCAGCACTATCAGGGCGAGACCTACACGCTGCAGCTCGACTCGCACCACCGGTTCGTGTCCGGCTGGGACGACCTGTGCGTCGAGATGCTCGAAGGGCTGCGCGCCGACGGCGTGGCCAAGCCGCTGCTCACGGCGTACCTGCCGTCCTTCGATCCCGACAACGACCCCGCCGCGCGTGTTTCCATGCCGTGGCAGCTCGAGTTCGACCGGTTCATCCCCGAGGGCGCGATCTTCATTCGCCCCGCGGCGATGCCGGGATGGGAGGCGCGCACGCGGCCGCTGCGCGGCCGATTCTACTCGGCGCACTTCGCGTTCACGCTGGGCGCCTTCGCGCGCGAGGTGCAGCACAACCCCGAGTACTACTTTCACGGCGAGGAGATCAGCATCGCCGTGCGGGCGTATACGCACGGCTACGATCTGTTCTACCCGCACCGCCTGGTGGCGTGGCACGAATACACGCGAAAGGGCCGCGCGAAGCACTGGGACGATCATTCGACCTGGTGGAGCACCAACCTCTCGTCGCACGGACACAACCGCCAGCTGTTCGGCATGGACGAATTCGCGGAGCAGCCGGAGCGGGTGGCCGAGTCGCAGCGGGGACCGTTCGGCTTCGGCCCGGCGCGCACATTGGAAGACTACGAGCGGTTCGCGGGAATCTGCTTCAGGCGCCGCGCCGTAACGCGCGCGCTGCTCGCGGCGGCCGAGCCGTCTCCGGACGACAATCGTGGCATCCCGTACGCCGAGTTCGCGCAGTCGTGCGTGCCGCGCTTTCGCCACTGCATCGATCTCCCGCGCGATCGCGTGGCGCTCGACGACTACGACTTCTGGTCGGTGGCGTTCAAGGACGCTGCGGGGAACGAGCTGCACCGCCAGGACGCGGACCCGGCGGAAATCGAGCGGGCGAAGCTGGATCCGGACGGCGCGTGCAAGATCTGGCGCGACTTCGATACTGAGGTCCAGCCGAAGGCGTGGATCGTGTGGCCGCACAGCCGCGCGCACGGCTGGTGTCCGCCCATCGCGGGGACGCTGGGATGAGCGACCTGACGATCGTGACCGGGATCTGGGATCTCGGGCGGGATCGGGCGGGCGACGGATTCGAGCGCTCGTTCGACCACTACACGACCAAGTTCGCCGAGCTGCTGCAGGCCGACGTGCCGATGGTCGTGTTCGGCGACGAGGCGCTGCGGCCGTTCGTGCGCGACGCGCGCGGCGGCCGGCCGACCGATTTCCGCCCGCGTCCGGCGTCGCACTTCCGGGAGCATTTCGACTTCTACCATCGGGTGCAGGAGATTCGCGGGGATCCGGCGTGGCTGGCGCAGGCACCGTGGCTGCCCAAGTCTCCGCAGGCGTCGATGGCGCTGTACAACCCGATGGTGATGTCCAAGCTGTTCATGCTCCACGATGCGTCGCTGTGGAATCCGTTCGGCACGTCGCACTTCGCATGGATCGACGGCGCCATCACGCACACCGTGCACCCCGGATACTTCACGGACGATCGTGTGTTCGCGAAAGTGGAGCGGCTCCTGGGCAAGTTCCTCTTCGTCTCGTTCCCGTACGAGGGAGGCGACGAGATCCACGGATTCGACCGCGCGGGCATGCGGCGCTTCTGCGGCGAGGACTCGCGGTTCGTGTGCCGCGGCGGCTTCTTCGGCGGTCACATCGACTGTCTCGCCGAGGTGAACGAGCACTATTACCAGGTGCTGAGCAGCACGCTGCACGAGGGGCTGATGGGGACGGAGGAGAGCGTCTTCACCATCATGGCCTACGAGGAGCCGTCGCTCTACGACCGCTACGAGCTGCGGGCCGAGGACGGCGGGCTGCTGGCGCCGTTCTTCGAGCACGTGAAGGGGCTGCCTGAGGCGCCGCCGCCGGTGCGTCGCGCGGCGCGTCGTGCCCGGCGCGACGCGGACATTGCGGGGAAGACGGTGGCTGGGTACGTGTTGACGTTCAACGCGCCCGATCAGCTCGAGGCCGCGCTGGCGAGTTGGACGCGGGGGTTCGCATTCGACCGGCTCCACGTGCTGGACAACAGCACCGACGAGGCGGCGCGGTGCGAGAACCGGCGGATCGCGGAGCGCTATGGCGCGCCGGTGCTGACGCATCCCCGCGGGAACGTGGGCGTGTGCGGGGGCCGGCAGCTCGCCGCCGAGCACTTCGACGCCTCGCGCGCCGACTACTGCGTGTTCATCGAAGACGACATGATGCTCAATGCGCCGGACGACGAGGGCGTGTGCCGGAACGGCTTCCGACGGTCCGTGCCCGGCCTGCGGGACGTGCTCCTCAAGATCATGGCACGCGAGGAATACGACTTCGTGAAATGCTCGTTCACGGAGTTCTACGGCGACAACAAGACCCAGTTCGCGTGGTACAACGTCCCACAGGCGTTCCGGGCGCGGCGCTGGCCCGAAAAGCCGAACCTGCCGGTGCAGGGGCTCGATCCCGACGCGCCGGCCACGCGTTTCGAGCACATCGGCACGGTGGACGGCGTGTCGTACGTGGATGGCGAGGTGTACTACTGCAACTGGCCGCACATCGTGAGCCGCGCCGGAAATCGCAAGATGTTCCTCGACACCCTGTGGGCCAATCCATATGAGCAAACGTGGATGTCCCACCTGTATCAGCTCACGCTCAAGGGCGAGCTGCGGCCCGCGGTGCTGCTGGCGTCAGTGGTGACGCACGACCGGTTCCACCACTACGATGCGGAACTGCGCCGCGAGAACTGACGCCGGCACCAGCGGGCCGTTGCGAGCGACGGCGCCCGCTACTCCCCGCCGCCGGAGCGCGGGCGCGGGAGCGCCGTAGGCGGCAGAATCCCATTGAGCCGCATGTAATTCGCGAGCTGGCTGTAGTGGTCGGCCAGGTCGAGCGCGTGGCCGAGCACCATGCTTGCGCGCCCCACGGCGTGGGTCTTGCCCATGTACGTAATGCTCGTCTGCTCGGCGAGCGTCGCGTCGGTCACCTGGTCGATGGCCTTGTCGCAGTAGGCGAAGCTCGCCTTGAGCTGTTCCACGAGCTTGGCTTTGGTCCACGTGGCCTTCACCGTATCGGGCGTGCTCATGGCGTCGGCAGGGATCTCTGGCTTGAGCGCACCGAAGCTGCTGCAGAAGACGTAGTTGTCGTCGGCGACGTGCTGCGCGATGTAGCCAATGGAGAGCTGCGCGGGCGTGGGGCGGTACGCGAACTTCGATTCCGGGATCGAGTCGAACGCCTGCTCGATGTTGTGCGACATGCCGGTAATCGAGCGGCGGAACGCGGCCGAGATGGGGTTGGCCTGCGCGGGCTGTTGGGCGCCGAGGGCGGTGGCAGCGGCTACGAGGACCAGCGCGACGGACGGGGCTTTCATGCGGCCTCCAAAGGTGGGGGGAGCGGTGGTCGGACAATCTCGCCTCTTCCGGGGCCGCGGCGCGACCCCCCTGGCGCGCGTTCGTGCCGAAACCGATGTTCGGGAAGTGTCAGCACGCGCGCGCTCGATGATGGTATCCATCCTCAACCTTCGTTCCCTCACTTCCATGCCCCGCCGCTCCGCCCCCGCGCTCATGGCGCTCGTCCCCCTGCTGTCGATGCTCGCCGCCGGCTGCGCATCCACCAGGAGCGCCACTCCCGCCGACCTCGTACTCAAGAACGGCAAGGTCGTGACGATGGACTCGACCACGCCTCAGGGCCAGGCGGTCGCCATCACCGGCGACAGGATCACGGCCGTGGGCTCGGACGCCGACATCCAGCAGTACGTCGGCCCGAACACCAAGGTCATCGACCTGCAGGGGCACCTCGCGATTCCCGGCTTCGACGAATCGCACGGCCACTTCACCGGCCTCGGCGAGGCGCTGAGCGAGCTCAAGCTCATGGGCGTGCCCACCTGGCAGGACATCGCGCAGATGGTGGCCGACGCGGCCAAGCAGGCCAAGCCCGGCGCCTGGATTCAGGGACGCGGCTGGCACCAGGAAAAGTGGACGAAGTCGCCGGGTCGCATCGTGAAGGGCTTCCAGACCAACGATCTGATCAACAAGGCGGCGCCGAACAATCCCGTGGTTCTCGGCCACGCCAGCGGCCACGCGCTGATCGCCAACGCCGTCGCGCTCAAGCTGGCCGGCATCGGACCGAACACGCCGAACCCGCCCGGCGGTGAGATCATCAAGGACGCCAACGGGAAGCCGACGGGCGTGCTCGTGGACGCCGCGCAGGGCCTCATGCGCGCCGCGCTGGCGAAGGACCTGGCCAAGCGCACGCCGGCCGAGGTGGAGGAGGACTTCCGGAAGCAGGTGCACCTGGCGGTGCAGAACGCGCTGGAGAACGGCGTCACGACGTTCCAGGACATGGGCGAGGACTTCGCGACCATCGATGCGATCAAGAAGATGGTGGACGAGGGCGACATGCCGCTCCGTCTGTACATCCTGGTGAGCACGGGCGAGGCGCGCCCCGACGACGTCGATTCGCTCCTCGCGCACCGGATGATCGACTACGGCAACGGGCACCTCACGGTGCGCGCCATCGGCGAGATCTCTTCGGACGGCGCGCTCGGCTCGCGCAGCGCGTGGATGCTCAAGCCGTACGACGACGATCCCACGAACACGGGGCTCAACGTGGTGCCGATGGCGCGCATCAAGCAGATCGCCGAGATCGGAATCGCGCACGGCTTCCAGATCTCGGTGCACGCCATCGGCGACCGCGCCAACCGCGAGACGCTGGACACCTTCCAGACGGTGTTCCAGGAGCATCACGTGAAGAGCGACACGCTCCGCTGGCGCATCGAGCATGCGCAGCATCTGAACCCGAGCGACATCCCGCGGTTCGCGAAGATGGGGGTGGTGGCGAGCATGCAGGGGATTCACGCCTGCTCCGACGCGCCCTACGTGCTGCCGCGGCTGGGCATGCAGCGGGCGAAGGAGGGCGCGTACATGTGGCAGACGCTCTGGAAGACCGGCGCGATCGTGACCAACGGCACCGACGTGCCGGTGGAGGACATCAGCCCGATCGCGTCGTATCATTGCAGCGTGACCCGCGACGTGGTGGGCACCGATTCGGCGTTCTTCCCGGACGAGAAGCTCACGCGGGAGCAGGCGCTGCAGACCTACACGGTGAACGGCGCGTACGTGGCGTTTCAGGAACACGAGAACGGGTCGCTCACGCCGGGCAAGTGGGCGGACGTCACGGTGCTGTCGCGCGACATCATGACGGTCCCGCCCGACTCGATTCTCGGGACGAAGGTGCTCTATACGATTATTGGCGGGAAGGTGGTGTATCAGGGACAGTAGCCCGTGGGCAGTAGGCTGTGGGCAGTGAACGGCAGGAGTACATATTAATAGTGATATATTACTCGGCGCGGGGCGGCTGGCGCGCGTCGGGCTCGGGACCAACCGGCTGAAGAACACCCCCGAACACCGGGCGTTCCTGCGCGCCGCGGTGGACGCCGGCGTGCAGATGATCGACACGGCGCATCTGTACACCGGTGGCGAGAGCGAGCAGGCCATCGGCGCGGCGCTCTCGCCCGTGCCGCGCGGGGTGATCGTGGCGACCAAGGGCGGCTACGGCGGCGCCGGACGGGGCCGCCCCGAGGTGCTGCGCGCCGAACTCGAGGAGAGTCTCCGCGAGCTCCGCACCGAGACCATCGGCCTCTACTACCTGCACCGGGTCGATCCCGAAACGCCCATCGAAGAGAGCCTCGGCGCCATCAAGGAATTCGTCGAACTTGGCCGGATCGCGATGGTGGGCGTCTCCGACGTCGACGTGCCGCTCATCGAGCGCGCGCGGCGCGTCGTGCCCATTGCCGCCGTGCAGAATCACTATAATCTCTCGGAGCGCAAGTACGAGGGCGTCGTCGACTACTGCACCCGCGAAGGGATCGCGTTCGTCCCGTATTTTCCCCTCAAGGGCGACGCGCCCGCCGCACTCGGCGACATCGCCCGGCGCCACGGCGCCACGCCCAATCAGATCGCGCTGGCGTGGCTGCTGCGTCGCTCGCCGGCCATGCTCCCCATTCCCGGCACGCTGTCGCTCGATCACCTGCGCGAGAACCTCGGCGCGGGGCGCATCGAGCTGAGCGACGCCGAGTTCGCGGCGCTGCGGTAGAGCACCGTCGTCGCATGCAGCGCCGCATCGCCGGGTATCACCGCGACGACGAGGGCCACTGGGTGGCGGAGCTGGAGTGCGGGCACACGCAGCACGTGCGGCACGATCCGCCCTGGCAGGTGCGCGTCTGGGTCACGACCGCCGAGGGGCGTGCGTCGCACCTCGGCACGGCGCTCGACTGCCGCCTCTGCGACGAAGAGGCGCGGGGGCCGTGAGTCCGGCCTGTCCGAAGTTCGGGTTCCACGTGCTGGCCACGTTCACCGGCGGCGCCGGTGCGCGGGAGCGGGCGGCGTTCGAGCGGGCCTGGGCGGACTTTCTCGATCGGCGCGGGCTGGTGAGCGAGGGCGCCGGGGCGGGCGGGCGTCTGGCGCGGACCGTGTTCGGGGACGGGACGCAGGCCACCGACGCCGATCGCGCGGCGGTGCGCGACTGGCTCGGGTCGCGCCCGGAGGTCGCGGAGGCGGTGGTGGGAGATCTGGCGGATTTCGGCGAGGAGCGGTGAGGCCGAGCCCGGTCATGGCATAATAAAACACTAATGATCGCCGAGCGGTGGCCGGCGCGGCGGTCAATCGCCCCCGAGGGCGCGCATGACGTCGAGGCGGCGGCGGACGCCGAGCAGCTTGAGCACGCGCTCTTCGTGGCGGCGGGCCGTGTTGGGGCTGATGCCCAGCGTCCGCGCGATTTCCTTGTGAGACCGCCGGAGTCCCATGAGCACGGCCACTTCGGTCTGCCGCGGGGTGAGACCGCGCTGTCGTGCCGCGGTGGTCAGTGCGTCGATCGTCGCTGGGGCGACCGAGTCGGCCAGCGAATCGCCGAGCGCGGCGAGCGACGGCGGCGGAGGCGGTGGGGCTGCGTCCGGCTCGTGCGGAAGCCGCCGCTGATCGATACCGGCGCGCACCGCCGGGCCGACGAGATCGAGCAGCACCTGCTCGCGTCCGCCGAATTCGCCGCGCGACCGCCGGGCGCGATGGAGGAGCAGGTGGCAGGCCTCAGGGGGCTGCGGCTGCGCAATGCGCGTCCACGACAGCCGGAGCCCCGGGACGATGGGGCCGAGGGGCTGCTGAAATCCGGTGTCGCGGAGCGCGAGCGCCACCGGGTGGGCGCGCGCCGGGGCGGCGTGGTCCGCCGCGCGTCGAGGGGACCGGGCTTCGAGGACGTAGGGACGCGCGTCATCGGAGAACCAGTGCGTCCGCCGCCCGGCGTGCAAGAGGAGGCCGCCGTGGTCGGCGGCGACCAATTCGCGCAGCGCGGCGAGGAGCGCCGGCCACCAGTCGTCAAAACCGTGACGGTGCGATGGCGCGAGCGCGATCTCCATGACGCCACGTGCTCGCTGGAGATCGGGCTCACGGAGGTCGATGGGCGCGGCGTGATCGCTCAAGAGCACGAGCGGACGCGCGTGCGCCGCGGGCTTGCCTTGGGGGTGGGAAGCGTCACGGGGCGGGCGATCGTTGCGGCCGGTTTACGACCGGCGTTCCGGACAAACGTATGCCGCACCGGGGCGCGCAACAAGTTGGGCACGCGGCACTTCGGCCTAGGGCGCCGTGCCCTACAGACGGCGCAGCCACCGACGCCTAGCTTGCCTCCCTCGTCGATCCCCCCCTGTGGTCCCCCCGACACGACCAGGAGTCTGGCATGCGCATCTCGCGATTCCTCCCGCTCGCCGCGCTGGCGCTCGGCACTGCTTGCGACTCGAACCGGAGCGTGGCTCCCGTCGCGACCACCGAACGCCCCGCCCAATTCGCGAAGGGGCCGGCAACGGATCCGGCGTGCCGCGCGGGCAAGCTGAAGGACGACCAGAAGGGTAAGCTCAAGGAGAACAGCTGCGAATTCACGCTCGTGCCCGGTGGCCGGCGTGAGGATCTCTACGCCCTCAGCGGTGCCGGCTCGAGTCAGATGATGACGTTCACCGCGAGCGCCGAATTCAGCGGAATCTTCGGCATCACCGAGGCCGACTCCGCGCTGTTCAAGGGCACCGTGTGGGGCTACGAGCAGTTCGTGGCGGGCACCCCCATCTCGTTCTCCATCGTGGGGTCCAGCGCCGACTTCGGATTCTTCCTTGGCGGCACCGACAGCACCCAGCTCGGCAAGTACCGGCTCACCACGACCGTCGGCGCCGTGTCTCACTCGTGTGACCGCGCCACGTTCCTGCAGGGCACCGTCGCCTTCCATACGTCGCTCGACGGGTCGAACAGCTGCACGGAGTACGTGCAGTACAGCCCGTATCCCGAAGCGATCGGCAAGCCGCTCTGGACGCACAACTACTACGCGAAGGTGCTGGCGGGGCACGCCTATACCGTGCGCGTGGACGGGCTCGATGCGTCGTTCGGGCCCGGGCTCACGATCTTCGGCGGTGGTGTGCTCGCGCAGAGCGTGGGTCCGATCGCGCCCGACGGGGCTCGCGAGCTGACCTTCACGGCGCCCGCGACGCGGTGGGTGCTGGTGGAGATCAGTTCGGGGCGGTTCGTGAACGGCACGTGGACGCAGCAGACCGGATCCTACGGCCTCACGTTCACGAGCAACTGAGTACGGGTTGCAATGGGGAATCGGGCCCCCGGGCGCGGCGTTCATGCCGCGTCCGGGGGCTCGCGCCGTGCTGCGCGGGCGCGACATGCGATTCCCCGACCGCGCCGGTGCTTTCGCCCGACAGGCGCCGGCGCGCGCGCGGTCGATCGTTCGTGCATGCGCGCGATTGCTGGCATGGCGGCGGAGCGCGGGCTGCGCAGGTGCGCCGCCCTGGCGCTCGTTGTGCTGGGCACGACGCTCGCCGCGTGTCATGGATCGTCCCCGTCGAGTCCCAACCCTCCGGCGCTGCTCGGGACCTGGCACGTGACGAAGATGCAGTTCGTCTCCAGCACGAACCCCGACACGGCCTACGACTACATCGCGAACGGCGCCACGATCACGGTCGCATTCACCGCTGATTTCCGGTACGCGACCACGATCCAGATGCCCGGTCACTTGAACGAGGTGAACACCGGAACCTGGGCCGAGTCCGGCGGCGTTCTGACGCTGACCCCCACCGGGTCCAGCGCCTCGCTGCACTTCGCCATGGCCTCGAGCGGCGGCACTCTCACGCTCGTGGCGGCCGACGCCGATTACGACTTCAACAACGACGGTGTCGCCGAGCCCGCGACGCTGACCATGGTGCTCGTGCGCCCGTGAGTCGCCATCGGGCGCCAGCGTAGGGCGTCGGTCCCGCACCTTCCTGCACCCACCACACCGGCAATGCACGATAGTGGTGCACGGCTCGGCGCTCGGGCGCCGCACATGCCTTTGGGACTCGGTGGCGTGAGTCTTGCGACTCCTGGCTGCCCACAGCCGGCATGGGCGCCCGATGATCGAAATCAGCGAAGAACCAACCGAGAGCGCGGAGGCGCTACAACTGTTTCGCGACAGCGTGCGCGCCTTCTTGCGGGATGAATGGGTGCCGCAACAGTCGCGGTGGCGTGCCCAGCACCGTCCGGACGCCGACGCGTGGACCCGCGCCGGCGCGGTGGGGCTCTTGCTGCCCGACGTCCCCGAGATTTTTGGCGGAGGGGGCGGCACCTTCGCGCACGAGGCGGTGGTGCTCGAAGAGCTGGCCCGCGCCGGCGTCGCGTTCGGCAACACCGTGCAGAGCGTGGTGGCGCATTATCTCCTCGCGTACGGCACCGACGAGCAGAAGCGCGCGTGGCTCCCGCGCATGGCGCGCGGCGACCTCGTCGCCGCCATGGCGATGACGGAGCCCGACGCCGGCTCCGACCTGCAGGGAATCTCCACTTCGGCGCGCCGCGACGGCGACGCGTACGTCATCCACGGGTCCAAGACGTTCGTCACCAACGGGTGGCACGCCGGCTTGATTTGCGTGGTCGTCAAGACGACGCCCGGCAGCCGTGCGCCGCGCTCGCTCTCGCTGATCATGGTCGAGACGGAGCGGCTGGCCGGCTACCGCGTGGGCCGCACGCTCGCGAAGATCGGACGTCAGGGCCAGGACACCTGCGAACTCTCGTTCGACGACGTGCGTGTTCCCGCCGCCAATCTGCTCGGCGGCACCGAGGGCGCGGGGTTCGCGCAGCTCATGGAGCAGCTGCCGTACGAACGGCTCTCGGTGGCGGTGAGCGCGGCCGCGTCGGCCGAAGAAGCGGTGGCCAGCACGATCCAGTACACGAAGGAGCGTTCGGCGTTCGGGAAGCCGCTGTTCGAGCTGCAGAATACGCGCTTCGTCCTCGCGCAATGCCATTCGGACGCGCAGGTAGGTCGCGCGTTCGTCGATCGCTGCGTGCAGCGCTTCGTCGAGGGACGGCTGGATCCGATGGAAGCGGCGATGGCGAAATACTGGCTCACCGACTGCGAGCACCGCGTGGCCGACGCATGTCTTCAGCTCCACGGCGGCTACGGCTACATGGACGAATATCCGATTGCGCACCGCTGGGCCGACAGCCGCGTGCAGCGCATCTACTCCGGTGCGAACGAACTGATGAAGGAGATCATCGCGTGGTCCCTCTGACTGCTCAGCGCCCAGCGCCGGTCGAGCGCGCCACAGCGGCGCCCGAGCTGGCGTGCCTGCACGAACTCATCGAGGCGCAGGCGGCCCGCACGCCGGACCTTCCGGCCGTCGCGTTCGAGTCGCGGCACCTGACGTACGCAGAGCTGGACCGTCGCGCGAACGCACTCGCGGCGCATCTGCAGGCGCTGGGT
>JAGWRB010000195.1 GCA_028876725.1 Gemmatimonadota bacterium
CCAGCGTGGCCGCGCGACTTCGTCGAAGCCCGGCGCGGCGCACCGGCCGTTGGCGGTCAGCCACAGCACGGCGCGCTAGCGCGATTGCGCGGGCCACGCGGGAGTTGAAGGCGTATATTCCCGGCATGGCGAACGCGGCCGACCAGCGAGCGTTCAAGACGGCGCTCAAAGACCGAAAATTCGACGCGGCGTACTACCTGTACGGCGATGACGATTTCCTGAAGGAAACCGCCGTCCGGCAGCTCGTCGCCGCGGCCGTCGAGCCCGCGACCCAGGCCTTCAATCTCGATCAGCGCAAGGGCGCCGATCTTCAAGGCGAGTCGCTGGGCGTCCTGCTGGGGACGCCACCCATGATGGCCGAGCGTCGCGTGGTGGTCATTCGTGACGTGGACGCGCTCCGCAAGGAGGCGCGGGCCGCGCTCGATCGATATCTCCAGTCGCCGTCGCTCGACACCGTGCTCGTGCTCGTTTCGAATGCCGGAGAGAAACCGGACAAGAAAATCACTGAACGCACGACTCCCGTGGAATATGCGCCGCTCACGGGGGCACAACTTCCCAAATGGATCGTGCAACAGGTCGCCCAGGATGGAGGCGGCGCAACCATCAGCGAAGGCGCGGCCGCGCTGCTGCAGGACGCGGTGGGGGCCGACCTCGGGCTGTTGAGCCTCGAGATCGAAAAACTCCTCAGCTTCACCGGCGGGAAGCCGATCACGGAAGACGCGGTGTCGGCGGTGGTGGGCGTGCGCCGCGAGGAGACGCTGGGGCACCTGCTCGACGCCGTGGCGCAGCGCGATGCGAAGAGCGCGCTGGCGGCGCTGCCGCTCGTGCTGCAGCAGCCAAAGACATCGGCAGTCACCATCGTGATGGCGCTGACGGTGCAGACGCTGGCGCTTGGATGGGGGCAGGCGACGCGGCTGCCGCCGCAGCGATTGTCGCGCGAGTACTTCGGTTTGCTCAAAGAAGCCGGATCGGTGTACACGGGACGCTCGTGGGGCGAGGCGGCGTCGGCGTGGACGCGGCACGCCGCGACCTGGAGTCCGCAGGACGTGGACGAAGGGTTGCGGGCGCTTGCGCAGGCGGACGAAGCGCTCAAGGAGTCCCGGCTGTCGACCGACGAACAGACCCTTTCCACTCTGATTCTGACGCTGTGCCGCCAGCCGGCCCGGCGGAAAGTGGCATGATGAAATCCATACACCGTCTGATCGCGAGTGCCGCCTGCGCCGCACTCTTCATCCCAGTCGCGCGCCCGCTGCGCGCCCAGACCACCGACAGCACGCGCATGCGTCCGGGCGCCGCGATGGACTCGGCGTTTGCGCGCGCGCGCCAACTCGTGATTTCGGGGCGCGCGGCCGACGGCCGGAAGATCGTCGATTCCGTGCTCGCGGCCACTCCGGAGGGCACGCCGGCCTACGGGGCCGCGCTGTACGGACAGGCGATGGTCGCGCCGACCGCCGCCGATGCGCAGCGCGCGTACGAGCGCATCATCGTGGAGTACCCACTCTCACCGCACGCGGGCGACGCCCTTCTGCAGCTGGCGCAGCTCGAGCGCTCGCAGGGAGATCGGGCGGCGGCCATCACGCACCTGCAGCGCTTCCTGCGCGAGAACCCGGAAAGCGCGCGGCGGGCCCAGACGGGATTCTGGCTGGCGCAGCTCCTGTTCGAACAGAACGACGACGACGCGCGCGCCTGCAAGGCGCTTGACGACGCGCGCGCTGCCACGCCGGCGAGCAACGTGGAGTTGCTGAACCAGATGAACTTCTACTCCACGCGATGCGACGCCGTGGCGGCCCGGGCACATGCGGACTCCGTGGCGCGCGCCGACAGCATCCGGGCCGACTCGGAAGCGCGTGCCGCCGCGGCACGAAAGAGCGCCGAGCGCGCGCAGAGCCGCGAACGCCCGAAGGAATCGGCACGAAAGGCGCCGGCGCCGGCCCGCGCGCGCACCCCGGCGCCGCGCGAAGGGTATTCGGTGCAGGTTGGCGCATTCGCCACGCGTGCGGAGGCACAGAAGGCGGTGGCGCGGTTGCACGATCGCGGCATCGAAGCCCGAATCGACGGCGCGGCCAAACCCTTCCGGGTACGCATCGGGCACTTCAAGACGCGCACGGAGGCCAGCGAGGCCCTGGCCCGGTACAAGAAACTCGGCATTAGTGGATTCGTAACCACGAACGGCGGACGGTAGCCGGCATGACGCAGACCCCGCTCATGCAGCAGTACCGCGAGATCAAGGCCCGGCACGAGAACGCCATCGTGTTCTTTCGCATGGGCGAGTTTTACGAGATGTTCTTCGACGACGCGGAACTCGGGGCGCGCGTGCTGGGGCTCACGCTGACGTCCCGGAACAACGGCGGCGCGGCCGACGTGCCGCTGGCCGGCGTGCCGGTCAAGGCCGCGAGCGATTACATCCGGCGACTGGTCGAACGCGGGCATCGCGTGGCCATCTGCGAGCAGGTGGAGGATCCGAAGGTCGCCAAGGGCGTGGTGCGGCGCGAGGTCATCGAAACGATCTCACCGGGTGTCGCGCTTGCCGATGAGCTGCTCCATGGCGCGCGGAACAACTTCATCTGCGCGATCCATGGCACGGGCGGCAGCATGGGGGTCGCCGCCGCCGACATCTCGACCGGAGAGCTGCGGCTCGTACGCTGCGCGGCGGCCGATCTGGAGCCGCTCCTGGCGCGCCTCAGTCCGCGCGAGATGCTGGTGGCGCGCGCCGATGGCGACGTGCGCGGGCCCGGCATTCGCGGCGCCGAAAACGCGCTGGTGACGGAGCGCGACGGCTGGGAGTTCGACGAGGCGATGGCGCGCGACGATCTCGCCAAGGCATTCGGCGTACTGTCGCTCGACGGACTGGGGCTGGAGTCGCAGGACGGGGCGGCGGTGAGCGCCGCCGGCGCACTGCTGCGCTATCTGCGCGAGCTGCAGCCCGGCGGGGTCCGCCTCGCCCGGCCAATCGTCGAACGGCCGGGCGGCATCATGCCGCTCGACGAAATGACGCGGCGCAACCTCGAGCTCGTGGAATCGCTTCGTGGCGGCGACGCGGACGGGACGCTCGTCGGCGTGCTCGACCAAACCAAGACGCCCATGGGCGCGCGGCTGCTGCGGCAATGGATTCTGGCGCCGCTCACCGACCGCGTTCGGATCGACGCGCGACTCGACGCGGTGGAAGCGCTGGCGGCCGACGCGCTCGCGCGAGACGCGCTCCTCTCGGCGCTCGACGGCGTACGCGACATCGAACGGCTGGCCACGAAAGCCGCGCTGGGGCGAAGCACGCCGCGTGACCTCAAGGCGCTGGGTGTCTCCCTCGCGCGACTACCCGCGGTGCACGACGCGGTGACGCGCGTCGGGCCCACCGGCGTACTGGCCGAGACACTGGACGTCTGGGATGCGTGCGACGAGCTGGCAGCCGCGATCAACGCCACCCTGGTGGAACGTCCGCCGGTGGCGATCGGCGAAGAAGCGTCGATCGCGCCGGGCGTGGACGCCGAGCTGGATGAGTTGCGCTCGCTGCGCGACGGCGGACGCGAGTCAATTGCGCGGATCCAGGCCGAGGAGCGGCAGCGGACGGGCATCACGTCGCTCAAGGTCGGATACAACCGCGTGTTCGGGTATTTCATCGAAGTCACGAACGCGAACCTGCATCTCGTGCCCGACGACTATCAGCGCCGGCAGACGCTCACCGGCGGCGAGCGGTTCGTGACACCGGCGCTCAAGGAGTACGAGGCACGCGTGCTGTCGGCCGCGGAACGCATCGAGGCGCGGGAGCGCGCGCTGTTCGAGGAGCTCCGCGGACGCGCCGGCGCGGACATCGCGCGCCTGCAGGGAACGGCGCGCGCCGTGGCGACGCTGGACGTGCTGTCGGCGCTGGCGGAGACCGCCGTGCGCGAGCGGTACGTGCGCCCGGCGATGCACGATGGCTACGAGCTGAACATCGAGGGCGGGCGCCACCCCGTGGTGGAGCGCATGATGCCGCGCGACAAGTTCATTCCGAACGACGTGCGGCTCACGGAAGACGGCCGGGTGATCATTCTCACCGGTCCGAACATGGCCGGCAAGTCGACGATCTTGCGGCAGATCGGACTGATCGTGCTCATGGCGCAAATGGGGAGCTTCGTGCCCGCGACGCGGGCCGAGATCGGCGTCGCAGATCGCGTGTTCACGCGCGTGGGCGCCAGCGACAACCTCGTGCGGGGGCAATCGACGTTCATGGTCGAGATGGCCGAGACGAGCGCGATTCTGCACAGCGCCACGGCGCGCAGTCTGGTGCTGCTCGACGAAATCGGGCGGGGCACGTCGACGTACGACGGCGTGTCGATCGCCTGGGCCGTGACGGAGCACCTGCACAACCAGACGGGCTGCAAGACGGTGTTCGCCACGCACTATCATGAGTTGACGCAGCTGGCCGATGAATTAGTAGCAGTTCGCAACTATAATGTGGGTGTGCGGGAAGTGGGCGATCAGGTGCTGTTCCTGCACCGGTTGCAGCCCGGGGGGGCCGACCGGAGCTACGGGATCGAAGTCGGGCGGCTGGCCGGGCTCCCGGACGCGGTGATCGGCCGGGCACGGGAGGTGCTGCAGCTGCTCGAGGGGGAGCAGCTCGTGCCGGCGCTGCAGCATCGCGAGCCGGCCCGGCGGGGCGCAAAGGCGGAGCCGAGTTCCCAGCTCGGGCTGTTCGCCGCCGCGGAGTCTCCCGTGGTGAAGCGGCTCCGGGCGCTGGACGTGAACGGCATGACCCCGCTCGAAGCGCTGACGCTGCTTCACGAACTCTCGCGCGACGCTCGAGACGGCTAGCGATCCGGTGCGGGCGGCCCCGCGGCAGTACTTTTGAAGCACTCCATCATGAACCCAGGCGTGGATTTCCGATGACGATGATCCGCAACCGCAAGCCGTACGACAACGTACTGCAAACCATCGGCTGGACGCCGCTGATCCGGCTCCACCGTGTGGCGCGGGGCATACGCACCCCCATATATGGCAAGGCGGAATTCTTCAATCCGGGCGGCTCGGTGAAGGATCGCATCGGGCTGCCGATCATCGAGCGCGCGGAACGGGAGGGGGCGCTCAAGCCGGGCGGCACGATCGTCGAGGGGACGAGCGGCAACACCGGCGTGGGGCTGGCCATCGCGGCGGCGCTCAAGGGGTATCGCTGCATCTTCACACTGCCCGACAAGATGTCGCAGGAAAAGGTGCGGTTGCTCAAGGCATTCGGCGCCGAGGTCATCATCACACCCACTGCGGTGCCACCGGACCATCCGGACAACTACGTGATGATGGCCAAGCGGATCGCCAAGGAGACGCCGAACGCGATTCTCGCGAATCAGTTCTACAACGAAGCGAATCCGCAGGCGCATTACGACACGACCGGGCCGGAGCTGTGGGAGCAGAGCGAGGGGCGGATCACGCACTTTGTGGCCGCGGCCGGCACGGGCGGCACGCTGTCCGGCGTGGGCCGGTACCTCAAGGAAAAGAATCCGAAGATCCAGATCATCGCCGGCGATCCCGTGGGATCGATCCTGGCCGATCTGTGGCACACGAAGGGAAAGAGCCACGGCGAGGGCGCGCCGTACAAAGTCGAAGGGATTGGCCAGGACAAGCTGCCCGGCACGCTCGACATGTCGGTGATCGACGACTACGTGACGGTGAGCGACAAGGACGCGTTCGCGATGTCGCGGCGCCTGACCCGCGAAGAGGGGCTCTTCGTCGGCGGTTCGGCGGGGCTGATCGCGCATGTGGCGCTCGAGGTCGCGCGGCGCATCGACGACCCCAATGCGTTCGTCGTGACGTTTCTCTGCGACACCGGCGAGCGCTATCTCTCCAAGCTGTACAACGACGAGTGGATGCGCGAAAACCAGCTGCTCGACGCCGATCGCACCACCCTGGCCCAGGTCGTGGGCGGGAAGCCGGCCACGGCGCAGCCGCTGGTGAGCGTGGCGCCCGGCGCCAGCGTGCGGCAGGCGCTGCGCTTGATGTCGCTGCACGATGTGTCCCAGCTTCCCGTGATGGACGGCGCCAGCTGCGTCGGGTCGGTGAGCGAGTGGTCGCTCGCGGCGCGGGGACTGGAGAATACGAAGGTGCTCGACGCCGCGGTGAGCGAGGTCATGGATCCGCCGTTCCCGATCGTCGATGCAAACCAACCGGCCGACAGCGTGGCAACGCTCCTGTCCAAAGCCAATCCGGCCGTGCTGGTACGGGCGGGTGGGTCGGTGACCGGAATCGTCACGCGGTCGGACATGCTCTCGTACCTCATGGCGCGCTGATCGCGCGGCTCCACTCCACTCACGAATCCTTCACCCCGTGCGCATCACCGTCTTGCTGGGAGGCACCTCGTCGGAACGCGACGTGTCCATCGCGTCGGGCCTTCGGATTGCCCAGGCGCTGCGATCGCGGGGGCACGAGGTGCGGTCGGTAGATACGGTCAACGGCCCACTGAGCGAGCAGGACGAACAGCGGCTCGTGAAGACGCCGGTGGTGAAGCGGACGCCGCCAACGCGAGAGGAGCTGGCGGCGATGGCGCGCGGGGCGCTGGATCGTCTGGCGCGCATCCTGCCCAAGCCGGAAGACACCGACGTCGTATTTCTGGCGCTCCACGGCGGATCGGGAGAGGACGGCACCCTGCAGGCGCTGCTCGACCTGGCGGGGCTCCGGTATACCGGCAGCGGCCATCTGGGGAGCGCGATCGCCATGGACAAGGATCTCTCGAAGCAGCTATTCGTGGAGGCGGGCGTTCGCACCGCGGAGTGGCTGATGGCGCCGGCGACCCCCGAACGGGTCGCGCAAACCATCGGATTTCCAGCCATTGTCAAACCGTCGCGGGAGGGGTCCACGGTAGGGCTGTCGCTCGTTCGGAGCCCGGACGCGCTGGACGCGGCGATCGCGATGGCCGCCGAGTACGACCGCGCCGTCATGATCGAACAGTACATTCCGGGGCGTGAGTTCACGGTGGGGGTGCTGGGCGCCGGGGCGCTCCCGGTTGGCGAAATCATTCCGAAGCACGAGATTTACGACTACGAATGCAAGTACACGCCGGGGATGGCGGACGAGCGGTTTCCGGCGGAGCTTTCCACGGCGCAGGTTGAGCGGCTCCAGGAGCAGGCGTTGCGGGCATTCAAGGCACTGCGGCTGAGCGGCTATGCGCGCATCGACTTCCGGATGACGGACGACGGCGAGACGTACTGCCTCGAAGCGAACACACTACCGGGCATGACAGACACGAGTCTCATTCCGCAGGGAGCGGCGGCCGCGGGGATTTCCTTTCCCGATTTGTGCGAACGCATTGCGCGTCTCGCGCTCACCGACGGGGCAGCGCGCTGATGCCGGCGCTTCCTCCCACGGCGGCGCTCGCCGGCGTGCCGGCCGGCGTGCAGGGGAACGGCGTATGGTTGGGCCGCCGCCAACTCTTCGTGCGATTCGCGGCGGAGGCCGAAACGGCGACGATGTATACGCCTGACGCGCTGGCGGGCGAGCTGCAGCGCCTGATCGCGCGGTCGTCGTATCACTCGATCAGCGTCAGCGGCCGCGATCCGATGGCGAACGCGGCGTTCCTGGAGATGGCATTCGCGAAGCACCCGCCGTCCCTGCCCGTGATGCTCGACTGCGACGGCCAGCGCCCCGAAGTCGTGGCCGGCCTGGCCCGCCACCTGGCGCTGCTGCAGATCACGCTCGAGGGAAACCCGCCGGAGACCGACGTAGAGCACGCGATTGCATCGCTCAGAGCCGCGGCGGCGGCCGGCATCGCGCACGCGCTGGTGCTCGCAGCAGACGAGCAGACCACCGACGGGCAGCTGCTGCGGGTGCTGTCGCAGGCCCATATGGCCAGCGGACAGATGGCGGCGGTGGTGCACCCGCCGGCCTCGGGAGCCGACGAGAACCGCCGCTGGCTGAACTTTATGGAACAGGCGGCGGCGCTCCACGGCGATATCCGTCTGATGCCGCGCCTTCCGCGTCCTACCGGGATGCGATGACGCGCGCCGGGGGCTGGCGCTCGAGCGCCGGACCGGGCATCCTGATGTAGGCGATCGTCGCACGAACAGCGGCGAAGCATTTCGGGCACCAATGGCAACGTATCAGCACTCCGAGCAGCAACTCCTGACACCGGCCGTCCGGTGGCTGGCCATCGTGTGGCTGGGCGCCGCGCTGTTGCAGGCGACGGTCGTCACGCCGGCGGACCTCGCGCAGTGGCTGGCCTTCCGGCCGTCGCAG
The DNA here is from genome assembly GCA_028876725.1 of Gemmatimonadota bacterium. Taxonomy (GTDB): domain Bacteria; phylum Gemmatimonadota; class Gemmatimonadetes; order Gemmatimonadales; family Gemmatimonadaceae; genus JAGWRI01. The sequence goes on from JAGWRB010000195.1 coordinate 8,197, forward strand.
GTGACGCATGCGTGGTGGACGCCGATGAGCTACGCGGTGCTGGCGAATGGCACGTGGTCGCTGCTCCTGAGTCTGTTCGCGTTGCTCGTGTTCGGCCCGCGCGTGGAGCGCGTCTGGGGCACGAAGGCGTTTTCGGCGTTCTTCTTCTGGTGCGTGGCGGGCGGCGCGCTGACGCATGCCATGTTCGTGCGCAGCGGCGCGTTGCTGGGCGCGGAAGCGGGATTGTTCGGCGTCATGCTGGCGTACGGGCGCCTCTGGCCGAACGAAGAGCTGTATCTGCTCGGCGTGCTGCCGATGCGCGTGTGGACGGCGATCGGCGTGATATCGGGCGTGATGATCGGCCTAGCGGTGTCAAGCGGCGGCCCGAGCGGTTGGGGTGCGTTGGCGCAACTGGGTGGGTTTGGATTCGCGGTGCTCTATCTTAAGCGCCCGAATCCGGCGGTCATCGACGAGCTGCGGCACCGCATGGCGCCTGCTCCGGACCCGACCGACGAAACGCCGCGAGCGATTCCCCGCACGATGCCCCGCGCCCGGCGCGGCGAGGAAGTGGACGAAATCGTGGCGCAGAGCAAGGCGGCGGTGGCCAAGCAGTCGGCGCCGGCGGGGCCCACCGGTTCGACACGGGAATCGCGCCGCGAGGCGATGAACCGCCTGTTGGACAAGATCTCGCAGCAGGGGCTGGACAGCCTGACGCCCGAGGATCGCACGCTGCTGGAAGAGATGTCGCGCCGGCTGCGCGACCGGTAAAAAAAGCCCCCCGGACTTGCCGGGGGGCGGGACCGCCACGCCGTTCTCGCGGCGGCAAAGGCGAGCGAAGAGTTCACTTGCCTGCCGCCAACGTACCACCAAAGGGCGCAATGCGCCAGAACCAATTATGCCCAAGCCAGAGCTGCTGGAAACGTTTGCCAACCCCTACGAAGGGCGCGACTACGAGATCCACATGGAATGCACGGAGTTCACCTCGCTCTGCCCCCTGGGCGGGGTGGAGAGCGACGCCGCGGAGCTGAAGCTGCTCGAGGGAGGCGCCCCGGACTTCGGGACGATCCTGATCACCTACGTGCCCGACAAGCTGTGCCTGGAGCTGAAGAGCCTGAAGCTCTATCTGTGGAGCTTCCGGAACGATGGGATCTTCTATGAGCGGGCGGTGAACCGGATTCTCGACGATTTGAGCTCGGCGTGCGCGCCACGGTCCATGGAAGTGGTGGGGGATTTCAACGTGCGGGGTGGGATCAAGTCGACGATCAGAGCGCGTGTAAAACAGTGAAACCGTGAGGCAGTGAGGCGGTGAGGCGGTAGAAAACGGAGAACGGCGGGAAGCCAACCGAGGCTTCCCGCCGTTCTGCTTGCATTCCGGTGCTGCTTACGCCACTACCACGCGTACTTCAGCTGGAACTGCAGCTGATAGTTCGACGACAGATTGTTGGCGTTCCAGGGCTGGTAGTGCGGATCGAACGTGTAGACGCCCTGGCCGGTCTGGAGGTTGCCGCCGGTGGTCGACTTGTAGTTCACCAGCGTCTGGCCGCCGGCGAAGGCCACCGTCTGCTGCCGGCCCCAGTTGCTGTTGAGCAGGTTCAGGAAGTTGAAGATCTGGAAGTCGAGCGAGAAGTTCTTGAACCGGCCCGCGCCGAAGCTCTGGCGGAGCGCGACGTTCACGAGATTCGTCCACGGCGTCGTGCAGCTGTTGCGGGCCATGATCTGGCCGCGCTGGTCGTTCAGGCACGGGTTGCTCTTGATGAAATTCTCGAAGGCCTGCGCCTGCTGCGCCGGCGAGTAGCTCACGCCGTTGAACGTCGCCGTGGCGAACTGCATCTCCGACGGATTGGTGGCGTCCTTCGGCACGTAGATCGGGTCGTTGAACGAGACGCCGTCGCCGTTGGGATCGCCGTTGATCACGTAGTCGATGGGCTGGCCCGAGCCACCCTGGTAAATCACGCTGACGTCGGTGCGCGTCGGGAAGCTGTAGGTCCCCTGTGCGACCACGTGGTGCTTCTGCTCGAACAGCGAGCGGGTGACCTGGGTGCTGGCCTGATCGCCGCCCCAATCACGGCCATAGCGATACTGCGAGTAGGCCGTGCTCGACGTCGGATCCTGCACGGACATGACGTGCGAGTAGGTGTAGAACAGCGACCCTTCGAAGTGGTTGTAGAACCGGCGCTGAACCCCGCCGGTGAGGTTGTACGCGTAATCGTTCGACTGGTTCTGCACGTCGAGCACGGTGTTGCGATCCTTGTGCTTGAGCACCGGATTGAACGGCGTGAGGCCGTACAGCACGCGGCCGTGCGGATCGGTGCCCTGCGGACCGGCGAGCGCGACGTTCTGGTACATCGGGTTGTTGATGCCCTTGGTGTACATCGCCTCGAGCGTCCCGATCCAGTTGTCCGCCAGCCGGCGATCGAATCCGATGGTCAGGCGGGCGTTCTGCGGGAAGTTGAGGTCGCTGCGCAGCAGGTCGATTTCACCACCGGCCTTGGCCGCGAGCCCGTTGGAGCAGGCCGTGGGCGGGGTCGTCACGGCGGAGCTGGAGAAGTGCGGCGCGGCGCTGCCGTTGCAGGTGAGCACGCCGACGCCCACGCTGCCGGAGTTCTGGAACGCGTTGCTGAGCCACACGTACGCGGGGCGGCCGGTGAAGAAGCCAAAGCCGCCGCGGAGCTGGTTCTTCGAGTCCCCGGTCACGTCCCAGTTGAAGCCGATGCGAGGCGACCACTGGATGTTGCCCGACGGAATGTCCTGCGTGTTGCGGCCCAGCGAGTCCATGACCGACTGGTTGAACGGCGGCTTGTTGAAGAAGACCGGGTCATCGAGCCGGATGCCGTAGTTCACCGACAGCTGGTTGGAGACGGTCCACTCGTCCTGCACATACGCCGAGTAGGTGCCGGCCCGGAAGCGAACGGCGCCGTCGCCGGAGAGCGGCACGCCCACGACGTACTGGCGCGCCAGGCCCTGCTGCAGCGAGTCGAGCGTGCCGAAGGTCCACACGCCGTACGAGGCCTGCGTGAACAGGTTGCGGACCTTGTACCACTGGCCCTGCGCACCAAAGGTGATGCGATGCGCGCCCATCGGGATGGTGTAGTTGTCCGTCATCTCGATGAGATCCTGGTCCAGCTGGTTGCCCTGCGAGTAGCGCTCGGCGCCGTCGATGATGCCGTAGCCGCCGTTGTAGACGGTGACCTGCGGCGCGATGACGCCCGGGTTGCGGCGGTCGCGGATGGTCTCGTAGTTGAGGAGCAGTTCGTTGAACGACCCGTTGTTGAACAGGGTGCGGAGCTGCGCGACGGCGGCATTCTTCTTGGAACGGAAGTGGTAGCCGTTGTTGTCGAGCGAATAGCTGGAGGCCGAGCGGCTGAAGATGTCCTGCACCGCCTGGCCGTAGTTGTCGCGCACCACGAGCTGCGTGTTGCCCGGGAGGTTGAAATCGAAGCGGGCAAAGACGTTGGTGAGCGGATTGCCGTTGTTCACGAGCGCGCCCGAGCCGGTGGGCATGCCGTACGCGGCCAGCGCCTGATTGACCTGATCGATGGTGGCCTGCGACGGGCCGTTCAGCGAGCTGCCGACATAGGGTCCGTAGGCCGGCGAGGTGCGAGCCTGCCACTCGGCGTCGACGAAGAAGAGCGCCTTGTCCTTGATGATCGGCCCGCCGACGTTGAAGCCGCCCTGGGTCTGGCTGTACTTGGTGATGTAGGGCTGGCTGCGGGTGAAGCTCTGGTTGCGGGTCACGCTGTAGAGCGAGCCGTGGAGCTCGTTCGTGCCGCTCTTGGTGACGGCGTTGACGAGGAGGCCCGAGAAGTTCCCGTAGCGCACGTCGTACGGGGACAGCAGCACCTGGTACTCCTTCACGGCGCCGAGTCCGATGGCCTTGCCGTTGGCCTGACCGCCGGGCTGGCCGGTGGAGCCGAGGCCGAAGAGGTCGGCTTCGGTGGATCCGTCGATCTGGATGTTGTTGAAGCGGTTGTTCGTGCCGCCGCCGGAGAGGCCGGGGCCCACGGTGGAGACCTGCGGGGTGAGGGCCACGAAGTCGGTGAAGTTGCCGTTCAGCGTGGGCAGGCGGCGGAGGGCCGAGTCGGAGATCGTGGCGGCGACGCCGGTGTGCGACGTGGACATCACGGGATCCTGATTGGCGACGACGCTCACGGCTTGGAGCTGCGCGGCCTGGGTCACCATCTGGATGTCGACGCGCGTCACCTGGCTCAGGACGACGACGACGTTCTCGCGCGTCTGCGGCTGGAAGCCGATGCGGCGCACGGTGACGGCGTAGCTGCTGCCGACGTCGAGGCCCGGGACCGTATAGCGGCCGTCGGCCTTGGTGGTGACGCGGCTGGCGAAGCCCGTGGTGCGGTTGATGACCGAGACCTGGGCGTTCTCGACGGGCTGATTCTGTTCATTGGTGATGGTGCCGGAGATGGCACCGGTCGTCACGCCCTGCGCGGCGGCGGCTGCGGGGAGCGCCAGCGCGAACGCGACGGCCATGAGACCGCGGAGCGTCCAACGGGGAATATTCATATGAGCGTCCTGAGATGGATGAGGGCACCGGAGGTGCCGCCACGAGTACGGTTGTTCACCGTCGCGGAGACGGCGACAAGGAGAACCCGAAATTCGCCGACAGCCGTCACGTTTTGGCAGAGGAGGTGCCGTAACGAGGGCGTAACTACACGCGGTCGTCCATCGTGACCGGTGTTATGAGTGCGGTGGAATGTAAGAGGGGGAAAAACAGAAGGCGAGCGCAGGAATCCCCGCGCTCGCCGTTCTATTGGGACGCATATATCTGCCCACAACGATATTGCGGCAGGCGTCGGCCTGTGCTGCCGGCGCGAGAGGGCCGGGGGGCATGGCCCAGCGAGCAACGGCCGGTTCGTCGGATCGTGGAAATCGCGATCACCCGCAATTTCCCGATGCGACGAACCGGCCGTCCTCCGGTCAGGCGCGCGTCACCGCGCCTGACGCGCGATCAGAAGCTGTAGCGCAGCGAGAGCTGCATCTGGTAGTTCGAGGCCAGGTTGTTGTAGTTGAACACCGTGGGGTTGGAGTAGAAGTGGAACACCGGGACGGCGCCCTTGGACAGGTCGGTGCCGTTGGTCATCGACTTGTAGCTCAGCACGCTGACTTCACTGTACGTGAATGCCTGCCGGCCCCAGCGCTTGTTCAGCAGGTTCATGAAGTTCACGACGTCGAGCTGCAGCGAAATGTTCTGCATGCGCGGCGTGCGGAAGGACTGCCGGAGGCTGAGGTTCACCATGTTGGACCACGGCGCCGTGCAACTGTTGCGCGCCATGATCTGACCGCGCTGGTCGCGCAGACACTTGTGGGAATCGATGAACTGATTGAACGCCGCGGCCTGCTGCGCCTGGCTGGCGGCGTTGCCGTCGAACTGGATCTCGCTCGGGTTCGTGGCGTCCTTGGGGACGTAGATCGGATCGTCGTAGCTGAATCCGTTGCCGTTGAGATCGCTGTTATACACGAACGCATACGGAATGCCGGATCCGCCCGTATAGATCATCGACAGCGTGGTGCGCGAGGGGAAGGTGTAGCTCCCCTGCGCCACGATGCGATGCCGCTGTTCAAAGGCCGACCGCGTCGCGGTCATATCCATCTGATTGCCGGCCCAGATGCGGCCGTAGCGGTACTGCGAGTACGCGGTGCTCGACGTGAGGCTCTGCACGTCCCACCCGCGGCTGTAGGTGTAGGCGAAACTCCCCTCCCAGTGGTTCATGAAGCGGCGGGTGAGCTTCCCGGTGATGTTGTAGTAGTGATCCTTGCTCTCGTTGGCGACGTCGAGCACGGTGCTGCGCGCGCCGCGAAGCACGGGCGCGTACGGCCGCGGCCCGTACATCACTCGGCCGTGCGCATCGGTGCCGATGGGCCCGCCGAGCGCGAGGTTGTAGTAGAACGGCGCGTAGAGGGCCTTCGTGTAGAGCCCCTCGATCGTGCCGATCAGGTTGTGCCCGAGATCGTGGTCATAGCCGATGGAACCGCGGAGCGTCTGCGGCATGCGGAGGCTCGACTGCAGAAGATCGATCTCGCCGCCGGCGCTGGCCGTCACGCCATTGGCGCACTGCTGGGGCGCGGAAGCGACGGTGGCGGAGGTGAACTGCGGAGCGGCGGCCCCGCGGCAGGTGAGGAGCGGCACGCCGGAGAGCCCCGAGTTCTGGAAGGCATTGCTCATCCAGACATAGGCCGGGTGGCCGACGAACGCCCCGATGCCGCCGCGAAGCTGGTTGCGCTGATCGCCGGTGACGTCCCAGTTGAAGCCGACGCGCGGCGACCACTGGATGTGGCCCGACGGGATGTTGTGCGTGTCGCGGCCGTATTCGCTGAGCACGTCCTGATTCGTGGGCGGCTTGTTGGCGAACGTCGGCATGTCGGCGCGAATACCGTACGTGAGGGTGAACTGCGGATTGACGGTCCACTGATCCTGCACGTAGGCCGCGAGAGTCGACGTGCGGAAGCGCACGGAGCCGTCCCCGACCGCGGGGACGCCGACGATGTACTGATACGGCGTGCCGTTGCGCAGTGAGTCGAGCGAGTCGAAGGTCCACACGCCATACGACGCCTGCGCGAACAGGTTGCGCGCCTTGTAGAACTCGTTCTGCGTGCCGAGCACCACCGTGTGCGAGCCGAAGGGCAGCGTCAGGTTGTCGGTGAGTTCAACGATGTCCTGGTCGACTTCATTGCCCTGCGAGTAGCGCTCGGTGCCGGCGATGACCGTGGCGCCGGGGATCATGACGCTCACCTGCGGCTGCTTGAGGCCGTTGGCTGCCGTGCGCGGATCGCGCACGCGGGTGTACGAGGCAAGCAATTCGTTGTACGCGCCGTTGGCAAAGTTCGTGCGGAACTCGAGCGCCGGCGCGTGCTTGGTGGACGCGTACTGGTACTGATTCGAGGTGAGCGCGAGGTTGGGGTTCGTCCCGCTGGCGCCGCGCGACAGCGCGCCATCGACCGCGTGGCCGTAGTTATAGCGCAGCACGAGCGAGCTGTTGTAGGGCAGATCGGGGAAGTCGAGGCGGGCGAACACGTTGCTGAGCGGATTCTGCAGCGTGACGGCGCCGCCGTTGCCGGCCGTCATGCCGTATCCCTGCAGCGCCTGCTGCACGGCGCTCACGTCGGCCGGATTGAAGTTGGCGTTGGGGCCCCCCACGTACACGCCGGTGGCCGGCGTGTGATATGTGGTCCACTCGGGGTTGATGAAGAAGAGCGCCTTGTCCTTGACCAGCGGGCCGCCGACGGCAACGCCATACTGGTACTTGGAAAAGTCATTGATGTAGTCCTGCGAGCGCGTGAGACTCTGGTTCCGGCCGTAGTAGTACGCGGTGCCATGCAGCGCGTTCGTGCCGCTCTTGGTCACGGCGTTGATGAGCAGCCCGGCGAAGTTGCCCTGGCGCACATCGAACGGGGCGAGGAGCACCTGGTACTCCTTCACGGACTCGATGCCGATCGAGCGGCCGTTGGCCTGGCCGCCGGGCTGACCCGTGGAGCCGAGGCCGAACAGATCCGTCTCGTTAGTGCCGTCGATCTGCACCTGGTTGTAGCGGTTGTTGACGCCGCCGCCGGAGAGGCCGCCGTTGGGCAGGGTAGTGGAGACCTGCGGCGTGAGCGCCACGAAATCGGTGAAGTTGCGATCGAGCGACGGGAGACGCCGGAGCGAGGAGTCGGAGATCGTGGTCAGCACGCCGGTGCGCGTGGGACTGATGAGTCCCGTCTCGCTGGCCGCCGTAACGGTCACGGCGGAGAGTTGCGTGGGTTGGCTGCTGAGCGTGAAATCGATGCGCGTCGTCTGTCCGAGGGTGACGACCGCGGGGCGCGTCTGGGGCGCGAAGCCAAGGCGGCGCGTCTGGACCTGGTACGTGCCCGTTTCCAGGCCGGCCACCAGATACCGACCGTCGGCCTGCGTCGTGGTGGTGCGCACGAATCCGGTGGCGGTAGAGCGCACGGTGACCTGCGCGCCCTCGAGCGCGCCCTGCGGACCGGTCACCGTTCCCGCGATGCTGCCGGTCGTGACCTGCGCCGGAAGCGTGGCCGCACCCGCGGCCAACGCGAGAACGATGGGGAGAGTGAGTGCCCAACGTGGGATCTTCATAACGCGAGGTTCCTTCGGTTGGAGAATGGGGCGGGGAACACCCCGACATGTTTAATGCGTACCAATATTATGGTCCCCACAAATATGGGCGAGGGGCGCCCAGGTTCTGGGGGCCCGACGTCACGATGGAGTCACTGCGTCCCAGGGCTCCGACGTGCCGGGCGAGAGGGAATCTAGTGCCCCCGCGGGGAGCGCATCGAGGCGGGGGCAATGGGGGCTAAGTTCCAGCGGGGAGTTGATCTACGCGGCCCGATCCGGTTAGCTTACGCGGTCTTGGCCAGGTAGCTCAGTTGGTAGAGCAGCGGACTGAAAATCCGCGTGTCGGCAGTTCGATTCTGCCCCTGGCCACTTCGCCTCTGCTGGCACGCGCCAGCAAGGCAGGGAACCACGCCTACGAGAGCCCCGGATCACCGATCCGGGGCTCTTTTGCTCGCTGGCCGGCGCATGCGCGCACACGCCTGTTCATTGGCGCCGACGTCCCGAACGGGTATACGTTGTGAAACGACGGCCCCTCCCACCCTGGCCTCGTCGCCTGCCCGTGCCCCAACAGCCCATCCCCCAAGCTGCCGATCTGGATCTCTCCGCGCGCCACGCGGAGCAAATCGCGATCGCGCGCGTCCGGGAGGGAGACGGCCTGGCGTTCGAAGCGATCTTCCTGGCACACCACGACGAGATGCTGCGGATCGCCGAGCAAATCTGCGGCACTCGCGAGGTCGCGGAGGAGGCGGTGCAGGAGGTGTTCCTGGCCATCTGGCGGAGCCGCGCCCGGTGGCAGGTCACGAGCTCGTTGCGGGCGTACCTCCGGCGATCGGCGCAGAACACGGCGCTCCGCATACGGACCTCGCGAGTGCGCGGAGGTGCGACAGCGGAGCGCCTGGACGAACAGGATGACGCGGCCGGTGTCGCGCTGCGCGATCCGACCCCGACGCCGGCCGACAACGCGGCGTACCAGGAGCTGGCCGAGGCGGCGGAGCGCGCCACGGCGGCGATGTCGCCACGGGCGCGGGACGTGTTCCTCCTGCGGCGCGACGAAGAACTCTCCAACCAGGAAATCGCGCAGCGCCTGGGCGTCTCCGTGAAGACGGTGGAGACGCACATGAGCCGCGCCCTGCGGTTCATGCGCCGCCGGCTGGGACGCTGGCTGAACCAGGAGCCCTGACGGGCACGCTCCGCGCGTAGCCGAAAATCGAGTTCAGGGTAACGCGGGGGTGGACGTCTCTCAGAAGGTATGAGCGACGAACCCAATCGCGAGCCAGACCCGTCACGACGGGCCGACCCGCTTGATGGCTTTCCTCCCTACGACGGAATGCCTCTCTCCACGCTCCGCCGTTATCTCGCCGGAGCGAGCCCTGACGAAGAGCACCGGCGCGTCGACGCATGGGCGCGGGAATCGGCGGCGCGACGCCGGTATCTGAACGCCCTGCGAACACTTCTTGCCCAAAGCCCGCGCGACGGCGCCGCGCAACGGTCGGCCGCGTGGGGCCGGCTATCAGCAAAGCTGGATCGACCGACCGCGACCGCCGCGCCCGAGTTCCGCGCGCCGTGGGACGGGCCCGCGGTCCACGTGCCGGTGCGCGACCCGCGGCCGCGCGTGCTCGCCGGCGCGTTCGACAATCGGCGAAGCGGATGGGCAATTCCACTGATGGCGGCCGCGGTACTGGCCATGGCTGCGGGAGGGCTGCGCCTCATCGATGCGTCGGCGAGCGGCTCCGTGCCCGCGCCAACGGCAATGCGCCGCGTGGCGACCACGCGCGGACAGCGCGCCGAAGTCCGTCTCGACGACGGCACGCAGGTGGAACTCGGCGTGGACAGCCATCTGGAATTCCCCGCGGACTTCGGCGCGCAGACGCGCGACGTGTACCTCGAAGGCACGGCGTACTTCCACGTGGTCCACGATACGACGAAGCCGTTCACGGTGCACACGGCGAACGCCGTGACGCGCGACGTGGGCACGCGCTTCGTGGTGCGAGCGTATCCCTCGGATCACAGCACGGCGGTGGTGGTGACCGAGGGCTCCGTGGCGCTCGGCACTCCCGGGGCCGCCGCGGACTCGGTGCTGACTCGGAATCAGCTCGGCGTGCTGCGCGCGGGCGCGTCCAGCATCGCGGTGTCGGCGGTAGATCCGGCGGCGTACACGGCGTGGATGCACGGGCAACTGGTGTTCCGCGACGCGCCGCTCGCGTCGGTGGTGCGCGAGCTGGGGCGCTGGTATTCGACCCAAATACGCATTGGCGATTCGACGCTCGCGGCGATGCCGTTCAGCGCGTCGTTCGACGCGGAGTCGTTCCGCGAGGCGATCGCGACGCTGACGACCGTGCTGCCCGTGCGGGCCGTGCGCCGTGGGAAGGTCGTGGTGTTGGAGCGGGAGAGCGAGTAGCGGGTTCGTGGTTCAGGGGTGAACGAGGCATTCGACAGGAGCGAGTCATGCGTCACTGGATGAGAGCACTGGTGGGACTGGCGGTGGTGGCCGCGAGCACGCGCGTCGTGCTGGCGGAGCAGCCGCAGGTGCCCGGGGATCCGACGGTCGATCTGCAGGCCGCCGCGCCGCGGTTCCTGACGACGACGGCGTCGGCGCGCGTGCCGGTGGACGTCGCGCACACGCCGATACTGAACCTTCGCATCGGGCTTCACCTGCGGAACGTGACGCTCGCGGACGCGCTGACGACGATCGGCGACGCCACGGGGCTGCGCTTCGCGTACAGCCGCGCGGAGGTGCCGGTGGGGCGCCGTGTGCGCCTCGATGCGGAGGACATCACCACGGCGGCGGCGCTCACGGAAGTCCTGCTGGGCACGTCGGTGGACGTGGTGCTCACCGATCGCGGGCAGGCGATGCTGGTGCGGCGTCCGCCGCCGGCGCCGATTCCGCACGTGGCAATGGGCACGGTGAGCGGCACGGTGACGGACTCATCGACCGGCGAGCCGCTGCAGGGCGCGTCGGTATCGCTCACGGGCACGCGGTACGGTTCGCTGGCGAACGCCGACGGGCACTACCGTTTCTCCGCGCCGCCGGGACGCTACGAAATCCGCGCGCGGCTGCTCGGCTACGTGGTGCGGGCCGACAGCGTGACGGTGAACGACGGCGAGGCGACGACGGTGAACTTCTCGCTGCCGCGCTCGGTGGGAACGCTGAACGCGATGGTGACGACCGGCACGCGCGAGCCGCGCACGGCGGTGGATGCGCCGGCGCCGGTCGATGTGTTCACGGCCGAGGAGATCCGGCAGAGCGGCCGCACCGAGACGAGCCAGATCATCGAGCTGCTGGCGCCGTCGTTCAACTTCCCGCGGCCGTCGGTGACCGACGGCACGGACCACATCCGGCCGGCGACGCTCCGCGGACTCAACTCCGACCAGTTGCTCGTGTTGATCAATGGCAAGCGCCGGCACAACAGCGCGCTGGTGAATATCAACGGGAGCGTGGGGCGCGGCTCGATGGCGGTGGACCTGAACGCGATTCCACCGTCGGCCATCGATCACATTGAAATTCTGCGCGACGGCGCCGCGGCGCAGTACGGGTCCGACGCGATCGCGGGGGTGATCAACATCATTCTCAAGTCCGACGCGCCGGGCGACCTGTCGGTGCAGGCGGGGAAGACGCAGGTGGGCGACGGGCAGACCGTGGTGGCCGACGGGAGCTACAGCTTCGCGCTGCCGCACGGCGGGTATCTCAACCTGAGCGGCGAGATGCGGAACCGCGACAGCACGAACCGCACCGGGGCCGACACGCGCCAGCAGTACTTCAGCGGTGACTCCCGGAACAGCATCGCCGTGCTGAACCACCGCATCGACAGCTGGGTGGGCGACCCCAAGCAGTACGGCGGCTCGGGGTTCTACAACCTGGACATCCCGCTGCAGAATGGCGTCGACTTCTACTCCTTTGGCGGCATGAGTTTTTCGCGCGGGCTGGCGGCCGGGTTCTTCCGCCGCGCGTTGGACGACCGCACGCTGCGCGCGTACTACCCCAACGGATTTCTGCCGCTCATCGGGAGCCACATCTGGGATCACTCGATCGCCGCGGGCTTCAAGGGCGTGGCGAGCGGGTGGAACTGGGACCTGGGGAGCGTCTACGGGCGGAACAGCTTCCGCTACGACGTGGACAACAGCGTCAACGTGTCGATGGGCACGACCAGCCCGACGCAGTTCAACGCGGGCACGATGCTGTTCGACCAGTGGACGACGACGCTCGACGTGCAGCGGTCGTTCAACATCGGGTGGGCGCAGCCGCTGAACATCGCGTGGGGCGCCGAGGCGCGCCGTGATCATTACGGCATCGAGGCCGGCGACGACGCGTCGTGGAAGAACGGCGGGGTGCCGATTCTCGACGGCCCGAACGCGGGCAAGCCGGCGGCGGCCGGCGCGCAGGTGTTCCCGGGCTTCCGCCCGTCGGACGCGCAGAACGCGTCGCGCACGAACATGGCCGGGTACGTGGACTTCTCGGGCAACCCGGTGGAGCAGCTGATGATCGACGTCGCGGGCCGCACCGAGCATTATTCTGATTTTGGAAATACGGCCACGGGCAAGCTTTCGATGCGGTGGGAGCCGATCAAGCACTACGCGCTGCGCGGGTCGCTGAGCAACGGCTTCCGCGCGCCGTCGCTGGGGCAGGAGTACTTCTCGACGACGTCCACGAACTTCATCGCGGTGAACGGCGTGGCGACGCCGTTCGACATCCGGACCTTCCCGGTGACGAGCCCGGAAGCGAAGGCGCTGGGCGCCAAGCCGCTGCGCCCCGAGGCGTCGATGAACTACGGGCTGGGGGTGACGATGCAGCCCACGCCGAACGTGTCGTTCACGACGGACTATTATAAAATCGATATCGCGCACCGGGTGGTGCTGTCGGGGAACTTCATCGGCCCGGCGATCGAGACCCTGCTCACGAACGCCGGGTATCCGGGCGTGCAGGGCGGGCGCTTCTCCACGAACGCCATCAACACGCGCACCGAGGGCGTGGACGTGGTGCTGCAGGCGGGGAAGGACCTGGGATACGCCGGTACGCTGCGGTTCACGGGCGGCTACAACCACAACTACACGCACGTGACGCACGTCGATCCCACGCCGCCGCAGCTGGCGGCGTTCCAGGCCGTGCTGTTCGACCGCACGCAGAGGGGGCTCACCGAAGTGGCGCAGCCCCACGACAACCTGCGCCTCAGCGGGGACTACGAGTGGAAGAAGATCGGGGTGGTGCTCTCGGAGTCGCGGTATGGCTCGGTGACGAGCGTGGCCACCTCGGCGGCGAACGACCAGACATATGCCGCCAAGTGGATCACCGACCTGTCGCTGTCGTATAAGCTGTCGGGGCAGTTGACGATCACCGGCGGGGCCGACAATCTCTTCAACGTCTATCCCGACCGGACGATCGCGGCCAACTCGAGCGGAGGCATCTTCCTCTACAGCGGGCTGTCGCCGTTCGGATACAACGGGGCGTTCTACTACCTCAGATTCTCGGTGGGCCAGTGAACCGCATTCTGCTAGCTGGACTAGTGAGCGCAGCCGCACTGGGCGGCTGCGCAAAGGGCGCCCCGCCGGCCACTCGGCCGGCGGGGTTTCCCGCGGATTGGACCGTAGGCGCCGGACACCCGGCGGCGCAGGCCGCGCACGCGATGATCGCGAGCAACAGCGATCTGGCGAGCCAGGCCGGCGTGGAGATCCTGAAGAAGGGCGGCAACGCGGTGGACGCCGCGGTGGCCACCGGCTTCGCCATGGCCGTCACGTACCCGCAGGCCGGGAACATCGGCGGTGGCGGGTTCATGGTGATCCACATGGCCGACGGGCGCAACGCGGCGCTGGACTACCGTGAAGTGGCGCCGCTCGCAGCCACGCGCAACATGTACCTCGACGCCAACGGCAAACTCACGGACAAGAGTCGAGTGGGCGCGCTGTCGGTGGGCGTGCCGGGCGCGGTGGCGGGGATGGCCGAAGCGCTCAAGAAGTACGGCACGATGTCGCTGCACGACGTGATGCAGCCGGCGATCCGGCTGGCGGAAGACGGCTTCGTGGTGGACAGCGCGCTGGCGCGCGGGATCGCGGCGGGCGCCAAGCTGATCGGTCCGTACGAGGGTGCGTCACTGTTCCTGCCCGGCGGCAAGCCGGTGGCGGCGGGCACGAAGCTCGTGCAGCCGCAGCTGGCCCGCACGCTCACGGCGATCGCCGACAAGGGACCGGATGCCTTCTATAAGGGATGGATCGCCGACAGTCTCGTGGCGGAGATGCACCGCGACCACGGCATCATCACGAAGGCGGACCTGGCCAAGTACGCGCCGGCGTGGCGGGATCCGATCAAGGGCACGTATCGCGGCGACACGATCTACTCGATGCCGCCGTCGTCGAGCGGCGGGGTGATCGAGGTCGAGATTCTGAACGTCCTCGAGACGTTCCCCAAACTTCCCCCGTTCGGGAGCACGGCGTACGCGCACGACGTGGCCGAGGCGTTCCGGCGCGCGTTCATCGACCGCAACACGGAGCTGGGCGATCCGGCGTTCGTGAAGAATCCGGTCGATCGTCTCACGAGCAAGGCGTATGCGCGCACGCTGCGCGACTCGATCCTCCCGGATAAGGCGTCGAAGACGCC
>JAGWRB010000196.1 GCA_028876725.1 Gemmatimonadota bacterium
ATCCTGGCCGAGGGCAACAGCCAGGTGATTCTGTGCGAGCGCGGCATCCGGAGCTTCGACACCACCACGCGCAACCTGTTCGACCTCACGGCCATCCCGGTGGTGCAGAAGCTCTCGCACCTGCCGATGATCGCCGACCCGAGCCACGGCACGGGCCTGCGCGACAAGGTCACCCCCATGGCGCGCGCGGCCATCGCGGCCGGCGCCGACGGCATCATCGTCGAGGTGCACCCCACGCCCGACCGCGCGCTCAGCGACGGCGGACAGTCGCTCTATCCGGAGCAGTTCGCGCGCCTCGTCACCGAAATCCGCGCCATCGCCGCGGCCATCGGGCGCAGCGTGCTCCCCACGCCGGGAACCGCGCCGATCTCGGTCGGGTAACAGCACAGGACGCCGCGCCCACCGCGCGGCGTCCTCTTATCGGGATCCTCATGCGTACGCGCCATCTGTTCGCCGCGCTCTCGGCCATCGTCGTCGCCGCCGCTCCCGCACCCGCCCGGGCCCAGGAGGCGGCCGCGCGCGCCGCCGTGCAGCACGCGGTAAACGCGTGGAACGCCGTGCGCACCGTGCGCGCGTCGTTCGAGCAGACGGTGAGCAACGCCCTCACCGGCACCTCGGCCACCGCGCGCGGCGACTACCAGCAGCGCCGCCCGGGCATGCTCTCGGTGCGCTTCGCCGAGCCCGACGGCGACCGCATCGTGGCCGACGGCCAGTGGCTCTGGCTCTACCTGCCCAGCAGCGCGCCCGGCCAGGTCATCAAGCGCCCGGAGTCGGCGCAGGGGAGCGGCACCGTGGACATCACCGGCGAGTTCCTCGACCGTCCGTTCGAGAAGTACGACATCGCCGACGGCGGCGCCGCGTCGGTGGACGGCCGCGCGACGCGCCTCGTGACCCTCACGCCCAAGCCCGGCGGCCCGGACGATTTTTCGAAGGCCCGCGTGTGGATCGACGACGCCGACGGCTACATCCGGCAGTTCGAGGTGGCGCAACGGAACGGCGTCACCCGGCGCGTGCGGCTCACCGCGCTGCAGGTGAACGTGGCCACCGACGACTCGGCGTTCCGCTTCGCCGTGCCGAAGGGCGCGCGCGTCGTCACGCGGTGAGCGGCGCGCCGGCGCGCGAGCGGAGGCCGGGGCGCGGCGTTATACTAGACCGGCCCCGCACCGGAGACCATTCGTGGCGCAGAATCCCAGGAAGCTGAATTCCATTCTCGTGATCGTCGTCGTGGCGCTCGTGGCCACGATCGTATTCGCGGTGAACCACAAGAAGACGCAGGCCCCGGCCGCCGCGGCGAGCCTGGCCCCCACGCCGGTTCCCGATTCCGTCATGGCCCACTTCACGGCCATCCCGCCCGCGGTGTGGGAGCAGGCGGGAACGGCGGGCGCCACCGTGCCGATCTATGTCGGCACCGCCAACGCCGACACCGGCAAGGCGACCTTCCTGTACATCGGCGCGCTGTACTGCCCCTACTGCGCCGCCGCGCGCTGGTCGGTCATCGCGGCGCTGTCGCGGTTCGGCACCTTCTCCGGCCTCAGCTACTCGGCGTCGTCGTCGCAGGACGTGTACGCGAGCACCCCCACGTTCTCGTTCTACGGCGGGCGCTATACCAGTCCGTATATCGACTTCGCGTCGGTGGAGCTCCAGGGCGCCGAGCCCGTGGGCGGGCAGTATCCCACCCTCGAGACGCCCACGCCGGCGCAGGAAGCGCTGATCGAGAAGTACGACGGTCCGCCGTACCTCGACAAGGCGAGCGCGGGGGGCATTCCGTTCATGCTCGTCGGCGGCCGATACATGTGGAGCGGATCGCCGTACAACCCGGGGCTGCTGGCCGGGCGCACGCACGAGACCATCGCCGCGTCGCTGGCGACCGGCGCCGACGCCACCGCGCACGCCATTCTCGTGAACGCCAACGAAATCACGGCCGCCATCTGCGCCGTGGACGGGGGCCAGCCCAAAGCCGTGTGCGGCAGTCCCGCCATCGCCGCGGCCGTGAAGGCGCTGCCGGCCAAGGCCCCCTGATGTCGCTGCGGTCGTACGACCGGCTGCGCGTCGCGCTCAGCGCGGCCGGTCTGCTGATTGCCGCGTACCTCACCCTGCTGCACTACGACAGCGCCGTGCCCCTGGTGTGCAGCGGCGGCTCGCTGGTCAACTGCGAGCAGGTGCTCACCAGCGCGTCCGCCGTCGTGTTCGGGGTGCCGGTGGCGGTGTACGGCGTGGCGTGGTTCGCGGTGGCCCTGGCGCTGGCGGTGGCCTCGCTGCGCGCGGCGGGCGCGGAATCGCACGGGCTCCGCGTCGGCGGGCTGGCGTGGACGCTCGTCGCCACGGCCGTGGTGCTCTGGCTCGTCTATCAGGAGCTGGGGGTGATCGGGAAGCTCTGCGCCTGGTGCACGGCGGTCCACGTGCTCGTGCTGGCGCTGCTGGTGGTGCAGGTGCTGAGCGACCCGCTCCGGTCGCGCGCGACTAGCTGAGTCCAAGCCGCGCCGAGATCACATTTGTGATCCGCGCGAACACCTCGGCTTCCGGGCCCGAGGCATCGACCGTCACGATCGGCCCGCATTCCGGATGCGCGGCCTGCCAGGCCGGCGCGGCGAATGCCGCGAACGCCGCCGACACCCGGTGGTGGAACTCATCCGCGTTCCGCTCCATCCGGTCGCGGGCCCCGCGGCGCTCGGCGCGGGCCAGGCCCTCGCGCACCGGCAGCGTCATCAGCAAAGTAATATCAGGCACCAGCCCGCCCGTGGCCACCGCGTTCGCCTGCCGCACCTCGGCCTCGGGCAGTCCGCGCCCCGCGCCCTGATACGCGTACGTCGACAGGAAGAACCGGTCGAGCAGCACCACGTGGCCGGCCGCCAGCGCCGGCCGCACCAGCGTTTCCACCAGCTGGGCCCGCGACGCCACGAACAGCAGCGCCTCGGCGCGCGGCGTGATGTCCGACGCCGGATCGAGGAGCAGGCGGCGAATCTCGTCGCCCAGCGGCGTGCCGCCGGGCTCCCGCAGCGCGTGCACCACGCGGCCGCCCGATTCCAGCCACGACGCCACGCGGCGGAGCTGCGTCGACTTTCCGACGCCCTCCGCCCCCTCGAAGACGATCAGCGGGCCGCGGGCCATGTCACCCCAGCATGATGATCGGACTCGCGGCGCCCTTCTCGATGCCCTCGAGAATCCAATCGTTCACTTTGCCCATCGTCTTGTCGAAATTCTCCTGCGCCACGATGAGGCGCTGATACACCGCCTGCCCCTGCACCTGGGCCAGTAGGCCGTCGAGCTGCTGCTCCATCTCGGCCGTGGGGCGCTCCCCGCGCGCGATCATCTTCTGCGCGTCGAGCCGCAGCGTCTCCATCTGCTTGAGCAGCGCGATGGCCTCCTGGTCGTCGGCCAGCGCTTCGTTGGCGCGCTTGAGGGCCTGATATTCCGTGCTCTGGCCGATCATCCGGCCCAGCTCCCTGGCTTTCTCTTCGATCATGGCGACTCCCGTCGTCGTGCGAGTACGAACCGTTCGCGCCCGGCGAGGTCGAGCCGCACCGAGACGTCTGCAAAAGCTGCGTCGGCAGCCACCATCTCCGCCACCAGCGACGCGCGGCGCGCGTCGACCTCCAGGGCGAGCAGCCCGCCCGGCGCCAGATGCGCCGCGGCGCCGCGCACCAGCGCCCGCGTGGCCGCAAGCCCGCCCTCCCCGCTCAGCAGCGCAGTCGCCGGCTCCCAGTCGCGCACCGAGGCCGGCAGCTCGGCGGCCTCGTCGTACGCAATGTACGGCGGATTCGACACGATCGCGCGCGCCCGCACGCCCGCCACCGGACCCAGCAGCGATCCCTGCCGGAACTCCACCGGCGCGGCCAGCCGGCCGGCGAGCAGCGCCGCGTTATAGCGCGCCACGGCCAGCGCGTCTTCCGACACGTCGACGCCGATGACCCGGTCGAACGTGCCCTCCTGCGCCAGCGCGAGGGCGATGGCGCCCGACCCGGTGCCCACGTCCACCGCGACCCCGCCGCGCGCGTCGCGCGAACGCTCCAGCACCAGCTCCACGAGCAGCTCCGTCTCCGGCCGCGGGATCAGCACGCGCTCGTCGACTTCGAGCGTGAGCCGCCGGAACGACGCGCGGCCCACGGCATACTGGAAGGGCATCCCGCCGGCGTACCGTCGCGCCGCCTGCAGCACGCGGCTCAGCAGCATCAGGTCGGCGGGATCCTGCGCGTGCAGCACGGTCCAATGACGCCCCACGTCGAGCAGCGCGGCGACGATCTCGCGCGCCGCCACGGGGCCCTCCGGCACCTCGAGTCGCGCCAGCTCGTCGGCCGCCTGCCGCACCACCGCGCCCACCGTCAGGGACCCCGGGCGCCCCAGCACGAGCATCGTCTCCTCGGGTGGCCTCCCGCGGCGCGGCCGGTCAGGCAACGTTCAGCCGCTCCTCGACGTCGGCCAGGCGCAGCGCCTCGATGAGGCCGCCGATGTCGCCGTCGAGCACGCCCTGGAGGTCGTGCGTGGTGTAGCCGATGCGGTGGTCGGTGATGCGGCTTTGCGGAAAGTTGTACGTGCGGATCTTCGCCGAGCGATCGCCGGTGCCCACCTGCGTCTTGCGTATGCGCGCGCGCTCGGCCTCGCGCTCGGCGATGCGCAGGTCGAGCAGGCGCGCGCGGAGCACGTCCATCGCGCGGGCCTTGTTCTGGATCTGAGAACGCTGATCCTGCTGGCTGATCACGATGCCGGTGGGCAGGTGCGTGATGCGCACCGCCGAGTCGGTCGTGTTCACGCCCTGGCCGCCGGGCCCGGAGGCGCGGAAGACGTCGATGCGGAGATCCTTGTCCTCGATCTTCACGTCGACTTCCTCGGCCTCGGGGAGCACGGCCACCGTGGCCGCCGAGGTGTGGATGCGCCCCTGGCTCTCGGTGGCGGGCACGCGCTGCACGCGATGCACGCCCGATTCCCAGCGCATGGCGCCGAAGGCGCCGTCGCCCGAGACCTTGAAGATCACCTCGCGCACCCCGCCCAGCGTGCCCTCGGAGTGCGACATGAGCTCGAGCTTCCACCCATGGCGCTCGCAGTAGCGTGTGTACATGCGGTAGAGGTCGGCGGCGAAGAGCGCGGCCTCGTCGCCGCCCGTCCCGGCGCGGATCTCGACGATCGCGTTGCGGTCGTCGAGCGGGTCGTGGGGCACGAGCAGCGGCTTGAGGCGCTCCTCGAGTTCCGGGAGCGACGCTTCGAGGCGCGCGACCTCGGCGGCCGCTTCGGCGGCCATCTCGGGGTCGTCAACGGAAACGAGCTCGCGGGCCTGCGCGAGCTCGTCTTCTTGTTTCTGGAGCCGGGTCGCCAGCTCGACCAGCGGGGTCAGACGACGGTGCTCGCGTCCCAGTTCGGCCAGCTTCTTGGAATCGCGGAGCGAGCCGGGATCGGAGAGCGCCCGTTCGACCTCGCTGGCCCGGGCCAGCTGCTCGGCGAGGCGGTCCCGGAGGCTCAGGCCTTCTTCCCGAACTTCTGGCGGAAGCGCTCCACGCGGCCGGCGGTGTCCACGAGGCGCTGCTTGCCGGTGTAGAACGGATGGCACTGCGAGCACACGTCGGTGTGGATCTCGGCCTGGGTGGAGCGCGTCTGGAATTCGTTGCCGCAGGCGCACTTCACGGTGGCCGTCGCGTACTCGGGATGGATATCGGTCTTCACGGGATCCTCAGATTCGGTAAAGCGGTGTAGAACACGGAAATATAGCCCCCTGTCAACCCCGATGCCACGGCTCTGGGTCAGCGCCCGCCAGACCTGGTCCAGACCATCACCAGACCGCAACTCGTGGACGTCTCGACCGCCGACGTGCCCCCGCCGTGCAGGGCGGTGTCGGGCGCGAGCGCCTCCTGCCCCGGCAGCACCGTCTGGAACTGCGCGGGCATGCTCGCCGGCCCGGCGTACACTTCGATCGCCTCGACCTCCCCCACCGAGATCTCGTCGATGCCGAAGTCCGCCGGCATGAGCTGGCCGTCGACGCCGACCCGCATCGCGCACGCGGTGAGGCGCATGTTCTTCATCGTCATGCCGCGCGTGGACATCACGAGCGCTCCATCCGGCGACGGTTCCACGCGCAGCGAGTGAAACCGCCGGAGCACCGAGGCCACGTCGGGGGGCGCGAAGGGCTCGAACTCCGCGCGGGTGATGAACTGGCCGCGCCCCGCGGCCCGTCGCCGGTAGAAGCCCGCGAGCTTTGCCGACTCGACCTCCGGTGCGGCCGTCACGACGGTTGGCGCGAGGCGCACGGCGAGCGGACGCAGGGCCGCGCGCGCCAAGCCGCCGATGCCGCGCGGATCGACGCGGGCCGAGTCCGGCGCGAACCCGATGCTCCGGAACGCCAGGCGTTGCGCGCCGGCCGGGAACGCGGGGAATGTGAACCGCCCCGTCGAATCGGTGGTCGTAACCAGTGCCGTGCCCACGACCGTCACCTGCACGCCGGCCAGTGGATGCCGGCCGGTGTCGGTGACGACCCCGGTCAGGCGCCATGTCGTGCCGCCGGTCCCTCGCTGCGCCGCGGCGGCCGACGCGAGCGCCGCCAGCAGCAGCCCCGCCACGTACCGATGCACGGTCGCCTCCTCAGAACCCGCCGCTTGCCCTATCCGGCAATCTGCCACCTGCGGCTGACGGTGACCCGTACGCGTGTCGTAAAGTCGCCGGTCCTGCCGCGCCTTGGTGTGGTCGGCGGGCACGCCAGGCGGTCGCGCGCCGAGGGCGCCGGATGCGCAAGAGCTCCGGCGGGCAGACGCCCACCGGAGCTCGTGCGACCCGCGAACGGCTCGAACTAGGCCGACGAGCAGTTGCCCGCGGCCGGGACCTGCAGATTCGCCGCCGCGGCCTTGCGGATCAGGCATTCCGCCTGTGGCACCGGCAGGTGGTCGATCACGATGTGCGGCGTGGCGCCGGGCGCGGCCGTGGGATCGTTGCTGTCGAGGGGCAGCGTATTCAGCCGCCCGAACCGCCGGACGTCGATCCACCGGTGTCCCTCGAACGCCAGGGACTCGCGCCGGTTGTATAATAGTTCAGTAATGAAATCATCGCTGCTGGTGAATGGTCCGCGCGGGGCCAGACCGCCCGCCTTCGTGCGGATCAGGTTGATGTCGCTGAGCGCGCCGGCCTGGTCGCCGGTGAAGTACTCGGCCTCGGCGCGGAGCAGGATCAGCTCCTCGTTCCGGATCACCGGGATGGGCGTGCTCAGCGTGGGATAGATGGTGTAGCGCCAGGTCGTCTTGATGCCGATGGTGGGGTTCGATGGGCCCTGCGCGGGAATCTGCATCACCTTGCCCACGAACCGGTCGTCGAGCGTGCCGTCGGGCTTGGTCTCGACGCCCTGGTCCACATGCGCGTGCGCGAGGATGTACTGGAACGCCTCGCTGATGCCGTTCGTGGCGTCGCCGGCGGCCTGCGAGTAGATCTGGTACACGCCGGTGGAGAACGCCGCGTTGGGATCGACGAACGACTTGTTGAGCGCCGCCAGCACCTGCTGGTAGCAGCTCGACGCCAGCGCCGTGCAGCCGTCCACGCCCAGCGAGGCGCGGTACGCCTCGGCGCGCGCCAGGAGCGCGGCCGCGAACTTCGAGAACGTCGCCGGGGTGTCGAAGCCCTGGAAACCGGAATGGACGGTGAACGGGAACGCGCTCCCGCCCTGCCCCAGCTCGGTGATCGCCTGGTTCAGCTTGGCGATGATATACCCGTACACCGAGTCGCGCGACACGAACGGCTGGAGCTGCGTCGGGTCGTCGGTGAGGGCCACGGG
>JAGWRB010000197.1 GCA_028876725.1 Gemmatimonadota bacterium
CGTTGGCCGTGCGCGGCTGGCAGTGGTGGCCCCACGCGCGGAGTTGCTCGATCGCCATCTCCACCAGACGATCGAGCTTCTCCGCGACGGGGGGGGAGATGGGGTCGCCCATCTCGATGCCGCCGGGCTCGAGCCCGACGGCCACCGTGATCTCGGGCGTGGTGCCGCGCAGGGCGGCCACGCCGAGGACGTCCTTGAGGTCGATCTGATGCGGTGAGAGCTTGAGCGCCAGCGCGCGCGGAATCTCATCGCCGCGGAGCACCACCTCGGTGCCCGGGGCGCGTCCGGTGCGAATGGCATCGAGGAAGAGCACGCGCCGGGCGGTCTCGATCATCGGCAGGAGGTTCATCCCCCAGGTGCCGCCGTCCACGAGCTCGACGGCGTCGGGCACGCGCCACCCGAGTTGCAGGCGTTCGAGCGCCGCGAGCCCGGTGCCATCGTCCCCCATGAGGGGGTTGCCGAGCCCGATGACGAGGTCGCCGGTCCGCTCAACCATCGGCGTAGTGCTCCTCGACGGGCACGAACCGCCCGCCGCTCACCATCGACGACATCGTGCCGCTGCGCTCGAGCAAGTCGGCGCGCACGGCCAGGTACACGTGGAAGATGATGAACATCGGGAAGTACCACGTGGCCACGTGGTGAATCACGCGCACCCACTGGAAGCCGCCGAGGTACGGGGCCAGGTGCCCGAAGGTGTGCATGAAGAACCCCTGCGGGTTGGCGGCCCCGAACATGATGAACCCGGTGACCACCATCAGCCCGGCCATGAAATACGTGAACGTATAAAACAGCTGCTGCAGCGGGTTATGGCCCATGTAGCGGGGCGCGCGCTCCGGATGGATGAGCAGGTAGTACTTGATCATCTTCCAGAGATTCTTCCAGTCGCGGCCGCGCACCGGGAAGAGCGCGGGCAGGCGCTCGAAGCGGTTGCCCGCGAGGAGCCAATAGGCGCGCACGATGGCCGTGGCCACGAGCACGCCGGCGGCGATGAAGTGCACGAGGCGCACCCACTGCAGGCCGAACGCATCCCCCGGGCCGGCGGCGATGAAGTACGGCTTGCCGATCCACAGCCCGGTCACCACGAGGACGGCGATGCAGAGCGCCGCCGTCCAGTGCATCGCGCGAATGGGCCAGTGCCACAGGTACACCCAGCGATGCTCGGGGTACCCGCCGGCGAGCGGCTGCTCGTAGGTCGTGCTCATCGACCGCTGGTCGATGGACGGCCAGTGCGGCTCCCGCTGCTGTTTGGCGTCGCGGGCGTTCATTGCACGCGCACCTCCGTCACCATGTCGCCCTCGGCGTCAAGGACGTGGACGCCGCAGGCGATGCACGGATCGAAGGAGTGGACCGTGCGCAGGATCTCGAGCGGCTGCTCGGGATTCGCGAGCGGGTGATTATCGGTGAGCGCGGCCTCATAGGGGCCGGGCTGACCGCCGGCGTCGCGCGGCGAGGCGTTCCAGGTGGTGGGCACCACGCACTGGTAGCGCGAGATGCGCCCGTCGTTGATCTCCACCCAGTGCCCCAGGGCGCCGCGCGGCGCGTCGAGCGCGCCGTAGCCGCGTGACGTCTTGGGCCAGCTCGACGGCTCCCACTTCGTCTTGGTGAACGTCGAGACGTCGCCCGCCTTGATGCGGGCCACGAGATCGTCGAACCACACGCTCATGCGCCGGGCGAGCAGCACCGTCTCCATCCCGCGGGCCGCGGTGCGTCCGAGCGTGGAGAAGAGGGCCGCCGGCCCCACGTTCAGCGCCTTGAGCGTGTCGCCGACGATGGCGCGCACGTCCTGGTGCCCGCTGGCATACGCGACGAGCATGCGCGCGAGCGGCCCGACTTCCATGGACTTGCCGTTGTAGCGCGGCGCCTTCATCCACGTGTACTTGGTCTCGTCCTGGAGGTACTGCCAGGGCGGCTGCGGGCCCGTGTAGTGGGGCTTCGTTTCTCCGTCCCACGGATGCAGCGTGGCGTCGGCGCCCTTGTCGTAGTCGTACCAGGAGCTGTGGATCGACTCGGTGACGCCGTGGTGATCGTAGGGCACCACCTTGCTCAGGTCCTTGTCCAGCACGATGCCGCGCGGCAGATACAGCGACCCGAGGTCACGGATGTCCGTCTCGGGGAACTCGCCCACCGCCAGGTAGTTGCCCGTGCCGCCGCCCACCGACGCCCATTCCTTATAGTAGCCGGCGATGGCCACGAGGTCGGGCCAATACACCTGTTCCACGAACCGCTGGGCGCGCGCGATCATGTCCTTGATCTCGGTGAGCTTGGCGGCGTTGATCGTCGCCGTGCCCTCGAGATTGATGGCGCTCGCCATGCCGCCCACGAGGAAGTTCGGATGCGGATTCTTGCCGCCGAAGATCGTGTGCAGCCGGATCACGTCGCGCTGCCAGTCGAGCGCTTCGAGATAGTGCGCCACGGCGAGCAGGTTGACTTCCGGTGGCAGCTTGTACGCCGGATGTCCCCAGTAGCCGTTGCTGAAGATGCCGAGCTGGCCGCTCCCCACGAACGTCTTCACGCGGTTCTGCACTTCGCGGAAGTACGTGGGCGAGTTGTTGGGCCAGGGCGAAATCGACGCGGCGATGCGCGCCGTCTGCGCCGGGTCGGCCTTGAGCGCGCTGGTCACGTCCACCCAGTCGAGCGCGTGCAGATGGTAGAAGTGGATGACGTGGTCCTGCACGAACTGCATCCCGTGGACGAGATTGCGGATGGTATTCGCGTTCGGGGGGATGCGAATGTCCAGCGCATCCTCCACCGCGCGGCACGACGCCACGGCGTGCACCACGGTGCAGACCCCGCAGATGCGCTGGGCGAACGCCCACGCGTCGCGCGGATCGCGCCCCTGGAGCACGATCTCGATGCCGCGGAACTGCGTGGCCGACGCCCAGGCGTTGGCCACCTTGCCGTTCTCCGCCTGCGCTTCGATGCGGAGGTGGCCTTCGATGCGCGTGATCGGATCGATCACGACCTTGGTCTTCGCCATGGCTCACTCCTCCAGGCCGGTGCCGGCCGGCGGTTGCTCGGCGCCGGACCCGGCGCGCCGTGAACGGATCTGATAGATGCCCGTGGCCGCCGCGTGGGCGGCGACGCCCGCCGCCGCGCCGACCGCGAGGGCCGCGCCAAGAATGTCGGCCGTGCGCTCGACGCCCACACCGGCCACGTCGGGCAGCCGCTGGTAGAAGGGCGTCATCGTGTCCCAGAAGTGGCGCTCGGTGCACCCGATGCACGGGTGCCCCGCTCCGATTGGAAAATCGGTATGGGAGTTCCACATGAAGATCGGACAGGGCGAGAAGGTCGCCGGCCCCTTGCAGCCCACCTCGTACAGGCAGTACCCCTCGCGCGCCCCGGCGTCGTCGAACGTGCGCACGAACTGGCCGGCGTCGTAATGCGCGCGGCGCGGGCACTGATCGTGAATGCGGTTCCCGTACGCGAACAGCGGACGCCCGTCGGCATCGGTCTCGGGCAGGCGCCCGAAGGTCAGGAAGTGCACCACGGTGGCCGTGATGACGTCGGCGATGGGCGGGCAGCCGGCGATGTTGAGCACGGGCTTGTCGCGCACGATCTCCGAAACCCCCACGGCGCCCGTGGGATTCGGCTTCGCGGCCTGCACGCTGCCCCAGTGCGCGCAGGCGCCCACGGCGATCACCGCCGCGGCGTCCTTCGCGGTCTCCTCGAGCAGGGACCGCGCCGTCTTGCCGGCGATCGTGGTGTAGATCCCGTTCTCGTTCGTCGGCACCGACCCCGTGACGATGAGCACGTACTTGCCGGCGTTCTGCTTGCGCGCGTTGTCGAGCGCCTGCTCGGCGTTATGCCCCGCCGCCGCCATCAACGTGTCGATGAAGTCGAGCGAGATCGTATCGAGCACCAGATCGCCGATCGTCGGATCCGACGTGCGGATGACGCTCTCGACGCACCCCGTGCACTCCTGGAGCTGCAGCCAGATGACGCTCGGCCGCTTGAGCGATTCCATGGCCTCGGCGATTCTCGGCACCGCCAGGCTGCTGAGTCCGAGGACAGCGGCCATCTGTCCGCAGAATTCGATGAAGTCGCGCCGGCTGATGCCGCGGCGGCCGAGATATCCGCCCAGCGCTTCATCGTCTGACCACGCGTGCGTGGTTGGCGTGAGCATGACAACAACCCCCTAGGATGGGTTGATGTGACGCGGCCGCGGCGCCGGCGATCGTCGGGGCCGCGCCGCTTGTTTTCGCGATCGCGTGCTCGCATGATCGACCCCGAAACGTCCGGTACCTAGAAGCGAACGCCTGAATCGCCCGGGGGATTGCGCGGACAGCCCGGTGCGGGAAATCCTTACGCAGGGCGCGGCGAAGGTCCGGCTGCGCGATATCCCCCACTTTTCGCATACTTGCCCGCAGTTCCGGCAGGATCCGAAGCCCACGACCCGAGGTCGCCATGTTCGACATGTCCCGCGGCGCGTTCCGCGCCCTCCCCGTTCTCGCGCTCCCGGCGCTGCTTGCCGCGGGCGCCTGTCAGCGGCAGTCGCAGCAGCCGCCCAAGACGCCGCTCTCGCAGATGACGTCGGGCGACACCACGAATCCGCACAACACGATGTCGGCCGACGCGCGCGCCGCGCTCGACAGCGGCAACGCGCAGTACAAGGCCGGCAAGTACGACGCCGCGCTCACGAGCTACCGCAAGGCGTCCACGCTGGCGCCGCTCAACGCGGCGCCCTTCTTCGGCATCTACATGGCCGCCGAGAAGCTGGGCATGAAGGCGCTCGCCGACAGCGCGAGCCAGGAGATCAAGCGGCGCGAAAACCCGAGCACCGAGATGCTTACCGACAGCGCGCTGCAGAATCTGCACGCCAACGGCGCGACGCAGCCGAAGAAGGGCTGAGGCGAAAGCCCCCCAGCTCACGAGAGACCGCCCGGCGCCGAAGACTCCTCGGCGCCGGGCGGTTTCCTTTTTCGCGCACTGTGCACGGCTCACGGCCAACGGTCCACAATCGGCCGTGAGCCGTCAGCTGTCGCCCGTCACTTTTTCAGCGGATCCGACAGATGGCACACGAAGCACACCTGCTTGTTCCGCGACGCCATGGCCTCGGCGTTGAAGTCGGGGCCGTGCGGATTCACGTGCAGGCCCAGACTCGAGTGACACCGCAGGCAGTCGCGCTGCTGGTGGCAGGCCGTGCACGACGTGAGACCCTGCCGCGCCGCCTGGCCGTGCTGCAGCAGCCACAGCGGCTGCCCCGTGTGGGCCACCCCACGCACGCCGCCGCTGTTGGCGATCCCCGCCTTCTGGTGGCATGACCGGCAGAACGTCTCCACCCGGTGGCAGCTGCTGCAGTTCTGTTCCTGCGCATACGCGCCCGTGGCGTGGCGCGCCATGAAGTCCGACGGGTGGTAGTTCCCGCGCGTCGACACCCCGTCATGGCAGGCGGTGCAATCGCGCGGCTGGTGGCAGCCCTGGCAATTGAGCTGCCCGCTGGCCGCCGCGTCCTTGTGGTTGGTCGCGAATCCGTCGGGGTGCACGCGGACCTTGGCCGAGCGCACCGTGTCGCGCGCCGTGGCGAGGATCAGGGCCGCCCCGGTGGGCGCGGCATACGACGCCGGCGTGGCGCCCAACGGTTCCCGCTGAGACGCCTCCACGAGGACCACGCCCGACGCGCGGCCCGGCTTCGCTTCGGGAAGGCGCTGGATGACGTCGCGCCCGAGTTCGCCGGTGTGGCAGGTGCGGCAGCTCGTCTGCGTATGGCAGCTCGCGCAGCTCCCCGTGTTCGAACGGGCCGACGCGCCGTGTCCGTACCGCCACGACGACGCCAGGTGCGACGCCGGCGTGAAGTACACCGGCTTCGCGTCGCGCTCGAGCGCCGCTACCCGGGCGTCGCTGGCAAGCGCGCGAATGGCGGGAAGGCGGTCGGCATTGGCATGGCACCGTTCGCAGCTCTCACGCGCGTGGCAGGTCGCGCACTGCGCCACCTGCGCGTCGTTCGTTGGCGCGTGCGTGGCCAGCCAGTTGGGATCGCTGTGCGACGGGGGCTTGGGGAACGCCGCGATCGCCGCCCCCGAAAGTCCAGCGGCCTCGGCGAGCGGCTTGTGGCAGGTGGCGCAGTCGGCCGACGACGCGAGGTGCTCCGGCGCCTGGTGCCGGTGGCACGCGATGCAGGCGCTGGGGTCCGCGCCCGCGACGTGCATCCACGCCGTGTCGCGCCCCGCCTGCTGGCCGTGGCAATTCACGCACTGCGCGGCCGCCCCGCCCTGCGCCGACATCATCGCGTGCTCGGCGTGCGAGAACTTGAGGTTGGTGGCGTGCGTCGACGGGCCGCTCCACGACACGCGGTGCACGTCGGTGCCGTTGTGGCACTGCGCACACACCGCTTTCGTGGGGAACATGGCCGCGGAATCGCCCGACAGGATGCCGGCGTGACAGCCGGCACACGTGGGGAAGAGCTTGGCGTGCCGCGCGTGCGGGAATCCGCCGCGCGGCTGTTGCGTGGCCAGCGTCGCGGCCGCGGCCGCCAGCACGACGGGAACGAGCAGATGACGCATCTTCATGGCCGCCTCACCGGACCCACCGTCCACCCGCCGGGTTCCCCGCCCACCCGCCATTCGAGGCGCACGCTGGCCCGCCGCTGGTTCCAGTCGGCCATCGTGGGTTCGTTGCGTCCGGTGTGTCGATAGAGCATCGCGTCGCCCACGAGGCGCAGGTCGGCGTGCAGCTGCAGGGCGCCCTCGAGCCCCGCGCCGTACACGCGCCCTTCGCCCACGGTGAATTCATAAATGTTCTGAAATGCCGTGCCATGGAGGGCGAGGGACCCGCGGTCGCCCGGCGACCAGCGCACGGCCACGTCGCCGTCGGTGCTCGACGCGCCGAAGTTGATGTCCATGTCGTAGCTGCCCTGCACCGTCCAGTCGTCGGCCGGCCGCAGCGATCCGTTGGCGCCCACCCGCCATCCGCTGTTGCGCAGCGGCAGGAAGGCAACGCCGGTCGCGGTGTTCCCATATTCGCGGTAGCCGCCCGAGACGCCCAGCGTGAGCCGGGCGCCCGGCGACGCCCACGCCAGATTGCCCGACCCCTCGTTGTATCCCACGGGCGAGAACGCGCCCCAGATGGTCCACAGGTCGAAGTAGGGCGAGTAGTGGCGGAACTCGAACCGCGACGTGACGCGGTGCCATGGATCGAAGGTGACGTGCGCCGCGGCGTCGTTGAACGTTTCCGTGGCGAAGTCGCGCGTGGCGTCGCCCCCCACCGACAGCGGCCCGAACCGGAACTCGGCGTTCGCCGCGGCCCGCTCGGAGTACAGCGCGCCGCGATCGTTGCGCACCTCGCGCTGGTACTGCACCTGCATCACGCCGTTGGCGCTGGGGCGGATCTGCACCTGACCGCCGACGAGAAACGACTTGTCCACCGGCGGAATGTCCTCCACCGGCGAGAGGGCCGCCGCGCCCAGCGGGCGATCGAGCCCCTGAATCAGCGTGCCGCCGCCGTAGACGTTGAGGCCGATCTCCCGAATGGGGTGCACGTCGATCGACGCGCCGTCGAAGTTGAACATCCCGAGCCCCGACGCCACCCACTGCCGACCGAGTCGGGCCAGCAGGGGCTGCCGGTCATATTCCACGTACGCCGACAGCACGTCGAAGGTCTGCCGCGCCTGCGGCCACAGATCCCGCGCGTCGCCCTCGGCGGTGCGTCCGCGCAGCTGCGCGTGCACGCTGATCCCCCGCCCCAGCCCCCACGCCGTGACGTCGAGATCTTGCATGAGCGCGGTGAGGCTGGCCCGCGGCGCTGAGCGTAGATAGTAGCAGTACGTGTCGCCCGTGGCGCAGTTCGTAATCACGCCGCTGGGCGTCCGGCGCAGGATCGTGGACAACGAGTCCGTGGCGCCAATGGGGACGCTGTCGGTGAGCAGCGGGCGCATGTCGAGGAACTGGGCCCAACTCGAGCCCTGGATCACCACGCCCTGGGCGCCGAGAGAGAGCATCGCTGCAAGGTCCCCTCCCGTGGCGATACCGCCGGCGGCAAGAACCGGAATACTCACAGCGGCCACGGTTTGAGGAACCAATGTCGTAACAGGCGTCGTGCCACGGATATGGCCACCGGCCTCGACACCCTGCGCGATCAGGATTTGCGCGCCCGCCTGTTCCGCGGCAACGGCCTCGCGCACGCTTCCAACTTGGCAGGCCACAAGGACGCCCGCGGCGCGCAACCGGCGGATCGCCCCGACC
>JAGWRB010000198.1 GCA_028876725.1 Gemmatimonadota bacterium
CCCTTGTTGCCCACGAGCCCAACCACGCTGGCGATGTTGATGATCCGGCCCCAGCGCCGCTTCATCATGCCGCGCGCGGCGGCGCGAATGCTGGCGAAGGCGCCGCGCAGGTTCGCGTCGAGCACGGTGTCCCAATCGTCGTCCTTGAGACGGAACAGCACGTTGTCGCGCGTGATGCCGGCATTGTTGACCAGGATGTCGAGCGAGCCGAACGCCTGCTCCACCCCTTCCACGAGTGCGGTCACCGACTGCGTGTCGCTCACGTCGCACGCGAACCCGCGGGCCTCGCCGCCAAGGGCCGCGGCTGCCTCATTGGCCCGCGCCAAGTCGCGTCCCACGACGGCCACGCGGGCGCCGCTCGCGGCCAGCGACTCGGCGATGGCACGGCCAATGCCGCGCGTGCTGCCGGTAACCAGGGCCACGCGCCCCGAAAGGTCGATGTTCATGACGCCGCGAGCTCCATGAGCTTCTGAATGTCGGCGGGGGTGCCGCAGCTCACGGTGCGGAGCTGGGGGGCGATCTTCTTGAGCAATCCGGCCAGCACGGTTCCGGGTCCCATCTCCACGAAGGTCGCGTCGGGATAGGCCGCGGCCATGGCGCGCACTTCGTCGGTCCACCGCACGGGGCTGGTGAGCTGCTTGAGCAGCAGTTCCCGCGCCCGTCCGGGCGAGGTGCCGCCGTCGGCGGTGACGTTGGAATAGACGGGAAACCCGGCGTCGGTGAACGCCGCGCGGTCGAGGGCCTGCGAGAGGCCGTCGACGGCCGACTCCATGAGCGGCGAATGGAAGGCGCCGCTGACGTTGAGCCGGATGGCCCGCTTGGCGCCCAGCTCCTTGGCGAGGGCCATGGCGCGTTCCACACCGGCTTCCTCGCCGCTGATCACCACCTGGCCCGGCGAGTTGTAGTTGGCGGGCACGACGAGCGCGGCCTCCTGGGTGGCGCGCGCGCAGATGGCGTCGATGGGCTCCACCGGGTCGCCGAGGATGGCGGCCATGGCGCCCGGCCGGGCCACGCCGCTCTCGTACATGAGCTCACCGCGGCGGCGCACGAGGCGGGCGGCATCGGCGAGCGGGAGCGCACCGGCGGCGTGGTACGCGGTGAACTCGCCCAGCGAATGGCCGGCGGCGGCGCGCACCCGTCCGGCGAGCACCGGGCGCATGACGGCCCAGACGGCCGCGCCGTGGGCCAGCAGGGCCGGCTGGGCGTTGTGGGTGAGGGTCAGCTCGTCCGCGGGCCCCTCGAAGCACAGGGTGCTGAGCGGCGCTCCGAGCGCGGCGTCGACGGCGTCGAAGGCCTCGCGCGCAGGCGCGTGGGCCTCGGCCAGCTCCTTCCCCATTCCCGGGGTCTGCGAGCCCTGCCCTGGAAAGAGGAGGACGAATTCCATGACTAGAAGCGGATGATCATCGAGCCCCACGTGAACCCGGCGCCGAAGCCCACCAGGAGCACGGTCATGCCCTCGGTGACGCGGCCGCGTTCGATCGCTTCGTCGAGGGCGATGGGGATGGACGCCGACGACGTGTTCCCGTAGCGGTCCACGTTCACGTAGACCTTGTCCATGGGCATGTTGGCGTGCTTGGCCGTCGCCTCGATGATGCGGTTGTTGGCCTGGTGGGGTATAAGCAAATCGATATCGGCGCTGGTGAGCTTGGCCGCGTCGAGGGCGCGGTCGCAGGCCTCGGCCATCGACCGCACGGCATGCTTGAACACCTCGCGTCCCGCCATTTTCACGTAGAAGCTGCGCTCCTCGAGCACCTGCGCGTCGAACGGGCGCGCAGCGCCTCCCGCGGGCCGGTAGAGGAGGTTGGCCAGCGATCCGTCGCTCCGGATAAAGCTCCCCAGCACGCCGCGGTCCTTGCGCGCGGGCTTGAGCACCGCCGCCCCCGCCCCGTCGCCAAACAGCACGCAGGTGGAGCGGTCGGTCCAGTCGATGATGGAACTCATCCGCTCGGCGCCCACCACGAGCACGGTTTCGGCGTTGCCGGCGGCGATCAGCCCTTCGGCCACCGAGGTGCCGTAGATGAACCCCGAGCAGGCGGCGTTGATGTCGAACGCCGCGGCGCGGGAGGCGCCGAGTTCCGCCTGCAGGTCCACCGCGGTGGACGGGAGCAGTCGATCGGTGGTGGCGGTGCTGAAGACGATCGTGTCGATGTCGCCCGGGTGCACGCCGGCGCGCTCCATGGCGCGGCGCGCCGCGGTGGCGGCCATGGTGCACGTGGTCTCGCCCGGCGCGGCGATGTGCCGCTCGCGGATGCCCGTGCGCTCCACGATCCACTCGTCGGACGTCTCGATGCCGATGGCCGCGAAGTCATGATTGGTCATGACCTTCTCGGGCACGCCGCGGCCGGTGCCCGCCACATACGCGATGGGGCGCTTCATGCGGCCGCGCCGCCGGCAGCGCCGTCGACCCGCTTGCCGATGTGCTCGTCCAGACGGTTCTCCACCGCCTGCACGGCCACCTTGATGGCGTTCTTGAGCGCGCGCGGTGACGAGCGCCCATGGCAGATGATGCTCACGCCGCGCACGCCGAGCAGCGGCGCGCCGCCGTGCGTGGAGTAGTCGAGCTGGGCCAGTGCGGTCATGATGCGATCCTGGTCGATGCCGCCCTTCACGAGCAGCCCGACCATGAGCGGGGCGATGCCCTCGTAGAACTTGAGCAGGACGTTCCCGACGAAGCCATCGCAGACGACGACGTCGATGGGGCCCTGATGATTGTGGCCGGCCGGGAGGTCGCGCCCCTCGACGTTGCCCACGAAGTGGAGGCCGGACTGCGCGAGCAGCGCGTGGGCTTCCTTGGAAACCGTGTCGCCCTTTTCGGGCTCCTCGCCGATGTTGAGGAGGCCGACGGCGGGGTTGGCGCGCCCGAGCACGTCGTGCGCGTACACGGCGCCGAGGCGCGCGAACTGCACCAGCTCGGCGGCCGAGCAGTCGACGTTGGCGCCCGAGTCGAGGACGATCACGGGCTGCTTGGCGGTGGGGAAGATCGTGGCGATGGCCGGCCGCTTGATGCCCTCGTGCAGGCGCAGCAGCACCATGGACGCGGCCATCTGGGCGCCGGTGTTGCCGGCGGACACGAAGGCGTCGGCCTTCCCTTCGGCGTGCAGGCGGAGCCCCACCATCATCGAGCTGTTGGGCTTGGTGCGGATGGCCGAGCTGGGCTTCTCCGCCATCTCGATGACGTCGGGGGCGTCGACGACCTGCAGGCGCGCGCGATGCGCGGCGAGCGCCGAATGCTCGCCGCGGAGGACGTCATCGAGCGTGTGCTCAATGAGCGCCGAGCGCCCCACGAGAAGAATCGAATGAGCGGGATCGAGCTCGGCGGCGGCCAGCAGTGCCCCGGTGACGGTCGCGAGCGGGGCATGATCGCCCCCCATCGCGTCCAACGCGATCCGCGCCAAGGTCAGGCTTCCTTGGCGGCGACTCGCTGCTTACCGGCGTAGTAGCCGCACTCGTCACAGACGCGGTGCGGGCGCTTCATGGCCTGGCACCGGGGACACTTCTGGAGGGCGATGGGCGCGGCCTTCTTGTGCGTGTTGCGGGCGCGCTTCTTTCGCTTGGAGGTTCTACGCTTGGGGACGGCCATGGCTCGAAGGAATCGGTGAAAGTCGAAACGAACAGCTAGGATTTCGGGGACGGATCCAGTTTGCGCAACGCGTCCCACCGCGTATCGCCGGCGGGGCTGCAGCCGCACGGCCCGGCGTTGAGATCGGCACCGCAGGTGGGACAGAGCCCCTTGCAGTCGTCGCGGCAGAGCACGTACGCCGGCGCGTTGAGCAACCACAACTCTCGCACGACCGGGCGCAAATCCAGGTTCTTGTCCCGAGGACCGAACGTGTACACGTCCGGGTCATCGGCATCTTCACTGCCGGCGACCGCGAAGATGAGATGCGCTTCGTCTTCCACGGGCGCCGGCGTGTCGGTCAAACAGCGGCGGCACGGGACCACCGCGGTGCCCGCGATGTGCCCATGCCAGTAGAACCGGTCCGCGCCCGCGGGTGACAACCGGCCCGTGACGCGGATGGTGTCGCTTGGCACCGCGTCCCCCGGCTCCCAGATCGGATCGTCGGCGTTGAGCGTGCCATCGACCTGAACTGCGCGCGTCTCGAGTTCGCGAATGTCAAAGGACAGCATAGCCATGAAAACTACTCGTCCTGGGCGGCTAGTACAAGTCGCCC
>JAGWRB010000199.1 GCA_028876725.1 Gemmatimonadota bacterium
CAAGCTGCAGCCGCAGGAGTACACCGGGTCCACCTTCTCGGTGTCGAACCTCGGCATGTTCGGCATCGACCAGTTCACGGCCATCATCAATCCTCCCGAAGCGGGCATCCTGGCCGTGGGCGGCATCGAGGAGAAGCCGGTGGTCCGCGACGGCGCCGTGGAAGTGCGCAAGCGCCTGCGCGTGACGATGAGCTGCGACCACCGTGTGATCGACGGCGCCACCGGTGCGAAGTTCCTCCAGACGCTGAGGCGGATGATCGAGAACCCGCTGATGTTGGTGTACTGAGCGTGAAGCAGTGAAGCGGTGAGGCGGTGAATCCGCTGCAAAGCGGAGCGCGGGGCGATCGGCACGACCGATCGCCCCGCGCTCCGTTTTCAATCCGCTTCACCGCCGCACCGCTTCACCGCCTCACGGCCTTACCGCTTCGGTGGCGGCTCCCGCGTCCAGATCACGATCGCCCCGCACGACTGCGCGCGCGCCGACTGCAGCTCCGCCGGCACCGTGGCGATCGACGTGTACACCTCCATCGCCTCGATGTCGTCGGGGCTAATGTCGTCCACCTCCCCCGAGTAGCTCATCGTGTGCACGAACACCTGCGGCCGGCAGGGGCGCGTGCGCTCGAGCCCCGTGTTGAACACCACGTGCGTCCCGAACCGCGTGGGCTCCACCATCACCCCCGGCACGCGGCGTAGCAGATCACTCACGTTTCGCACCTGCGACCGCACGATGTCCTGCCGCGTGAAGTAGGTGCCGCCTCCGTGGCTCCGCCGGCGATCGAAGATGCGCAGCCACGGATGCGCCACCGTATCGGCCACCGCCACCGGTGGCAGCTCGAACGCCACCGGCGAGAGTTGCAGCGTCACCCGCTCGATTCTGCCCGCGTGCACGCGCGCCGTGAACGTCGCCGGCGCATACCCGAGCCGGCGCACCGAGAGTTCCACGGTGCCCACGGGCACGCTGTCGAACGCGAACGTGCCCGAGTCGGTGGTCACCGCCTCCAGCACGCGCGCCGGCAGAATCGTCACGTGCGCGCCGCTCACCGGCACCCGCGCGCTGTCCAGCACGCGCCCAATGAGGCGCGTCGTGCGCCCGGCGCGCGCGCTGTCCTGCGCCGCGCCGCGCGCCGGCGCCGCGCTCACAAGCGCCAACGCCGCGAGCAGACCCGTCGCCAGCCTCGCGATGGGCTGCCGCCAGCCACGCCCCCATGGCGCGCGCCCCGCGCGCATCGTGCCTGCCCGCGTCATACCGGCCCTCCTGCTCCGAACCGTACCGCTCCCCCGAGGCACGGGCAAGCAAGGGGTTGGTAAACCGCCGCGCGGTAGCCCCCCGCCACGCCCCCGCCTTATCTTACGAGTGGCAGGCGCGACTCTCGTTTCTCGCTCCCCTTTTCCGAACCCAGATCATGGCATCCTTCGACGTCATCTTCCTCGGCGGCGGGCCCGCCGGTTACGTGGGCGCCCTCCGCGCCGCCCAGTTGGGACTCAATACGGCCGTGGTCGAGCGCGAAGGGCTCGGCGGCACCTGCGTCCTGTGGGGGTGCATCCCCGCCAAGGCGCTGCTCGAGTCCGCGTCCATCTCCAACCGCGTGCGCCTCCACGCCGCCGAGTTCGGCGTCACCGTGGGCGACGTGAAGCTCGACTACGGCGTCGCCATGAAGCGCTCGCGCGCCGTGAGCACGCAGAACTCCAAGGGCGTCGAGTTCCTGTTCAAGAAGAACAAGATCACGTGGATCAGGGGCACGGGGCGGCTCGCCGGCAAGAACGCCGTGTCGGTCAAGACCGCCGACGGCAAGGAAGAGAAGCACACCGCCAACAAGGCCGTCGTCGTCTCCACCGGCTCGCGCGTGCGCGGGCTGCCGCAGATCGGGCTCGAGCTCAACAAGACCACCGTGCTCTCGTCCGACGAAGTGCTGGTGCTCGACAAGGCCCCCAAGTCGATGATCGTCGTGGGCGCGGGCGCCGTGGGCTGCGAGTTCGCCGACGTCTTCAACGCCTTCGGCACCAAGGTCACCATCGTCGAGGTCCTGCCGCGCATCCTCCCCGTGGAAGACGCCGACGCCAGCGCCGAAGTCGCGCGCGCGTTCAAGAAGCGCGGCATCGACATCCTGACGGGCGCCAAGATCTCCAACGTGAAGGTCGGCAAGACCTCCGTCTCCATGACGGTCGACGTGGGCGGCAAGAAGGAGCAACTCGAAGCCGAGAAGGTGCTCGTGGCCGCCGGCCGCGCGCCGAACACCGAAGATCTCGGGCTCAAGGAAGCCGGCGTGCAGCTCACCGAGCGCGGCTTCATCAAGATCAACGAGCGCATGGAGACCACCGCCAAGGGCATCTTCGCCATCGGCGACGTGGCCGGCCCGCCGATGCTCGCCCACAAGGGCGAACACGAAGGGATGGTGCTCGCCGAGATCGTCGCCGGCCAGCACACGCACGGGATGAACTACAAGAACATCCCCAACGCCACGTACTGCCACCCCGAAGTCGCGTCCATCGGACTCACCGAGGAGCAGTGCAAGGAGCAGAAGCTCGAGTACAAGGTGGGCAAGTTCCCCTTCTCGGCCAACGGCCGCGCGCGCACGTCGGGCGAGACCGAAGGGTTCGTGAAGATCATTCGCGACGCCAAGTACGGCGAGATCCTCGGCGCCCACATCGTGGGCGCGCACGCCACCGAGCTCATCCACGAGCTGGTGGTGGCCCGCGAGAACGAATTCACGGTCGAGGAAGTGGACCTCGCGATCCACGCGCATCCCACGCTGTCCGAGGCCGTGGCCGAAGCCGCGCTCGACTCGATGGGCCGCGTCCTGCACGTCTGAGGCGGAGCGCGCGCCCGGCGGTTTACGCATGAGTTCCGATCCGCAACTCTGGGTCGTCCGCCTGGGCCCCATGTCGTACGGCAGCGCGCTGGAACTCCAGCGCGCCGCCGCCCGCGGGCGAATCTCCGGTGAGATCCCCGAGGATCTCCTCCTCCTCGTGGAGC
Organism: Gemmatimonadota bacterium; assembly: GCA_028876725.1. GTDB lineage: Bacteria > Gemmatimonadota > Gemmatimonadetes > Gemmatimonadales > Gemmatimonadaceae > JAGWRI01. Next base: position 2,975 of record JAGWRB010000199.1, read on the forward strand.
ATCCGCCCGTGATCACCCTCGGGCGGTCTACAAAGGACGCCAACCTCCTCGTGTCGCCCCAGCTGCTGGCTGCGCGCGGCGTGGAGCTGTTCGAGGTGGAGCGCGGGGGTGACGTGACCTTTCACGGGCCTGGCCAGCTCGTGGGCTACCCCATCGTCGATCTCAAGCGCCACCGGAAGGATCTGCACTGGTACCTGCGGCAGGTCGAGGAGGCGCTCATCGCGGCGCTCGGCGACTATGGCATTCCGGGCGAGCGGAGCGCGGGGTACACCGGCGTGTGGACCGGAGGCGGCGAGGGCGTGGGCCGCAAGATCGCGTCCATCGGCGTGCACGCCCGCGACTGGGTTACCTGGCACGGGTTCGCGCTCAACGTGTCCACCGATTTGACCTATTTCGACCTGATGGTGCCCTGTGGGATCTCCGGGGTCACCATGACGTCGATCGAGCGCGAGACGGGCCGCCAGGCCCCACTAAAGGGCGTTGAGCGGGCTGTCGCCGCGGCGTTCGGGCGCGTGTTCGCCCTGGAGCCGCGGTGGGTTGCGGCCGACGCCCTGGCGTCCCTCCCCGGTCGGAAGTAGGCCGGAACGCGGACGGGGCCGGGAGCCGCCCATCGGCCGCCCCGGCCCCGCCATTTCAACGCTTCTTCGAACTGCCCACTGACGACTGTCGACTGCCGACCGTAGTGCCCTACTTCTTCGGCACCGGAATCTTGTTCGCCGCGGCCACGCTGTCCCACACCGGCCATCCCTTGCCGACGAGTTTGTTGTCGAGCATGACGAGCGGGGTGAGCTTGCGCAGGGGCACCGAGTCGCGGCCCGCTTTGCGGTTCTGTGAATCGAAATACAGCACTTCGAGCGTCTTGCCGTTGATCAGGTACTGATCGCGCTTGTAGATGCTGGGCATGGAGTCGCTGCCCTGGGTGCCCTGAGCGGTCACCGAGAGCACGGAATCGCGCGTGATGCCGGCCTGGAGCTGCTGGACGCGCTTGTCCTGGCAGCCGGCGATGAGCGTAAGCGCGGCGAGCGCGCCGAGCGCGAGGGTGGAGCGACGAACGACGCAGGTTCTCATGGAATCCTCGTGGAAGCTGGACGCGGCCCGCGCGGACGAGTCCGGGCGGGCCGAGGAGTAAAGATAACGGATCGGCCCCGTGGGGCGCGTGTGGGTACCCCGGGGGCAACGAAAAGGGCCCGGTCAGTTTCGACCGGGCCCAGTTCGTTGCTTCGGTGCTCCCGAAGGTTAGTTCGTAACCTTGACGTTCGCGTTCACAGCGGTGTACGAGGCGTGACCGTTCTGGCCGAAGCCGATCGCAATGATGTTGATCGGGGTCGGGTCAGTCGG
>JAGWRB010000200.1 GCA_028876725.1 Gemmatimonadota bacterium
GAAGCGCGAGACAATCGCCGAGATCGAGCCGCTGGTGCCCGAGGTCGTGTCGAAGTACTTCGCGGGGCCGAACTTCGACGTCGTGAACAACCCCAAGGTGCACATGGTGATCGACGACGCGCGTCACTACCTGCTCACCACCGACCGCAAGTTCGACGCGATCACGTCCGATCCGCTCGACCCGTGGGTCAAGGGGGCGGCCACGCTGTACACCGAGGAGTTCTTCGACGTCGTGAAGCAGCACCTCAACCCCGGCGGGGTGGTGACGCTGTTCGTGCAGCTCTACGAGAGCAACGAGGCGGCGGTGAAGAGCGAGGTGGCCACCTTCATGAAGGTGTTCCCGCAGGGGATGGTGTTCGGGAACGAGTACAACGGGGGCGGCTACGACATGGTGCTCGTAGGCTCGCCCGACCCGATGACGATTGACGTCGACTCCATCGAGCGGCGGCTGGAGACGCCGGCCTACGCGCCGGTGGCGCGGTCGCTGAGCCAGATCGGATTCTACTCCGCCGTCGACCTGTTCTCGACCTTCGCCGCGCAGGGGCCGCAGCTGGCGCCGTGGACGGCCGACGCGCAGATCAACCACGACCGCAACCTGCGCCTGCAGTATCTGGCGGGGATGAGCAACAACCAGTACAACCAGCAGGCCATCTACGCCGACATGCTGAAGTACCGCGGCTACCCGGCGCACCTGTTCACCGGATCGCCGCAGACGCTGCAGGCCCTGCGGACCGCCATCGGCGGGGGAGCCCAGCCGTGACGCCCCGCCGATTCCTGCCGCTGCTCCTCGTGCTGTTCGTGGGGAGCGGATGCGCGGCGCTTATTTATGAAGTCGTATGGTTCCAGCTCCTGCAGCTCGTGATCGGCTCCACGGCGGTGTCGATGGGCGTGCTGCTGGGCACCTTCATGGGCGGGATGTGCATCGGCAGCCTGGCCCTGCCCCGGTTCGTGCCGCCCGGCCGCCATCCGCTGCGCGTCTACGCGGCGCTCGAGCTGGGCATCGGGCTCATCGCGCTCGTCGTACTGGCGGCAATGCCGTCCGCGGGGGGCGTGTACACGGCGATCGCGGGCCAGGGCGTGCTCGGCGTCATCACGCGCGCGGTGCTGTGCACGATCCTGCTCCTGCCGCCCACCATCCTCATGGGCGCGTCGCTCCCCGCCATCGCCCGCTGGATCGAGACGACCCCCGAGGGCGTGGCCTGGCTGGGCTTCTTCTACGGCGGCAACACGGCCGGCGCCGTGGCCGGCTCGCTGCTCGCCGGCTTCTATCTCCTGCGCCTGCACGACATGCCCACCGCGACCTACGTGGCGTTCGGCCTCAACGTCGCCGTGGCCGTGCTGGCGTACGCCCTGTCGGCGCTGGCGCCCGCCCGCGAAGGCGACGCGACCGCTCCCGCCGGCGGCGCGCTGTTCGTGCGCCGCGCGTGGCCGGTGTACCTGGTGATCGCGCTGAGCGGGTGCACCGCCCTCGGCGCCGAAGTCGTGTGGACGCGCCTCCTGTCGCTCCTGCTCGGCGGCACGACCTATACGTTTTCCATAATACTCGCCGTGTTCCTCATCGGCATCGGCGTGGGGAGCAGCGCCGGCGCGGCGCTGTCGCGCGGACGATTCCCCGCCGCCGCGGCGCTGGGCGCGTGCCAGCTCCTGCTCGTGGCGTCGGTGGCGTGGGCGGCGTACATGCTGGCGCGGGCGCTGCCGTACTGGCCCATCGATCCGGGGCTCGCCCTCAGCCCGCGCTACGCGTTCGAGATCGACCTCGCGCGCGCGCTCTGGACCGTGCTCCCCGCCGCCCTGCTCTGGGGCGCGAGCTTCCCGCTGGCCCTGGCCGCGGTCGCCGAGCCGGGGCAGGATCCGGGGCGCCTGGTGGGGGGCGTGTACGCCGCGAACACCGTGGGCGCGATCGCCGGGGCGCTGACGTTCAGCCTCGTGCTCATCCCCGCCGTGGGCACGCAGAACTCCCAGCGCGCGCTGATGGCGCTGGCGCTCGCCGGCGCGCTGCTGCTCCTCGTGCCGCTCGCCGCCGATCGCGCGGCCGGCGCGGGGCGCACGGCCGCCCTCTCCGCCGCCGGCGCGCTGGGCCTCGTCCTCGTGTGGGGCGTGGCGCCCATCCCGTTCGCGCTCATCGCCTACGGACGCCAGACGCCCTGGCGCCTGCACGAGGTCACGGAGCTGTACCGGGGCGAGGGGCGCAACGCGTCCATCGGCGTCTCCGAGGAACCCGACGGCACGCGGAACTTCCACGTGAGCGGCAAGGTCGAAGCGTCCACCGAGCCGCAGGACATGCGGCTGCAGCGCATGCTGGGCAGCATTCCCGCGCTCCTGCACCCCGACGCCAGGTCGGTGCTGGTGGTGGGATTCGGCGCCGGCGTCACCGCCGGCTCGATGCTCCCCTTCCCCTCAGTGACGCGCGAGCGCATCTGCGAGATCGAGCCCCTCATCCCCACGCACATCGGGCCCTTCTTCGCGCGGCAGAACTTCAACGTGCTCAACGACCCGCGGGTGACGATCACGTACGACGACGCTCGGCATTTCATCCTCACCACGCACGACACCTACGACATCATCACCTCCGACCCCATCCACCCGTGGGTGAAGGGGGCGGCGACGCTGTACACTCGTGAGTACTTCGAGCTCGTGAAGGCGCACCTGAACCCGGGCGGGCTGGTCACGCAGTGGGTGCCGCTCTACGAGAGCAACGAAGCGGCCGTGAAGAGCGAGATCGCCACATTCTTCCAGGTCTTCCCCAACGGCACCGTCTGGGGGAACACCAGCCAGGGGCAGGGCTACGACCTGGTGCTGCTCGGCCAGGTGGAGCCGCTGCACGTGAACCTCGACTCCCTCGACGCGCGGCTCGACCGCCCGGACATGGCGCTGGTGCAGAGCTCGCTCGCCGCAGTGGGCTTCACGTCGGTGGCGGACCTGCTGGGCACCTACGCGGGCCGCGCGGCCGACCTCAAGCCCTGGCTCGCCGGCGCGCAGATCAATCTGGATCGCAATTTGCGCCTGCAGTACCTGGCCGGGATGACACCCGACTGGTACAAGGGTGGGCCGATCTATACGGATATGCTGCAGTACCGCCGGTTCCCGGAGGGCATGTTCACCGGGCGTCCCGCCGAACTCGCCCAGCTCCGCGCCGCCCTCGGGCTCTACCCCTGAGGCGGCGCGGCGGCCGGTCAGTCGTCGCCCGGCGGCGGCTGGAACGCCTGCATGCCGCGCAGGATGTCGAGGCGGAACTCGGTCCACCCGTCCACCTGGTAGTACTCCACGCGGAGCTGGTGCGTGCCGGCCGCGATGGGCGTGGCGTCGATGGCCGACTCGTGCGGGGTCCAGTGGTCGATGGCCAGACGGCCGTCGATCCACACGCGCACCGCGTCGTCGCTGATCGTGCGCAGGGTATACAGCCCCGCCGGGAGCGTCACGGTGGCCGTGGCATCGAGCGCCCACTTCTCGAGCGGGAGCGCCTTGATGGCCGGGCCGTACCACTCGTAGTCGAGGCGCGACTCCTGCCGCGTGAGCAGGGGCGCGCCCTGCAGCAGCGAATCGAACGCCGCCGGCTGGCTCCGCGGGTCGGTGGCGGCGGTCCACGTGAAGAAGCGCGCGTTCCACTGGGCCGCCGGCTCGAACCGGCCATATGAGAAATCATATGGCGCACCCGCCGGCCGCTCGTCGCCGCGCGGCGACACGGTCGCGGCGCCGCGGTACTCCAGCGTGATCTCCCAATCGCCCGCCGAATCAGGGGCCGGCGTGACGACGATCGTGTCGCCGGTGCTTCCGCTCGTGCGCGACAGCGCCGCCACCCCGCGCCGGTCGGCGAGCGTCCACCGGCCCGGCGGTCCCAGCACGGCCAGCCGCAGGGGATCGGCGTGCCCGCTGTCCACGGGCCAGAGCTTGGGCGACCGCCAGTCGTACGGCCCCCACTGGTCCACCACGATCGCCGCGCGGTCGCGCCGCGTGAGCGCCGAGCCGGGCACGGTCCGCTCGGCGGCCGGCGCCGCCGGCGCCAGCTTGGCGTACGCCGCGGAAAGGAGCGCCCGCGGATCGCACACCGCCGTGGCTCCCGTCGGCGGGCCGCCCGCGCGGGCGACGGTGTTGCCCGAAAGCGTGACCGCCGACGTGTCCTTCATGGCGGCCACGGTGTCGACGCCGTAAAAGCGGTTGCCCGTGGCGGTGAACCCCGCGGTGTTCGCCACGCGCAGCGCCACCGGCGTGCCGGCAAAGGTGTTCCCCGTGACGCGGTAGTCGCGGCTGTGGGTGTCGTGCTTCTTGGGATATCCCCAGTCGGCCGCCTCGGGGTAGTTGGCCCAGAGCCAGAGCCCGGTCGTGCCGCCGGTGAACCGGTTGTCGAGCACATCGTTGTGCTGCCCGTGCTCGATGGCGATGCCGTTGCGGTCGTCGAGGAAGCAGTTGCCCACGATCTTCGAATCGTAGCTGTAGCCGCCCCAGAGCCCGTGATCGCTCCCCGTCGCGCGGTTGCCGATGAACGCGTTGCGGCTGAACGTCGCTTCCATGGCGTTCGTGGGCGCGAAGCTGAAATCGTTGCCGAAGAAGAGATTGTCGTTCGCCCCGCCCTCGCCGGTGTCCATGGTGCTCTGGCCGGCCCACAGGAAGAGCCCGTCGCCGCCGTGCGTCACGGAGTTGTACGCCACCACGTTGCTGTCGCTCTGCTCGTACACCAGCAGCCCCGCCGAGTCCTGCCCGCGGCGGTAGAAGCCGTGGCTATAGCCGCGGACGTCGAAGTCGATGCGGTTGTGCAGAATGACGTTCGACGACGAGCGATACAGCCCGAGCCCCAATCCCGAGTTGTACGACAGCGTGTTGTCGTGAATGCGCAGGCGATCGGTGCGCACGAGCATGAGCCCGTTCATGTTCTGCTCGGCGGTGTTGCCGCGCACCTCGCCGTTCGACACGTCGGCCAGGTAGAACGCCGCGCCGTAGCGCAGCCATTCGTCCTTTTCGTTGTGGTGGAACGAGAGCCAGTCCACCAGGCTCTCGTGCTCGATCAGGCTGTAGAGCCGCGGCTTCCAGTTGTAGCTGACCACGTTGCCGGCCAGCGTCAGGCGGCGCGTGCCGCGCGCCATGATGCCCACTTTGTAGCCGCGAATGCGGGCGTTGAGCACGCGCACGTTGTGCCCGCCCTCGACGCGCACCGCCACGCCGGCCGCGAGATCGGGGTCGGCGTGCGGATCCATCCCTTCCATGCGCGCGCCGGCGAAATCCACGGTCACGTCGTCGCCCCGAATGGTGATGACGGCGGAGTCGAGCGAGGCGGGCGCCGCCAGGCGATAGGTGCGCGGCACGACGCGCACGGACTTGGTGATCACCAGCCCGGGGCGCAGCTCCACGGAGGGGAGCCGCGACGCGCGCTGGGCAGACAGCAGGCCGGGCAGGAACACGCCGGCGGCGAAAATGCCAAGAAGTCGGTTCATGGAATCGGAAGATGACCGCTCCCGGGCGGTTTCACCAGCCGGAGTTTACGACACCTTTACGCGCGCCGTCGTGCGCGATGCATGGCGCCGCCGCACGTTGGTCGCATGCGCACATCCCACCGCCTCGCCGTGCTCGGCGCGGGGCTCCTCGCCGCCGCGCTTCCCGCGGCCGCGCAGGCCCCGAGCGCCGATTCGATCATCGCCCTCAACGTGGCCGCGCGCGGCGGACTGGCGCGTCTCCGCGCCGTTCGATCTCAGCGCATGGTCGGCGTGATCGTGCTCGCCAATGGAGCGCGCGGCGTCGACACGGTGGAGCTGGCGCGGCCGGGCAGGGTCCGCACGACCGTGCACTTCCGCCAGGGCGTACTGATCCAGGCGGCCGACGGCTCCGTCGCATGGACGTTGAATCCGTTCGCCGGCGACACGGCCCCGCACCCCGTAACCGGCGACGCCGCGCGCGCCATCGAAGCCGGCGCCGATCTGGACGGGCCCCTCGTGAATCACGCTGCCAAGGGCAACCGCGTGACGTACGCCGGCGTCGACACCGCCGACGGAAAGCCGAGTTGGGCGCTCGACGTCGTCACCGCCGCCGGGCTGCACGACCGCTATTACATCGACACCGTCGCGCACCTGCAGCGCAAGTGGATCGGCATCCGCCCCGCCGGCCGCGACACGCTGGTGTTCGAGTCGTACTTTCGCCACTGGCGGCGCGTGGACGGCGTGATGATCGCGTTCCGCATCGACAGCGACACGCGCGGGCGCCGCGGCGGGCAGCACATCCAATTCACATCGGCCGCCCTCGACGTGCCGATCGATTCCGCGCGCTTCCGATTACCCCGCTAGCGGAACTCGCGCGCCGCCTCAGGACACGGGCGGCGTGCGGTCGTCGGGGGGAACGAAGTTCGACAGGAACACCCGCTCGTCGGGCGTGAGGCTCTCCACCCCGTGCGCGCTGATCTTGTCGAGGATGCGGTTCACTTCCTCGCGGTTCAGCTCGTGGATCGACGACGTGTCGACCTTGTGCCAGTTGAGCACGCGCGTCACCGGCTTCTGCGGCGCCGTGGCGCGCGCCCGGAACTTCCGCGCGCCGTAGTGGCGGTCGAGCCACCACAGATACAGGAACCCGCCCGCGATGCCGCCCAGGTGCGCGAAGTCGGCCACGCCGCTCGTGGAGCCGTTCATCCCGCTCCACACGGAGTACCCCACGGTGAGCACCACCAGCCAGATGGCCTGGATGGGGAGCACGCCCCAGATGTAGATGAGCTCCTTGGGCCAGTACTTGGCGAACGCCATCTCCACGCCGAAGATCGCCGCCGACGCGCCGATGATCGCCTCGCCAGGCGCGAGCACGAACGAGAGCAGCGCCCCCGAGATACCGGCGATGAAGTAGAGCGTGATGAACCGGTTCGACCCCAGCCGCGCCTCCACGCGCGGCCCGAAGAAGAACAGCACCAGCATGTTGAACCCGATGTGCAGCCATCCGCCGTGCAGGAACATGTACGTCACGACGGTCCACGGGCGCACGAGGATCAGCTGCGGCACGAACGCGAACGCGCTCGTCACCCAGGGCAGCGAGAGCTGGATGAAGAACACGACGATGTTGGCGGCGATGAGCCGCTTGACCCAAGGGGTCACGACGCTTCCTCCACGATCGGGGCCGGCGGGGATCCTCCGAAGATAACCGGCCATGCCTCCGCGTGCGTGGAGGGGGCGTCCCCTCGGCCCCGACGGCGTCGCAGCGGGCGGTCAGTCGCCGGCGCCGGTGGCCTCGTACCGGTGGTAGCCCTTGAGACGGTACAGCACGGCTGACGCCGCCCAGCTCACCGCGAACACGCCGATGATGAGATACCCCAGCGCGCCGAAGTCGCCGTTGAGGCGGGCCACGGC
>JAGWRB010000201.1 GCA_028876725.1 Gemmatimonadota bacterium
ACCGAACGCCGCCGACTCGAGGAGCAGTATCGGCATGCGCAGAAGATGGAGGCCATCGGGCAGCTTGCCGGCGGTGTGGCCCACGACTTCAACAACCTGCTCACGATCATCAACGGCTATTGCGATCTGATTGGCACCACTGAGATGCTGGACAGCGGGACGCGTCAGTTCGTCGCCGAAATCCGAGCTGCGGGCGAGCGAGCCAGCGCCCTCACACGCCAGCTTCTCGCCTTCAGCCGGCGTCAGGTCCTTGAGCTGAAGAACGTCAATGTCAACGCGGTCGTGACCGAAACCGAGCGGATGTTGCGCCGGGTCATCGGTGAGGACGTAACCCTCGTGACGGACCTCGACGCCACGGTCGCGGACGTCCGCGTGGATTCTGGTCAGTTGTCGCAGGTGCTCATGAACCTGGCGGTCAACGCACGGGACGCCATGCCGAACGGCGGACGGCTGACGATCGCCACGAAGCAGTTGGTTCTTGACCAGACATGGTGTGACGCCCACCCCGGCGCTCACCCGGGACCCGCAGTCATGCTCGCCGTTAGCGACACCGGCATCGGGATGGATGCGACCACACTCGAACGGATCTTCGAGCCCTTCTTCACCACCAAGCCGATCGGCAAGGGAACCGGACTCGGCCTCGCGACCGTCCATGGCATCGTGCAGCAGTCGCGCGGCCACCTCACCGTGACCAGCGAGGTCGGGCGCGGCACGACGTTCGCCATCTACTTCGCGAGTGTCGGCCGCGTAGCGACCGGCACCGATCTCGAGGCGGCGGCACCCGCCATGCCGCGTGGCACCGAGACGGTATTGCTCGTCGAGGACGACGCCGGCGTCCGCGAGATAACACGCCTCATTCTCCAACGTGCGGGCTATACGGTTCTCCTCGCCGCCGACGCCAGAGAAGCCCTCGACGTGTGCGAGTCGACGACGGAGACCGTACATCTGCTGATTGCCGACGTTGTACTTCCGGGCGTAGGCGGACGACCGCTCGCAGATCTCGTGCGCGAACGTCAATCGCGGTGCCGAGTGCTGCTCGTCTCCGGATACACCGACGACGCGCTCCTCGGGCACGATGTGTTGACTTCCCGAGTGGCCTTCTTACAGAAGCCGTACTCCCCACTTGCACTTGCGCTCAAGGTCCGCGACGTGCTGGACGGCGGAGCGACGGCCGTCCCTTGAGTCAAGCCGTTCCGCATACGTCGCGTTCGATCCGTCGCGCGTGGGCGTTCCTAGCATGAGTTGAGGCGGTGCGCCCCACGGACGTCGAGCCGAAGGAATCGGGGCCCGGCTCCTACCGCCTCGCTGCGTCCTCACGAACGCAGGCAACACCATCCATAAGATGTGGATGGGGCCTGATCACGCGTGCCGCTTGGATGACCTTCAATTTCTTACCAGTTTCTTGTACGTCACCCGATGCGGCTGATCGGCGTCGGGGCCTTTGCGCTTCTTGAGGTCCTCGATATACGCCTGAAAATTCCCCTCGAACTACGGACTCAAAATCGTGGTTATGACGGGATCGGGGTGCCCTTCATAGGGGAAATGGCGGGAGGTCGTGTAGTTCACGCTTGTCACGAGCACACGTTGGTGACAAGGCCCCTTGTCACGGATCGGGTCGTATTCGCACGATCCCGGGCATCCGGCGGAGCGATTGCAAGTGCGTTGTGGCGCGGCGTTCACCGCCGCAGCGTCGGTCCGAAGACCGCCGCGTAGACCAGTACGCCCACGGTCGCCGCTCCGATCCATCGCCAGCTCCACCCGAATGCGATGCCCGGCTCGCCCACCGTTCGGCGCCGGTCCAGCAGCTGCATCATCCACAGCAGCCCCGACGTTCCGCCCACGCTCGAGGCCACGGCCGACGTCGCCACAATCACGAATCCATGAGGGTTGAGCAGGCCAATGGCTGTGAACACCGCGGCGCCGGTCAGGTACGAGTCGAGCGCCGTCAGCCGCGCCGCATGGATGCGATCGCGTCCGACGCCGCTCATGCGCCCGTCCATCCTGCGCGCCGAGAAGCGGACGACCCACCAATACGCGACCCCGCCGAACACGGCCAGCGCGACGCGCCATGCCCAGAGCGGCGCCGCGCCGTGCAGTGCACCGTCCGGTCCGTTGCCCAGATCGCCCAATCCGGAGATCCCGGAAAAGAGGGGATAGCCGGCCGCGGACATCAGGCCGAGGCTGCCGAGCAGCCAGGTAAAGTAGAACGCGGCGCGCGCGTCGCCGCGGATGCGCCGCAGAAACCCGAATGCGACCACTCCAGTCAGCGCGCTCACGAGGGGACCGGCGATCGCGACGGCCCGCACGCTCCATGGGGCCATGCCGGCGTGGGCGCAATTGACGTAGAACGCCCCCATTTCCGTAACGTGACCGCGGAAGAGGACACACGCCATCGCGTGCCCGAGATGCTCGTGCAGCGCGACGTCGACCACGTATGCCAGCGCCGAGATGGCGATCAGCGTC
>JAGWRB010000202.1 GCA_028876725.1 Gemmatimonadota bacterium
GGAGACGTCGGCAACCTCGGCGAGCGTCGTGGGCGATTTCCAGCGATAGGCGTGTACCCGGCCGCCGAACGCGTCGTACACGAGTAATCCGTCGTCACGATAAGGCGCCAGGAGGAACCCCGCCACGTGGGAGGCGGCATTCGGCGGGGTGAGGACGAGGGTCGTTCGGAGCTGACCAGATCTGGTGAACGCGTAGACCCGGTCGCTGCGAGCGTCCAACAAGTAACTCGTGCCGCGAGCGGTGATCGCGACGTCTCGACGAGAACTCGGTTGCACTTGCCCTGGCGGGATGGTCGCTTCGTGTTCGATATGCAGACTCGGTGCCGCGGCGGCAGGCGTGCCCTGGGCCCCGAGCGACATTGCGAGTATCGTGGACAGGACGGCGGCGCCCAGCGGGGCGGCATAGTGCGTGGAATGGCCCATCAGGAGGCGTCCGGACACGGAGGGGACATCACAGCGCGATGCGGGCAAGGCTACTGTGGGTTGCAGCTACTGGGTTGACAGGAGGTATCGTTTCCACCGCCGCTCAGGTTGCAGTTCTGGCCCATTTCCGCTGAGCAGTAGAGGTCGAGTGTATTCAGGTCGAGTGTGCACACTTCGTTGTTGCAGGGAGGAGGTGCCGCGTGCGCGCTCGGCGAAAACACGAGCACTCCCGCGCTGCCGATCGCAACGCATGCGGCGGTTTGAATGATGAAGTGCAGTCGTTTGTGCATGGCCAACCTCCGAGAAGGTGTGGAGTATCTGTGACGTCCGCCTCCGACTCTGCCGCCATCTTCTGGGAGCCACGCGGTGCGAATTGGTTTAGTGACGGAGGGTCGGCGCTGTGGCGGAGGTCCTCAGAGCGCTCCCGCGCATTCAATCGGGGACGCAGCGAGAAATCGAGATGCACGTAGGGCTTTCAGCTGTTCCGGCAAAGCCACAATAAGTGTTCGCTTGATATTCGCAGTAGAGTTCAAGCGTCTCTGGGTTGATCGTACAGACGGTGTTGTAGCAGCTTGGCCGGGCGGCCCTCACAGGCGGGGCCAGAAGTAGAAACGCTGAGCCGCCGATAATCGCATACGCTATCAGGCGAATCACGCGCAGGAACAAAACGCTGCTGTCAGATGTCATCGACTTGTGTATCGGAATGCGCGAGGGGTACGTCCCCGCGGCGTGTGGACTGGACCGGCCGTCCAGTCATTCGTTACTACCACGAAGTGGCGCTCCAGCGTTGCGAGTTGGCCTGCCGACGCATGTGTGCGGATGCCCTGGATACCCTGGTGCACGGTCGCCTTGACGGTTCCCTCCGCAATCTTCATGCGGCGCGCGATCTGGCGAGTGCTCTGGCCGCCGAAGAAGCGGAGGATGACGGCGGTGCGTTGCCTCGGGGGGAGGGCCATCACGAGATCCGCCATGGTGTCGGCAAGGTCGATCCACGCCGATGTCGGCTCGGTTTCCAGTCCATCCTCAACGGGGGCCGGGAGGTCACGAACATCCGGGATGGCGACATAACGCCGATTCACTCGCGCCGTCCGGAGGCAGATCGTCCGCGTAAGGTGAAGGAGCCAGCCGAGCGGGTCATTGTCTCCCCTCCATTGATCATGCTTCTCCCACGCCAGCGCCCAGACGCTCTGAAGCACATCGTCAACTTCAGTCGCATCGCGGGCATAGCGCCACGCGTATGCGCGGAGCTTGGCCTCGCACTGCGAGACAACGGCGACGAAAGCGTCGTGGTTCCCGCGACGAAATGCCGACGCCAGCGCCGACGGCGACAACGAGTCATGCTGGAGGGGGCGGCCAGCTGACGTGGACATGTGCTCGGCCAAGGGTTGCGGAAACTCCTATGGGCAGACGGCACCCGTGCCAAAGCGTTGCGGACGCGTATGCCGGCCGCAAGAGAAGGGCCGGGGCCTTTACGCCATCTTTGTGTATCACTGGAGCTAGGCAGACCCCCTGAGGCGACCGCCAAATCGCCCTCAGGGCCTCCCAGATGCGCGGCGCCAGGGTGGCCAATGAGCGGCACGTCGCCGTGGAACTGTGTGCCAGCGGACCTGAACGGCGCCAAATAGTCACATCGCTGCCACAATCATCCCGGCAGCGCGTCAGCGATCGAGTCGGCAATTGCAGCGGGCACATAGACTTGGCCTTAGTGCCGCGATCCGATTCGGCACCAGCTTTCAAGACCGGTGCAATAGCCGTTCTGCCAGCCCTCCCAATTCTGAAAGATCGCGGGGTGGCCGGGCGGATGCAATGCGGGGCAGCGCTGCGTCGTATGCGTTGATTGCCAGCGCGGTGCGCCGATGGCCCTCAGACGCCAGCCACTCAGGGCGCCTTCGCCTCGCGTCGTGGAGCACCCACCACATGTTCGGTACCACCGAGCAACGGTCCCGAGGAGGCAAAGCAGGCGTTGGCGACCCGTGGCCCCGGCCGGGGAGACCGCCGATTGACACGTGTCACGTGACGCGTTACACTCTTTCGATGATCAAGACCTTCGCGGACAAGCGTACGCGCGATCTGTACGTCACGGGCGTCGCCAAACGAATTCCGCCGGAGGTCGCGGCACGGGCTGCGCGCAAGTTGGAATACGTCGACCTCGCGGTTGCCCTGCAGGATCTGAAGGTGCCTCCGGGCAACCGTCTGCACGCGTTGAAGGGCGATCGGGCGGGACAGCATGCGATTGCCGTCAACGATCAATGGCGCATCTGCTTCCGGTTCGTGGACGGCGACGCGTACGAGGTGGAATTCTGCGACTATCACTAGGGCGAGGTACCAACCGATGAGCGTTTCCAACAATCAGCGCATGAAGCGCCGGCCGACGCACCCGGGGCTGATGCTCGCCGAGGACTTTCTGCCGGACTACGGTCTCACGGTCGCTGGCCTCGCCGACGCCGTTGGGGTGTCCCGCCAGTCCATCAACGAGTTGCTGCGCGGCCGGCGGGGGCTCAGTCCCGAGATGGCCCTTCGGCTGGCCCGGCTGTTCGGAAATTCCCCTGAGTTCTGGCTCAATGCGCAGCGCGCCGTCGACCTCTGGGACGCATCACAGGCGGTCAAACGGGAAGTGGCGCGCATCAAGCCGCTGCGGGTCGCGTGATCTCCAGGCCGGGTGCAATGGCCGTCCTGCCAACGCTCCGAGTGGACCCGATCTACGAGTGGTTACCGCGGCGCGGGGCCGGATGCGCGGTCACCTCGATCGCGCAAGCGGGCACGCGACCGAATCCTGGGATCTCCGTCCGCTCCGCACGGCGCACGCCGCCGATGGCCATCCGATGGAATTGCTGCTGCCGCGTGTCGTCGGTCGTGTACGGACGGCGGACGAACGTCGATTCCGGAACCCACGGGGGCTCGGTTGAGGCGCGCCGCAGGTTGCCAAGTGCGTGCAGCGCTGCCGCGAGTGTCTCAGGCGTGAGCCCGGAGCGTGGGAGCACCAGCAGGTCTTCGTGCCAGGGTGTGGTGCGTCGAATCACCTCGGCCATTGCCGTTGGATCCGCAAGCCGCGCGGCAACCACGATGGTGGCGGGGTACACTTGCGCGGCTTCATCGCGCTGACGTTGAAGCTGAGCGCGCGCGGCGGAATCACGCCGTGGCTGGCGCAGCGACGGATGAATGGCCGCGAGCGGGCTCGTGTCGACCGATGCCCCGATGGCCGGCGCAACGCCATCCCGTCCCGACATCACGCTCGCAACGGACGATCCGCGCGAGACGACAGGCGGGCCGGCCGATTCCCAGCGCTGCGGTTGTACCTGTCTGGGCCGGTCGCAAAACGGACGCCGCGGCGGCACCGGGGACGTTTGCGCGCCCAGCGCCCCGGCGGAGAGCAGCAGCAGAAGAACGCTCTGACCCAGGCCCATATTACGTATGATATGCGGAACCCCTGAACCCGCCAGTTGTCGGCGTTTCCTCCCACCCCGCGTGACATGCGTCACCCGCTCCGGCCCCGCGTCGAGTAGAATTCGACATCACTCGCCCGAGCACCAGCGACCCGACCATGCTCTTCGTTGACAACCACGGCATCGACGACGCGCGCGTCAACCTCGCCCTCGAGGAACACGTCCTCCGCCAGAAGGTGACGGACGAGGACTGTGTGCTGTTTTACATCAACGCGCCCGCGATCATCATCGGCCGCAACCAGAACACCATCGAAGAGATCGACCCCGACGTCGTCGCGGCCCGCGGCATCACCGTGGTGCGCCGCATCTCGGGCGGCGGCGCGGTGTACCACGATCTCGGAAACCTCAACTTCAGCTTCATGACGCCGGTGGTGAGCGGCCGGTTCAGCCGCTACGACCACTTCACTCGCCCGGTGATCGCCGCGCTCCGCGCGCTCGGCGTTCCCGCCGAGCTCGGCGGCCGCAACGACATCCTGGCCGACGGGCGGAAGATCTCGGGCAATGCGCAGTTCGCGACTCCCAATCGCATGTTCAGCCACGGGACGCTGCTGTTCGATTCCAACCTCGACGACGTGACCGCCGCGCTTCGCCCCAAGCCGGGGAAGGTGGAGTCGAAGGGGATCAAGTCGATTCGCAGCCGCGTCGCCAATATCAGTGAATTCACGGGCGAGCGCATCACGGTCGACGAGCTGCGCGAGCGGATCCTGGAATCGATCTTCGGCACGCGCGACCGCGCGCGCATCCCCACGATGGAGCTCACCGCCGCCGATTGGGACGCAGTGCGCGCCCTCGTGGAGCAGAAGTACGGATCGTGGGCGTGGAACTACGGCGAGAACCCCGCCGCGAACGTGCAGCGCGCGCGCCGCTTCCCGGCCGGCGAAATCGACGCGCGGATCGACGTGCAGGGCGGGCGCATCGCCGGCTTGCGCCTCTTCGGCGACTTCATGGGCCAGCGCGACGTCGCCGAGCTCGAAGCGCGGCTTCGCGGCGTGCCCTATGACCGAGACTCTGTCGCTGCCGCGCTCGCGGGCGTGGACCTTGGTGAATACTTCGGGGCGGTCACGGCCGACGACGTGGTCGACACGATCGTGGGCTGATGGCCTGACGGCGCGCCGCTACGGACGGTGCGTGTCGGGCGCGATGAGTGTCAGCAGAAAGAGCCCGCCCTCGGCGGAGCTCACGTCGTGCCGCACGCCGCCGTCGATCGCCATCAGCGCGCCGGCCGCAAGCCTGCGCGTCTCGTTTCCGGCCCGGACCGTGACTGCGCCCTCGAGCACCTGGATCGTGATCGGCCCGTCCGTCTCGTGCTCGTGCATCTCGCCACCCGCCCGCACCCCGATGAGGGTGACGCGAAGTGGGCCTTCCTTGACGATCGTGCGCGCGATGCGCGAGTGACCGGCGTCGAGTTCCGTCTGCACGATGCGCTTCTCGGCCACGAGATCGAACGAGAGCACGGGGCTGGCGAGCTTGCGTTGCACGGGACTCATGGACCCTCCGGATTCTGGTGTTGCGCTAGCGCGTGGATCCTTCGTCGGGGCGTCGCTGGACGAGCGCCCGCTCGAACAGCGCGCGCGTGGCCGCGCGGCAGGACTCGCCGACGCAGGTCAGCTCGCGAATCCCAACGATGCGCCCGCCCACGATGCGTGGTTTGGCGATCGGCATCTCGAGCTGGGTGCCGTCTTCCAACATCAGCGTGGGGGTTCCGCGTACGCCGAATTGCTGGCGCGCGATTTCGAATTCGCGTTCGATCTGCACGCGCACGCCGCCGCCGTCCAGCGCGTGCGCCACCTGCGCGACGTCGCCGCCCAGCTCGCGGACCAGTTCGAGCAAGACCTCAGGCTTGCCGATGTTGCGGCTCTCAGCAAAGAACGCGCGCCGGATACGCAGATCGAGCGCGTCGGCGAGCCGAGCATCCTGCTCCTCGGCGGCCCGCACGGCGACGAACGCGGGGAGCGTGGTCGTCGGCCAGTCGTCGCCCTCGAAAGCGTTGAACTCCGCGGCCGGCTCCTGAATGGCCGCGAGCCACCACTCTTCGGCGAGCAGCGCACGAGGTGCGGCCTGCCGGCCGTACAACTCCAGCGCGAACGGCCGAGTGCGCACGCGCACGCGCCCTTCGTACTCCGGTTCTACCTGTCGCAGGCGCACGGCCGCGATGTAGCACCAGGGTCAGTAGTACTCGGCCCACTCCCAGAGTTCGGGAATCGGAGTGCCATGGATGCTCATGGGAACCAATCTAGCGGCTTCGCGGGCCGGAAAGGCAGGCCCTGCTCGCATTGCGCAACGTCACGGCGACGCACCCACCAACGGCGGGCACGCTGGCGCCGTTCCTCACCCCGCGAAACGAATCTCCCACGCGTCGTCGTGCTTACTCAGCGTCGCGCCCTGCGCCGCCGCCAGCCGGTTGGCAAGGATCCAGGCTCCCGTCGGCGGGTGGCCGCGGCGACCCGCCGGCGCCAGCCGGACGACCACCCCGCCCGCCACGCGCGCCGTGCTCAGCTGCAGCGGGTGCTCTGCGTCCGAGGCCTCGGCGGCATCGCCACTCAGCAACGCCAGCGCTTCCGCGAGGCGAGTCCTGTCAGCCGACACGCGGGGCAGGGCGGGTTCGAGCTCGGCTTGCACGCGTGCTCCCCGGCGTTCAGCGGCAGCGCGAGCGATCGGGAGCACCGACCGGACGACGTCGTTGACCTGCACCGGATCGAGTTGTGCGGCCAGCGCTCCGCGGTCGGCGTCGGCCACCTCGCCCAGGCGACGCAGCGCACCGTCGATCGCGTCGGCCGCGGCACGCGCGTCGCGCAGCAACTCCTCCTGATTCTCATTCAAATCCCCGAATGGCGCCTCGAGCAGGATCTGCAACGGCAGCCGCATGCCGTCGAGCTGCGCCAGCGCATCGCCGACAGCGGCCGCGAGCATCGTGGCTTCGTCGCGGAGCCTTGCCGCCGCATGTGCCTCGGCCTGCACGCGTTCCGCGGCCGCCGAATCGAGCGCCGCGCCCAGCGATCCCACCGCGGCCTCGATTTCGTCGAATTCGTCCGCGCGCCGGCGCCGCGCACCGGCCCCACGCGTCATGTCGGTGAGGCGCGCGATGCGATTCACGAAGTACCGAACGTTGCCCCACGTGATCAGCAGGGAGAGCAGCGTAAGCAGCGCCGCCGGCAGGAGCAGCACGCGCGGCGCCTCGCGGCCCACTCGGCCATAGTAGAAGAGCCCCGCGACGAGGATGACCGCCAGCAA
>JAGWRB010000203.1 GCA_028876725.1 Gemmatimonadota bacterium
CCACGCGCTTCACGTCGGCGCCGCGACGCCGCTTGATCTGTGCCAGAGGGACGGGGGCAATGCCGGTCATGGACGCTCTCCGTAGACTCCCAACCGCTTGATGGCGCTCTCGATCGCCGAATACGCCGTCTGGCCGAGCCCGCAGATGGACGCGTCCTTCATGGACATCCCCACCTCGTCGATGAGGGCCAACTCCTGGGGCAGGCCGCCGCGCGTCCGCCCGCTGCGGATCCGGTGCAGCGCCTCTTCCTGGCGCACGGTGCCGACGCGGCACGGCACGCACTGGCCGCAGCTCTCGTCGCGGAAGAACGCCGCGATGCGGAGCAGCATCTCTTCCATGTCCGCCGACTCGTCGAACGCGATGATGACGCCGGAACCCAGCGTGGCATTGGCGGCCCGCACGCCCTCGAAGGTGAGCGGGATGTCGAGTTCATCCGGACGCACGAACACCCCCGCCGCGCCGCCGAGCAGCACGGCCTTGAGCGCCGTGCCCGCGCGAACCCCGCCCGCGAGATCGATCACCTCGCGCAGCGTGGCGCCGAAGGGCACCTCGACGACGCCCGGGTGCTCCACGGCGCCACTGATGCAGAACAGCTTGGTTCCCGTGGAATTCTCGGTGCCGATCTTCGCGTACGCCGCGCCGCCGTCGAGGATGATGCCGGGCACGTTGGCCAGGGTCTCGACGTTGTTGACCACGGTAGGACAGCCGAACAGCCCGGCCTGCACCGGGAAGGGCGGCTTGTTGCGCGGCTCGCCGCGGTAGCCCTCGATGGAATTGAAAATCGCGGTCTCTTCGCCGCAGATGTACGCGCCGCCGCCCTGGCGGATCTCGATGTCGAAGCTGAACCCGCGCCCCAGGATGTCGGCGCCGAGGAAGCCGTGCGTGCGCGACTGGTCGATGGCGTGCTGCAGCCGGGCCGCGGCCAGCGGGTACTCGCCGCGAATGTAGATGAAGCCCTGTGCGCACCCGGTGGCATAGGCGCCGATGGTCATGGCTTCAATGATCGCGTATGGATCGCCCTCCATGAGCACACGGTCCTTGAACGTGCCTGGCTCCGACTCGTCGGCGTTGCAGATGAAGAAGTGCGGGGTCGCGGCCTGCGCGGCTACGGCCTCCCACTTGCGCCCCATGGGAAACGCGGCGCCGCCGCGCCCCATGAGCTTCGATGCCGTCACCTCGGCGACGACCTGCGGCGGCGTCATGCCGAGGGCTTTCTCGAGCGCCTCGAATCCGCCGCTCTTGGTGTAGTCGTCGACACTGGCCGGATCGATCCTTCCGACGCGCTTCAGGAGCCGGGCTTCGCCCTTGGACGCGATGAACGCCGCGCCGTCGAACACCGGCGCCGTGGCGGGATCGGCCGACGGCGCAAGCATCGCCGACGCCTGGCGCGCCGTGAGCCCGGCGATCTGCAGCTCTACCGGGGTCTCGCCGGCCACCTGCAGCATGGCTGCGGGCGCGTGGTCGCACATGCCCAGACAGGGAGAGCGCACCCACACCGCCGCGTCGTCGGGAATTTCTACGTGATCGCCCTCGGGGCCGTGCGCGTGCGCGGGTCCGAACTTGGATTCCAACTCGGCGCACAGCGCGTCGGCGCCGCGGCACTTGCACGCGATGTCGTCGCAGACGTGAAGCACGCGCCGGGCGCGCGGCGTGGTGGAGAGCAGCGCGTAGAAGGTGGCGACGCCCCACGCGTCGGCGGGCGGCACGTCGAGGCGCTCGCACACGTATGCGAGCCCGCCCTCGCTGATCCACCCCACGCGCGCCTGCAGCGCGCGGAGCGCCGGCAGGAGCTGGTGGCGCCGGTCGCGCATCGCCTGGCCGCCATGCGCCACGTGGTAATCGCGGGCGGTGCGCTCGGGCGCCCCGTCCCACGCCGAGGCCGGCGCCCCGATGCACGCGTCGACGGCCTGCCGCTCTTCGGCGGTGGGCGCCGCGTCGATGGCCCGAATATCCATCAGTCTCCCGTCTCCACGGCGACCTCGGCCGGCTCCACACGTACGGCACACGCCTTGAATTCGGCGGTGCCCGAGCGGGCGTCGGATTCGTCGATCGTCAGCAGGTTCGTGGCCACTTCGTCGGGGAAGTGGAAGGTCATGAACACGACGCCGGGGCGGAGCCCCGGGTCGATGCGCGCCGGCGCGACCACGTGGCCGCGGCGCGACACGACCCGCACGGCCTCGCCGGCGGCGACGCCGAGCGCGGCAGCGTCCTCGGGCGAGAGATCGAGCGTCTCGCCCAGGTGCAGGGGCGAGTCGTAGCCCCCCGACTGCACGCCGGTATTATAGGACTCTAATCGCCGGCCGGTGGTGAGCAGCAGCGGATACTCGGCGTCGGGCGTCTCCACGGGGCCTTCGTGCTGCACCACCGAGAAGGGCGCGGCGCGCCCGCCGCGCGGGGTCTCCCACAGGCGGCCGTGCAGGAACTTGGTGCCCGGATGGTTGTCATCCGGACAGGGCCACTGGATGCCGCCCATGGCTTCCATGCGCGCGTAGCTCATGCCGCCGCAGAACGCCGGCGCCACGCGCCGCACCTCGTTCCACACGTCCTCGGCCGACGGCTGGCCCCAGTCGTGGCCCAGGCGCTTCGCGATCTCGCTCAGGATCCACAGCTCGTCGCGCGCGCCCTCGGGGGGCTCGACGGCCTTGCGCACGCGCTGGATGCGGCGCTCGCTGTTGGTGACGCACCCCTCCGATTCGGCCCAGCTCGTGGTGGAGGGGAGCACGACGTGCGCAAGCTGCGCGGTCTTCGTGAGGAAGATCTCCTGCACGACGAGATGGTCGAGCCCGCGCAGGAGCTTCTCGACGTGGTTCCCGTCGGCGTCTGACTGTGCGGGGTTCTCGCCAATGCAGAAGAGCGCGGTGAGATCGCCACGGTCCATGGCGTGCAGCATCTCGGTGAGATTCCAGCCGTACTTGCGCTGGATCTTCGTGCCCCACATCTGCTCGATGCGCGTGCGCGCGGTGTCGTCGAGCATGTCCTGGAAGCCGGGAAGCTTGTTGGGAATGGCGCCCATGTCGCCGCCGCCCTGCACGTTGTTCTGGCCGCGCAGCGGGTTGCACCCCGACCCCCAGCGGCCCACGTGGCCGGTGAGGAGCGAGAGGTTGATGAGCGCCAGCACGTTGTCGGTGGCGTTGTGGTGCTCGGTGATGCCGAGTGTCCAGCAGACCATGGCCTTGTCGGCCTTGGCGTACGTGTGCGCCGCCTCGCGGATGACGTCGGCGGGAACGCCGGTGATCTTCTCCACGACGTCGAGCGTGTACGGTTCCACCGAGCGCGCATACGCCTCGAACCCTTCGGTGGCGTTGGCGATGAACGCTGGGTGGGTGAGCCCCGCGTGGATGATCTCGCGCGCCATGCCGTTGGAGAGCGCGATGTCGGTGCCCACGTTGAGTCCCATCCAGACGTCTGCCCACCGGGCGGACTCCGTCCGCCGGGGGTCGATCACGTAGAGCCGCGTCCCGCGCCGGATCCCCTTCAATAGATGGTGGAACCAGATCGGGTGGGCGTTGCGCGCGTTCGATCCCCAGAGGAGGACGACGTCGGTGTCTTCCACCTCTTCGTAGGAGCTCGTGCCCCCGCCTGCACCAAAGACCGTCGCCAGACCGACGACGCTAGGTGCGTGTCACGTTCGGTTGCAGCTGTCGATGTTGTTGGTGCCGAAGGCGACGCGGGCCAGCTTCTGCGCCAGGAAATTCATCTCGTTGCTCGACTTGGAGCACGAGAAGATGCCCAGGGCATCGGGGCCGTGCCGTTCGATGTTGCGACGAAAGCCTTCGGCGGCCGCATCGAGCGCCTGATCCCACGTGGCGGGCCGGAGCTCGCCGTTGGCGCGCACGAGGGGCTCCGTGAGGCGAGGGTAGGCGGTAGTGGAAGTCTGCATGGCGGTTGAGAGTAGGACGGTAGGACGGTAGGACGGTAGGGGGGTAGGACGGCAGACGGTACGACGGCAAAAACGGATGCCGCCGCTACCATAGAGGAGATTGCGCAATGGACCCGCCCCATGCAAGGCGCGGGGGCCGGACTCGCCCTCGATTCCCCTCAAGGGCAGTTCGATCCGAACCATCCGTCCAATCAGGAGCATCCGTTCGAACCCCTCGGTTTCTGGCGCCCGTCGCGCGGATCGCCGCGGTCGGCGGACTCCAGAGCCCGCCCCCGGACGCGGGAAACCCCCCGCCGCGCTTGCGGTGGAGGGTCCGGTGCGCCGACATCGTGGAGCCGGCGCCGCCGCGGGATCGCTCGATCCCGTCTCCCGCATCTATGCCGTCAGAAGGCGACCACGCCCTCGAGCATGAACCCCTTGAACAGTCCGCCGCTACGGATGTCGGTGAGCGGGAAATCGTTGTAGGTCTGGTTCGTGTATTCGAACTTGGCCAGCACGTTCCTGGTGACGAACAGGCCGCCACCCACCGACCAGCGATTCACGCTCACGTCGTTGGCGATGCCGATGAGCTGTCCCTTGGCCGTGTTGTACCGATACCCCACATACGCCTGCTCGTTGGGCAGGAACCGGTACACCGCCTGGCCGTCGTACTGCGTCCACGTGCGATCCGTGACCTCGGTGGCCGAACTGCCGCGGAAACGCTCGGCGTCGCCGAACAGTTCCAGCCCCTGGTACTTGATGAACGGGTTCACGGCCAGCGCGTGGATGTCGTTGCGCATACCGGGATTGATCGTGCCCGACCAGGCATTGGCGGCCGTGGTGGACGTGGCATTCTCCATCACGTCGAAGTAGTGCGAGCCAGCGCGATCGCCGCCGATGAGCGTGTTGTTCAGCGCCCGCGGCTGGCTGAACAGCGAACCAGTGAGACGGACCCGCAGATCCTTGTTCAGCTGCTTGTCGTAGCCCGCCTTGCCGTAGAACGCCGGCGCGCGCTTACTCGGGTTCTCCACCGTGCCGCGCACCTCGCCGCCAGTGATTGCGCCCATGAGCATGTAGCCGTTGGACCGCAGGTAGGCCTCGGCGCCGATCTCCGTGGTGAAGGCATCGATGATCGGATTGCCGATGAACGCGTTGTCGAGCGCGTTGCCACCGTCGGTGCGGCGGAAGTGCTCGTCCCCGTAGTTGATCTCGAAGTGCCCCACGCGCAGCGTGAGATACTGCATGAGCATGTTCAACTCGGGCACGTCCCACGGCGAGTCGTCGATCAGGAAGTAGCCGTCCTTGACCCACGCTTCGTTGTGGTGGCGCGTGGAGAGGTACGCGGTGAGCTGCACACGGATGCCCTTGGCCAGCTGCGTGTTCATGTACAGGTTGGCCATCGCGTTGTTGAAGCCCGGGCCGATGGGCATGAGCGCGTTGGTGTTGACGCCGTTCACCAGCTTCGGCGTGGCGGTGTTCTGATGCGTGAAGTTCTGGAAGTCCTGCGTGAACGCGGCGCCCCAACTGGTGTGCAGGGCGGTGAACTTGGTGGTGTCGGCCTTGGGCGGCTCGAAGACGTTCAGGCCACGCTGGTCCATTGGCCGGATGTGCTGAATGCCTGCGTCTCCCTGGGCGAACGAAACCGCAGGGCGAAGGCCGAGGAGGGCCGCCACCACGAGCAGGCTGGAGTATTTGCGGGAGAATCTCATACGGCACCTTGGGGGTTTTGGGGGACTTTGCCGACCGATCCCTAGTGGATTGGCCTTTCGTCCCTGTGCCGTCAGTCTATGAGCCTCCCTAAACCCCTACAGTCGGAGAAAACGCCCGTTTTTGATGGGCTAAATGACCCGGAAATGTGCGGCAAATCCTGACATCCGCGGCGTTTCCCCGATGGAACCCGGTGCTGCAGCGCGAGTTATGCGGTGGCGCGCCGGCGCGGCCGCCGGCGCCAGCTACGGCTTGGCCGCCGCCGCCGACGCCGCCAGCTGGAGCGCCGCGTACGCGTTCACGATCCCGCCCGTGACCGAGAGCGATCCGAACGGTACCAGCGGGTCACCGTCCTTGGCCCCGGGCCGGGCCACCATCTGCGCTGGGTAGCGCGTGGCCGACTGCAGGATGATCCGCTTGACGTCGGCCGCCGAGAGGCTGGGATAGTACGACATGATCAGCGCCGCGAGCCCCGCCACCACCGGCGACGCCATGCTGGTGCCGCTGTCGCGCTCGTACTTGTTGCCGGGAATGGTGGACAGGATGTCCTCGCCCGGCGCGAACACGTCCACGCGCTGCTGGCCGTAGTTGCTGAACGACGTGGCCAGCGTGTCGCCGCCCTTCCACGACGACGCGCCCACCTCGATCCAGTTCTGCGCCCGGCCGCCCGTGAGGTAGTACGGCGTGGGAAAGTTCTGCCCCTGGTCGATGTCCTTGCCGTCGTTGCCCGCGGCATGGACCATCAGCACGCCGTGCGCATCGGCATATCGCACCGCGTCGTCCACCACCGCCTTCTGCGGCGAGTACTCCTTGCCGAAGCTCATGTTGATCACCCGGGCGCCTTCGTCCACCGCGTAGCGAATGGCGTTGGCCACGTCCTTGTCCCGCTCGTCGCCGTCGGGAATGGTGCGGATCATCATGATGCGCGCCGCCTGGGCGATTCCCTGGATGCCCTCCTTGGCGTCGGGCATGCCGGCGATGATGCCGGACACATGCGACCCGTGCAGCGCGTCGGGGCCCATCACGTCGCGATTGCCGTAGTCGCGTTGCGACAGATTGTTGTAGTCGTCGCCCACGATGGGCCGCGGATCGTACGTGGAGTCGTAGCCGTACTTCACCCGCGACGTGTACTCCTTCTTGGCCTCCGCGATCACCGACGGCGTCACCCCGCGATCCTCAAGCTGCAGGTAGATGTCGCGCGCCTGCACCTCGTTGGGGCCGCTCGGCTGGAACGCCTTGACGCGCGCCGCGGTGAGAGAGTCGGTGATCGCGGTCTTGAGAATCTCCAGCGCGCGCGTGAGCGCGCGGTCGGCGTTGTCGATGTTGTCCAGCGTCCTGACGTCGGCCAGGCGCTTCTGCTCGAACTCGGTCTCGATGTGCTGGCACTCGGCGGCCGGCGGAACCGGGCCGGCCACGCTCAGGTTGGCGATCCCCCGGCACCGGGAGTACAACCGCGTGAGTTCGAACGTCTCGTGGTCGATGTCCTTGCCGTCGGCGCCGCCGATGAAATTCCAGCCCCAGTCATCGTCCACGTAGCCGTTGCCGTCGTCATCCTTGCCGTTGCCGGCGATCTCTTTGGGATTATGCCAGAGATGCGGCGCCAGATCCACGTCGGCAGTATCCAGTCCGCCGTCGATCACGGCCACGAGCACCGGGCTGGGCGTCATGCCCGCCAGCAGGTCGTGCTCGGCGCGCAGTACGCTGATGCCGGGTACGTGATCGGCGGCCAGGTCGAGCAGTTGCCAATCGGTGGGCGCGGAATCGAGCGTGGTCCTGGGCACCGAGGCCGGCGTCGCCGACGTGCTGGCCGGCGGACGGGCCGGCGTGGGCGCCGAGGTGACGGTGAGCGGAGCCGTGCACGCGGCGAGCGCGAAGGCGAACGCGCCGAACAGGAATGACCGCTTCATGTGGATATCCGGACCAGGTTGGGATTCACACAACATAGCGCCCGATCACGGCGTCGTCATGCGGCGTACGAGTTCGTACATCATCTGCGTGCCCGTGCGCACGTTCTCGATGGAGAGGCGCTCGTTGTTGCCGTGGACGCCCGAATTGTCGGCTTCGGGAATGAGGAAGGGCGCGTACCCGTACGACGCGATGCCGCGGTCACGGAAGAAGTGGCTGTCGGTGAAGCCCGTGGACACCGCCGGCACGATGGCGGCGTTCGGATAGTGCGCCTTGGTGACGGCCACGATCGCGCGATAGAGCGGCGTGTCGGTGGACGACACGGCGGGCGTGAAGCCGAGGAGCTGGTCGATGGCGATGCCGGGATCGTTGAGCGCGTCGCGGAGTTCCTGCTTGAACTCCGCCACGTTCTGGTCGGGGAGCAGCCGGCAATCCAGCTGGGCCGACGCCTCGGGCGGGATGACGTTGATCTTGTCGCTGCCCTTGAGCATGGTGATCGCGCAGGTGTTGCGGGTGAGCGCGGCGAGCTCGGGCATCTCGGTCTGCAGCCGGAGCAGGGCGTCGGGATCCTGGATCGTCTTGCTCATGTCGGCGAACGCGGCCTTCCACTGCGGCGCCGCGGTGGGCGCGAGCCCCTTGAAGTACGCGTCCACGGCGGGGATGATGCGCGGCGCGAA
>JAGWRB010000204.1 GCA_028876725.1 Gemmatimonadota bacterium
CCCCGTGTCGCTGGCCCGACGCGAGACGGCGGCCGGTTGGGTACCGGACCTCAGTACCCGGGGTTCTGCTTCAGATTCGAATTCGTATTGATGGCGCCTTGCGGAATGGCGAACAGGCGCCGGTCCGGATTGTTGTCGGGCGCGTGGTTGAACCACGACTTGGTGGTGTACACGCCGAACCGGATCATGTCGGTGCGGGTGTGTCCCTCGATCGCGAACTCCCAGCCGAGCTCGTCGAGGAACCGCCCGTACTTCACGTCGGCGCCGCCGTTGGTGACGGGCGTGCCGCCGGGGCCGGTCTTGACCACCCCGTCGGTGTCGTACCACCCATAGTTGTACACGCTCCCCTGCTGCAGCTCGGCGCCCGTGACCGTCGCCTTGGCGGGGTCGGTCGGGAAGTCGCGCTGCCGCACCTGCGTCACGAGCGCCGCGGCGGCGTCGGCGTTCCCCAGCCGCAGCAGCGCCTCGGCCTGCATCATCAGCACTTCGGCATAGCGGATCACCGGGTAGTCGACGTCGGAGCACCCGGTCTCGCCGGCGTAGATCTCGTACTTCCACACCGGGAAGCCGTTGTTGAACCCCGTGCTGTCGATCCGCGGCACGTAGGCCGTGAAGTTGTAGCCGCGGCCCTGCCCGTCGAACTGCGGGCCCATGAGCCACGTGTCCTTGAGGCGCACGTCCGCGGTGTCGTACGTGGCGATGAACTGCGGGTTCGACGCGCTGCCGCCCCACGGCTGCGCCTGGAGATTGAACACGTACTCCAGGTCGGGCTTGAGCGTCTTCATGTGGAACTGGCTGCAGCGGCCGTTCACCGCGTCATACGGCACGGCGAAGATGATCTCCCGCGAGTTCTGGTTGTTCCGCGAGAACGGCATCCGGTAGTCGGCGTCGAGCTGGTAGCGCCCGGCGTCGATGATCTGCTGGGTCACCGGAATCACTTTGTCGTACGCCGGCGTGCCCGTGTACACCTCGGCGTTCAGGTACACCCGCGCGAGCAGCGCCAGCGCCGCCCACTTGTTCATGCGCCCGTACATCGCCTGTCCCGTCGCGTCCGGCAGGTTGGGAATGACGTCCGTCAGCTCCTTGACCACGAAGTCGTAGACCTGCTGGCGCGTGGACTGCTGGGGCAGATCCTTCTGCTTGAAGTCGGTGACGATCGGCACGTTGCCGAAGTTGTCGAGCAGCATGTAATACGCGTACGCGCGCACTGCCCGCAGCTCCGACACGATCGCCGTCTTCGTGGCGGCGTCGGTGGGCACCACGCCGGAGTCGATCTGGAAGATCACGCGGTTCGCGGAGTTGATCACGGCGAACGACTGGTTCCAGAGGTTCGATTCCTGTCCGTTGTACGGCGTCCAGCGGTGCTTGTGCTGCTGGATGTAGATGCCCCCGTCGTACCAGCCGTTGGGGCGCACCGGCGTCAGGAATTCGTCGCCCGTTTCCTCGAGGAGGTCGAGGGCGCCGTACCACTGCATCCACATGGCGCGAAGCGGCGTGTAGGCCGGCGCGATGAGCGACGCCATGTCCTGCGCGGTGGGGTGGAAGTTCGCCGTCGTGACCTGGTCGTACGGCGTTTCCGACAGGTTCGTGCACGACACAGCCAGAAAGCCCGCCGCGAGGCAGAGCATGGCCGGCCAGCGCTGCAGTATGTGAGTCTTCATAAGGATTCCATCCTCTCGATCCGCACGCCGCCGGGCGAGCGCCCGGCGGCCCGCGGCATCAGAATTTCAGGCTGAGGCCAAAGGTGAACGTGCGGGTCGTGGGATAGGTGTCGCGGTTGTCGTCGCCGGGGCTCAGGTTGTCGGACGAGCCCAGGGTCGTGACTTCCGGATCCATCCCCTTGTAGCCGGTGAGCGTGAGCAGGTTGCTGCCCGAGAGGTACACGCGGGCGCTCGAAATCGCGCTCGCCGCGCGGCCCAGCATCCGGGCCGGCAGCGTGTACCCCAGCGTCACGTTGTCCACCTTCCAGTAGTCGCCGTTCTCGAGGTAGTAGCTGACGTACGCCAGATCGTAGTGCAGCAGCCGCTTGCCATACACCTTGTTGAACGCCGATTTCAGCATGTTGTACTGCAGGATGGTCGGGTTTTCGTAGAACATCCGCTGGAAGTTGAGAATCTGGAAGCGGAACGCGCCGCGCATGTTCACGTTGAGGTCGAACCGGCCGTAGCGCACGGTGTTGTTCCACGCCACGTAATCCTTGGGCAGCCCGTTCCCCAGCACGCGCTTGTCCTTCTCCTTCGCGTCGCGAATCGAGATCCGGTTGCCCGCCGAGTCGAGCACGATCCACGCCCCGGTGGAGTCGATGTCCACCGACTTCCAGCCCCAGAAGTTCCCGATCGGCTGGCCCACCTGCACGCGGTGGGTGGACTGCTGCACCGGCTCGCCGGTGTAGCCGGTATTGAAGAAGTCGGCGGTCTGGTACGCGGCGTTCGACAGGCTCATCAGCCGGTTGGCATTCGTGGACCAGTTGCCGCTCGTCGTCCACGTGAAGTTCCGCCGCCGCACGACGTCATAGCTCAGCGAGAGTTCGAACCCGTTGTTCCGCATGTGGCCCACGTTGGCCAGGATGCTGCCATACAGATTCGGCGGCACGGGCACCGAGTAGTTGTACAGCATGTCCCGGTTGTCCGACCGGTACACGTCGAAGCTGCCGGTGAGGCGCGACCGGAAGAGCGCGAAGTCGACGCCGGTGTTGATCTCGCTCTTCTGCTCCCACCGGAGATCGGGGTTCGGGTTGCGCACGGGCGACAGCCCCTGCACCCAGGTGCCGTTGTACAGGAACTTGGCGCCGTAGCCGTAGCTCGTGAGCGAGAGGTACGACGCCGAGGGCGCGATGCCGGTGACGCCGTAGCCGACGCGCAGCTTCAGTTCGTCGATCCAGTGGAACCGGTTCTTGATGAATTGCTCATTGCCGAGCTGCCATCCGGCCGACACGGCGGGGAAGAGGCCCCACTTGTGGTTGGCGCCGAACCGGGAGTTGCCCTCGTACCGCACGCTTCCCATGACGAGGAACCGGTCGGCCCACGAGTAGTTCAGGCGGCCGAAGAAGCCGATGAGCTTGTACGACGACTTGCCGCTGTTCATCGACGCCTGGCCGGCGGCCAGCGCGCTCCCCTGCTCCAGCGCGTTGTAGCCGAACAGATCGGTGGGGAACCCGTAGTTGTACGCGCTGAATCCGTCGTTCTCGAAGTCCTCGTAGCTGTAGCCGCCGAGGAGGGTGTAATCCTGGCGGCCGAGGCTTCCGTTGTAGGTGCCCGTGCCTTCCACGATGTGATCGGTGGTCGAACTGGCGCTGCGGTACGCGGTGCCGTCCAGCCCGCTCTTCGTCGTGGCGGTGTTCTGGAACGTGGTCGCGTCGCCGTACTGGGCGTCGGTGCGCTCGGTGCCGCCCATGAGCGAGAGGCTCAGCCCCTCGAACGGCCGCAGCGTGACCGTGCCGTGCATCCGCAGGTCGCGGTCCTCGTTCTGTCCGTTCTCGGTGTTGATGATGCCCACGGGGTTGTCGTAGAAGTAGCCGCTCCGCTCCTGGATGGCGCCGGTGGTGTCGCGCACCCGGTCGGTGGGGTTCCGAATGAGCGCCTGCCGCCACGCGTAGGCGTAGCTGGGCCCGGCGAAGTTGTCGTGGATCCGGCTCAGCAGCTCGAAGTTGGTCTCGAGCTTCTGGTCGTACATCCGCTGATCGAGCGCGATGCGGCCGGTGATCGACTTGTTGTCGGAGCGGTCGAAGATGCCCTGCGTGTTCTCGAAGTCCAGAGAACCGTTATAGCTGTTGGTCGCCGACCCGCCCGTGATGCTCAGCGTGTTGCGCGAGCTCACCGGCTGGCGCAGGACCTGGTTCTCCCAGTTCGTGTTGTAGCCCATGTCCTGGAACGCGTAGCCCTGCTGGATCAGCCGCCGGTAGTCGCTCGCGGTGAGGAAATCCGGCCGCTTGGCGATGGCCTGGACGTCGGCGTACCCGTCGTAGCGAATGGACGGCTGCCCGCCGCTGTACTTCTTGGTGGTGATCAGGATGACGCCGTTCGACGCCCGCGACCCGTAAATGGCCGCCGCCGAAGCGTCCTTGAGCACGCTGATCGACGCGATGTCCTTGGGCGAGACGGTGTTCAGGTCGCCCGGGATCCCGTCGATGAGCACCAGCGGACTGCGCGATCCCTCGATGGTCGGGATGCCGCGGAGCATCACTTCGGTGCCGCTCGTGGGATCGCCGCTCGGCGTCGTGACGATGAGGCCGGCGACCTTGCCCTGAATGAGCGACGCGGCCGTGCGCGGCGGCGCCTGCACGAAATCCGCGGCGTTCACGCTCGACACGGCGCTGGTGACCTGCTCGCGCCGCTCGGTGCCGTATCCCACGGCGACCACCGACTGCAGGGCGACCGCCGCGGGGATGAGCCGGAAATTGGCGGTGGCGGTCCCGCCGGCGCTGACGGTGACGGTCTGCTGCGCGGGGCTGTACCCCAGCCGCTGGACGCGGAGGCGCACGGTGCCCGCGGGCACGCCGGTGAGGACGAATGATCCGTCGTCGCGCACGAGGGTGGAGTGCCCGCGGGCCGAGACGACGGCGCCCGCGAGGGGCTGTCCGGCCACCGAATCGGTGACGGTGCCGCGGATCTGTCCCGTGCCTTGCGCGGCGGCGGGGACGGCCGTGGCGAGCGTGAGCGCGACGGCTGCCCACAGGCGAACGATCCTGAAGCGCATCTTCAGACCTCCTGACCAGGGAAATCCGGCCCCTCGAGGGCCGATGGCGGGTGCACTGCATGCGGCCGGTGAGGCGAGGTGCCGTGGTGCGTCCCGGCCGGACACGACACGGAGGCGGCCGGCCGCCGTGGACAGCGGGCGCAACGGTCGCCACAAAACTGCAAGCGCTTACATATAACGGCGTCCTTCGCGCGCCCTGGGGGATTGCCCCGATGAAACGGCGGGCGCCGAGCACGACAACAAGAACCCTGTCCCTGGCGATCACCGCCTGCTGCGGCGGCGATCCGCCACAGTCGCGGCGGCCGGCACCCGGGGAGAGGGATGAATTCGCGGAAACGTCAGCCGCGCCTGCGGCCGGGGCAACTGTATGTAAGCCCTTGCAGGCTGTCAAGTGTTTCGGTGCGCCGGGTCCTTGCCCCCGCACGTCAGTCGGCCGCCGACCGCCCGTGCACGGTCACGTCCGACATCGCCGCCCACCCGGTCACCCGCACCACGGGCGCCCCGTGCGGCGGTGGCGCCCCGGCTCCGGTCCGGTCGGCCACCGACGCCATGACCGGCGTCGTCTCCACCACCACGTGCACGTTGGGCGGCACGGTGATCCGCACCGCGGCCCACCACGCGCGCACGTGAATCTCCGTGACGCCCGCCGAGAGCTGCGCCGACCGCAGGTCGAGATGCGTGTCGGACATGACGGCCACGAGATCGAGCCGCTGCGGCGGAATCCACACCCCGCTCCGCGTGCGGCTGCTCATCACCGACAGCATCCGCCGCCGCACGCGCTGCGACGGCGCCGGGGCCGGCGTCACCGCCGCGCCCCCCGCGCCCTCGCCCGGCAGATCCGACGCCAGCGCGCGAATCTCCGCCACCGACGAGGCCCGGTACACCAACTCCAGCCGCGTCTCCAACTCGTCGATCGAGAGATGGTCGTTCGCGAAATGCCGCGACAGGAGCGTGATCACGCGCTCCCGCTCCGCCTCCAGCGGCTGCAGCGACCTCGGATCGTCCGGGCTCATGCCGCCGGACTCACGCGCCGCGCGACGCCGGTTCGCCGTGCAGGAACACTCGGTCGTAGAGCAGACCGGCCAGGGCGCCCCCGAGCAGCGGTCCGATCCAATAAATGAGATGCCCCTCGAAATAGCCGCTCACGAGCGCCGGCCCGAACGACCGCGCCGGATTCATCGACGCGCCGGTGAGCGGGCCGATGGCCAGAATCCCGGCGGTCACCGTCAGGCCGGTCGCGAACCCGCCCACCTTGGGGCCGCGCGGATCCACGACGGTGCCAAAGAATACGAATACCAGAAAGAACGTCGCGATCCCCTCGAGCGCGATCGCCGCGGTCGTGCTCACGTTGCCGGCCACCCACTGCGCCCCCAGGCGCGACGCGGTCGCCGCGTCGGCGGGGAAGATCGCCTTGAGCGCCAGCGCGGCCGCCACGGCCCCCGCGCACTGCGCCACCACGTACGCCACGGCGTGCGGCGCGCTCAGCCGCCGCGTGACGGCCACGCCGATCGTAACGGCGGGGTTCAGGTGCCCGGACACCCGCATGGTCGCCGTGATCAGCAGCGCGAAGATGAGCCCGTGCGCGATGGCGACGTCGATGAGCGGCACGGCGGCCTTGGCCACGTACCCGTTCATGATCGTCGCGCCGCCGATGAACACCAGCGCGAAGGTGCCGATGAACTCGGCGACGACGGGACGTTTGAGGTCGGGCATGCGCGGGAGCTCCAGCGTGAAAAGTGGGTCGTCGCGGGCGTCCCCAACGCTAAACCCGGCGCCCCGCACCGTCCAGCGCGGCAGCCGCCGGTTCGCCGCCCCGCCGGCGCCTCAGTCGGCCCGCCGCAGCGCCAGCGCCGCGTTGATGCCGCCGAATCCGAACGAATTGGAGAGCGCCACGTCGGCGCGCGCCGGCCGGCCCTCGTTGGGCACGTAGTCCAGATCGCACGCGGGATCGGGCGCGTCGTGATTCAGCGTGGGCGGCAGCCACGCGCGCTGCAGCGCCAGCGCGGTGATCGCCGCCTCGATGGCGCCGGACGCGCCCAGGGCATGCCCGTAGTACGCCTTGGTGCTGCTCACGGCAAGACGCGCCGCATGATCGCCGAAGACCCGCTTGATGGCCGACGTCTCGGTGGGGTCGTTGAGCGGCGTGGAGCTGCCATGCGCGTTCACATATGCGACGTCGGCGGGCGCCACGCCGCCGTCGGCGAGCGCGAGCCGCATCGCGCGCGCGGCCTGCGAGCCGTCGGGGCGCGGCGCGGTCATGTGGTGCGCATCGTTGGAGCAGCCGAACCCCAGCACTTCCGCGTACACGGGCGCGCCGCGCGCGAGGGCCCGCGAGCGCTCCTCCAGCACGAGCACGCACGCCCCCTCGCCCATCACGAAGCCGTCGCGGTCGCGGTCGAACGGGCGCGACGCGCGCTCGGGCGCGTCGTTGCGCGTGGACATCGCGCGAATGTTCGCGAACGCCCCGAAACAGAGCGGCGCCAGCGGCGCCTCGGCCGCGCCGGCGAACATCACGTCGGCCTCGCCGTCGCGAATGGCGCGGAAGGCCTGCCCGATGGCGATGGTCCCCGACGCGCAGCTCATGGCGTTGGTGCTGTTCGGCCCCTGCACCCCGAATTCGATGGCGATGTTGCAGCTCGCCGCGCCCGCGAACACGGTGAGCGCGAGCGCGGGATCGGCGGCGCGCATCCCCTCGCGATGGATCGCGTGCGCCTGCATTTCGGCGAACGCGATCCCGCCCAGGGCCGAGCCCATCATGGCCCCCACGCGTTCCGGGTCCTCGGCGGCCAGGTCGAGCGCGGCGTCGTCGGCGGCCAGCCGCGCGGCGGAAACCGCGAACTGCCCGAACCGGTCGAGCCGGCGGGCGCGCCGCTGCTCGATGAAGTCCGCGGGATCGAAATCGTCGACCTCGGCGGCGTTGCGGCTGCGGAACGGCGACGGGTCGAACCGCGTGACGGTGCGGATGGCGCTCCGCTGACGCCGGAGCCCCGTCCAGAGCCCCTCCCGCGCAATGCCGATCGGGGTCACCGGGCCAAGGCCGGTGATCACCACTCTTCTGCGTTCGCTCATGTCCCGCTCCGCACCGAAGCCTCCGCCGCGCGTTCCGCCGCGCCGGCCAGCCCGGCCAGCGTGCGCGAGGCGATCCCGTGCACGAACACAGGCCCGATCACGGCCGTCGCCGCCACTCCTCCAATCCCCGGCCACGCCGGTCCGTTCCACATATGCAGGATCGTGGTCATCGTGCCCTCGGGCTCGGGCGAGAACTCCCACACCACGTCCATCCCCCGCGTCACGCCGCGCACGTGCCGGTAGCGAATCCACGGCAGATCGCGTCCGCCGCCGTGCACCTGCATTTCCGACACCCAGCGGGTGGGCCACTTCAGCGCGCCGAACGGCCGCACCGCCGACATGTCCACCACGCCGCCGCCGTCGGGGGCGCGCGTGAGAAAGCGCACGTGGCGGTAGTGCGGCAGCAGGTCGGGCCAGCGCTCGACGTCGCGCGCCAGCGCGAAGATCGCGTCGAGCGGCGCCCGCACGAGCCGGCGGTCCACGGTCACCATGCGCGCCGCCGCCGGCATGGGGCCCAGCGAGAACGGCTCGCGCAGCGGCTGGTCGCTCATGCGCGCGTCACCGTCGCGGTGAGGCGAAATCCGAAGTGCCGCCGCACGTCGGGTGCGGCGCCGGTCGCGTCCCGCACGATGCCGGCGAGCTCGGGCGCCGTGAACCCGCGCAGCACGGACAGCGCGCCGTCGTGGCGCGTCACGCGGTGAAAGCGCAGGGGAAAGCTGACCAGCCAGAACCCCGCGGCCGCGATCCAACTCCGCCGGAGATCGCTCACCACCACGGCCCGCCGGGCCACCCGGTGCATTTCCCGCACGAGGCGCACGGCGTCGGCCCGCTCGAAGTGGTGCAGCAGCTGCGAGCAGGCGACGATGTCCGCGCCGCCGTCCCGGAACGGCAGGGCGAGCGCGTCGGCGCACACGGCGTGATCCGCGCGCGCGCGTCCGGCGCGCAGCAGCCCTTCCACGCGGTCGGCCGCGATGGTCGTGACGCTCCCCCCGGCGCTCCGCGCATCGGCGGCCACCCGGGCCGGCAGGTCGGCGAGCCCGGCGCCCACGTCGAGCAGGGTGCAGCCGCTTCCCGCCGGCATCGCGCGCCGCACGGCGAGGCGGTAGGCGCGGGCGCCGCCGAGCAGCGTGTTCGAGCGAACCACGTCGCGCTGCGAGCGCTCGCGCACGGCGGGCGGGGTCGCGGGGTCGTCGAGGATCTCGGCGCCCCGCCGCCGCGCGGGAGTGAACGGCGGCATCAGCGCTCGAGCTGGGCGTATCCGCCGCGATAGTACAGCAGCGGGCGCTCCTGCCGGACCTCGGCGCATTCCACCTCGCACACGATGATCGTGTGGTCGCCTTCGGGGTGCCGCGCGCGGACGCGGCACTCGAGATGCGCCAGCGCGCCGTCGAACAGCACCACGCCGTGCTCGCCCCGCGAGAACCCGAGCCCCTCGAACCGGTCGGATTCGAGCTCCGCGAACCGGCGGGAAAGCGCTTCCTGTCCCGCGGCGAGGAGGGTGATCCCCACATGCTCGCGCTTCAGCAGCAGCGCATGCATGTCGGCCGAGCGGTCGATGCAGGCGAGGACCAGCGGGGGGTCGAGGCTGAGCGAGCAGAACGCGCTCACGGTCATGCCGTGATCGCGCCCCTCGGCGTCCAGCACGGTGAGAATGGTGACGCCGGACGCGAAGCGTCCCAGCGCGGCGCGGAAGGTATCGGGGTCGATGCTCATGCGAGACGGACGGTACGGGGAGCGCGCGCCGGGCGGGCGAACAGCGCGAACAGCACGGAAGGGCGCATCAGCGCGCGCGGGGGCACGAAGTCGCCGCACACGCCCACCAGGAGATCGGCCAGCGCCGGGTCGCGCTCGCACGCCGCGGCCGCGCGGTCGATGAGCGCCGCGTTGGCGACCACGGCGCCGATGGCGCGCTCCACCGCCCACTTGCCGCGGAATTCGCGGCGATATGCAAAGTGGTATGCGGCGAGGGCGGCGTCGGCCTTGCGCGCCGATGGCGCGGCGAGCGCGGCCCGCGCGTGCTCCGCCGCCAGCTCGCCGCCGCGCAGGGCCGCGTAGATCCCCTCGCCGGTGAACGGGTCGAAGAAATCAGCCGCGTCGCCGGCCAGCAGCGCGCCCGGCGCCCAGGCCCTCCGCGCGTGCGACGCGAACGGCCCCACGGCGCGCACCTCGTCGGCGGCCTGCGCCGCGGCGAACCGCGGCGCCAGGTGGGGCTGCGCCCGGAGCCACTGCGCCAGGAACGCGGCGCGGTCGCCGGCACGGTCGCGCACCGCGCGCTGCGGAAACACGGCGGCCACCGTGGTGAGCCCGTCACCGGCATCGGCGATCCCCACGTAGCCGTCGCGGGCCACGTGCATCTCGCCGTACGCCGACACGTCGGTCACGCCGCGGTAGTGCGCCACGAGGGCGACGCGGCGCGGCCAGGGCAGACGGCGGCGGAGCCCGAGTCGCGCGGCCACCACGGAGTTGAGTCCGTCGGCGCCGATCACCAGCGCGGCTTCGTGCGCGACGCGGCGCCCGTCGCCGTCCATCGCGATCACGCCGCGCACGCGCCCCGCGCCGTCGCGCAGGAGGTCCACCACGCGCGCGCCTTCGTGCACCCGGGCGCCCGCGGCGCCGGCGCGCTGGAGGAGCAGATGATCGAGCACTTCGCGCCGCACCGAGAGCCCGCGATCGCGGAATGCGCGGAACCCGTGCCCCGCGCGATATCGTCCGCGAATGTGGGCGCCGTTCGGCGCGCGCACCACCATGCCGGCGAGCTGCGGCGCGCCGGCGCGCTCGAGCGCCTCCAGCGCGCCCATGCGGTGCAGAATGCGCGACGCTTCGGGGCTCAGGCACTCGGCGCACGGCTTGGGGCGGGGAAAGCGGGCGCGGTCCAGCACCAGCACGTCCACGTTGGCGCTCGCCAGCGCGTGCGCCGCCGACGCGCCGGCCGGTCCGCCGCCCACGACGATGACGTCGGCCGCGTTCACAGATGCCTCGCGATGATCCAGGCGACGCCCGCGCCCACGAGCGTGCACGCGGCGTTCACCCCGTCGTTGTCGAACCAGGCGAAGCCGCCGGTGACGCGCGTGGCGGCGCCGCACCCGTGCACCGGGCGCTCGGTGGCGGTGTGGCAGGTGTCGCACCAGCGGCGCTGCTGCAGCGTGGCGCCGAACAGGGAGTCGGCGAGCGTGCCCGCGATGCCGCCGGCCACCACCGCCACCACGACGTTCTGCGGCCAGCCCAGCACGAGGGCGGCGAGCTCGATGAACGCCGCGCCGAACACGCCGCCCATGAGGCCGAGCATCGTGACGCCCCCCGACGTGCCCCGCGGCACGGCGCGGAAGGTGAGAATCGAGCGCGGCGCGCGAGGCGAGAGGAGACCGATTTCCGTGGCCCACGTGTCGGCGGTGGCGGCGGCCAGCGCGCCGGCGCCCAGCGCCTGCCACGCCGCGGCGGGACTGACCGCGTGTCCCACCGCGGCCACCGCGAAGGCCGCGCCGTTGGCCAGCACCTGCACCGCGTCGCGCTCGTCGCCCTTGTGCACGATGCTGCCCGTGGCGCGTGCCTTGTGCTCCCGCTGCACGCGCGAGAGCAATGAAGAAGCGACAAAGAACCCGATCAGCAGGGCGCCCCAGTCCCAGCCCGCGGCCACGGCGGCCGTGCCGACGAACGTCGCCGCGACCATGCCCGACGCCGAGAGCGCGCGCGAGCGGCGCGCGGCGGCCGCGATGGCGAGCGCGACGATGAAGCCACCGGCGATGCGGGCAAACTCGGGCATGCGGGCCACGGAAAAAGGACGACGCCGTGCACGCGGGCGCCGACGCGCAATCTGCCAGAGGCGCGGGGCGGCGGGCAAGCGCGTAGATTACCAAGCACGGCGGCTGCCACGCCGTTCCCGGGTTGTTGCCCTCGCCTGGCGCCGCTAGCTTCGCACGCTGCCTCGTTCCCACTGCATGCTATCTACTGTTGACGCTCTGCTCCCTCTGAGTCTGCTCGAGGCGGTCCGCGACGTGGACACGCCCGGCGACCTCGACGCCGAATTCGTCGACGAGCTCCGCAACAAGCGGTTCGGGCTCAGCGACACCGTGTATTCCCAGATCAGGCGCTACAGCGAGGCCGCGAAGCGCCGCCAGCGCACGTCGCAGGAAGAAACGATGGCGCTGGCCAAGCTCATCGGGCGCCGCCCCGACGCCGAAGCGGTGTTTCGGGCGGCGGGGCGGTACCTGGCGCGCGAATCGTACATGACGATCTCGCCCATCACGCGCCGGCTGCTGCGCCTGCTGCCGTCGCTCGTCGCGCGCCCCTGGGCCCTGCGCCGGGCGCGCCGCCTCGCCTCGCGCTACCTCAACGGCACCGCCCGCCGCGTGGGCGGCTACGTCATTCTCGAAGTCCCCCGCTCGGTCACGCTCGGCACCGCGCCCGGCAGCATCGGCTGCGCGTACTACGAAGCGGCGCTCCGCGAACTGCTGCGCCTCCTCATCGGGAGTATCGGCTCGGTGGACCACGTGCGCTGCGACAGCCGCGGCGAGGGCATGTGCGAGTGGCGCGCCGACTGGCGCTCCGTGGATCGGAGCGCGGCCCGGGGAATGCAACTCACCGCGAACGGCTAACGGCCCACCGCCAACCGCCCACTGCGAACACTGGACCATGCTGACCGAATCCACACTCCCAAAACTCCAACAGTCCCTCGCCGACCTCGACGTCGACGGCTGGCTGATCTTCGACTTCCACGGCACCAACCCCATCGCCGGCGGCATGCTGCGCCTCACGGGCCTCGTGTCGCGCCGCGTGTTCGCGTATCTCCCGCGTGAGGGCACGCCGGTGGCGATCACGCACGCCATCGAGCAGGGGCCCTGGGTCCACTGGCCCAAGAGCTGGAAGCGCGTGGTGTACTCGTCGTGGCGGTCGCTCGACGAGCACCTCCAGTCGATCGTGAAGGGCAAGCGCGTGGCCATGGAATACTCGGCGGGCGACGCCGTGCCGTATCTCGACCGCGTGCCGGCCGGCGTCATCGAGATGGTCCGCGCCGCGGGCGCCGAGGTCGTCTCGTCGGGGCCGCTCGTGTCGCGCTTCTACGCGGGATGGAGCGACGCGAACATCGCGTCGCACACGCGGGCCGCCGAGCGCATCGC
>JAGWRB010000205.1 GCA_028876725.1 Gemmatimonadota bacterium
CACGGCCCCGTTGCGCCCCATGCGGGTGGGCGCCACGCAGTCGAACAGGTCCACGCCGCGCCGCACCCCCTCGACCAGATCCTCGGGGAAGCCGACGCCCATGAGGTACCGCGGGCGGTTCACCGGGAGCACGTCGTGGACGACCTCGAGCATCGCGTACATGTCGGGCTTCTCCTCCCCCACGGAGAGCCCGCCGATCCCGAACCCGCGCCAGTCGTCCATGTCGCGAATGGCCACCGCCGCCTCGCGCCGCAGATCCGCGTGGATCCCGCCCTGCACGATGGGAAAGAGCGCCTGCGGCCGCTCGCGCTCGAGCGCGTTGAACGCGGCGCGGCAGCGGGCCAGCCACCGCACGCTCCGTTCGCTCGCGTCGCGCGCCGTGGCGGCGTCGCTCTGCCCGGGGATCACGTGGTCGAACTGCATGACGACGTCGGCGCCGAGGTTCCGCTCGATCTCCATCACCGACTCCGGCGTGAACCGGCGCCGCGAGCCGTCGAGGTGGCTCTGGAATTCCACGCCGTCCTCGTCCACGGTGCGGAGCGACGCCAGCGAGAACACCTGGAATCCGCCGGAGTCGGTGAGAATGGGGCGGTCCCACGCCATGAACCGGTGCAGCCCGCCCATGGCGCGCACGAGTTCGTCGCCCGGACGCAGGTGCAGGTGGTAGGCGTTGGCGAGGATCATCTGCGCGTCCATCGCGCGGAGGTCGTCGGGATCGAGCCCCTTCACCGTGGCCAGGGTGCCCACGGCCATGAACGCGGGCGTCTGGACGACGCCGTGCGGCGTGGTGAACGTGGCCGCGCGCGCGGCGCCCCGCGCCTGCTCGATGGTGAACGCAAACGGATCGTGGATCATTACAGAATTACCATAGCATCGCCGTACGAATAGAAGCGGTAGCCCTCGGCCACCGCGGTGCGATAGGCGCGCATCGTCAGGTCGTAGCCGGCGAACGCGGCCACGAGCATGATCAGGGTGGAGCGCGGCAGGTGGAAGTTCGTGATCAGCCGGTCGACGGCGCGGAACCCGTACGGCGGCCGAATGAAGATGCGCGTGTCCCCCTGGCCCGGCACCAGGGTGCCGTCGGGGAGGGCCGCGCTCTCCAGGGTGCGCACGGCCGTCGTGCCCACGGCCCAGATGTGCCCGCCCCGGGCGCGCGCGTCGTTCACGGCGCGCGCGGCGTCGTCGTTCACCGAGTACCACTCCTCGTGCATGACGTGGAGCGCGGGATCCTCGACTTCCACGGGCTTGAACGTGCCCGCCCCCACGTGGAGCAGCACTTCGGCGCGCTTCACGCCCTTCGCGGCGAGCGCGTCGAGCAGGCGCGTGGTGAAGTGCAGCCCCGCGGTCGGCGCGGCCACCGACCCGGATTCTCGGGCGTACACGGTCTGATACCGCTCGCGGTCGGCGGGCTCGTCGGGGCGCTGGATGTACGGCGGCAGCGGGATGTGGCCGTGCGCCTCGATGGCGGCGTCGGCCGGCCCGCGGGTGATGAGCCGCACGACGCGGGTACGCCGCTCGGTGACCGACTGCACGGCCACGTCGAAGCCGGGCGCGATGTGGACCACGCGTCCCGGCTTGAGCTTGCCGCCGGGCGACACCATGGCCTCCCACGCGTCGCCGCCGAGCGGTTTGAGCAACAGGATCTCCGCCGGCGCTCCAGAGTCGCGGGTGCCGAGGAGACGCGCGCGCAGCACGCGCGAGCGATTGAGCACCAGCACGTCGCCCGGGGGAATGAGCGTTTCGAGATCGGAGAACCGGCGGTGGGTGATGGTGCCCGTCGCGCGGTCGACGACCATCAGCCGCGCCGCGTCGCGCGGTTCGACGGGAACCGAAGCGACGAGAGACGGAGGAAGAAAGAAGTCGTAGTCGGAGGTGAAAGAACCGGACATAGAAGAAGCGAACCGAGAAACTGCGAACCTGAAAAACTGCGCACGACCGAAGTTACGCACGACCGAAACCACGCAGTACCGAAACTACGCAGGGCCGAAACTGCGACACCCCAAACCAGCGTGACCGGCGACGGCGACAGGCCGAAACAGCGTGACCGGCGGCGGCGCTCCCTGGAACGGCGAACGGGGCGCGGCAGCGCCGCGCCCCGGCCAACCCGCTGTTTCCGTCCTTCTACCGAATTGCGCTTCTTCGGTGTGTCGCCGTTTCGGCACTGCGTGGTTTCGGTCCTGCGTGGCTTCGGCCCTGCGTGGTTTCGGCCCTGCGCCGTTTCTCCGTTCCGCAGGTTCTCAGTTCGCAGTTAGAGCAGTTCGGCCTGTTCTCCTCTCCCTCTCTCATATCCGAAATGCTCATAAGCCTTGACCGTGGCCATCCGCCCGCGCGACGTCCGCTGCAGGAACCCGTGCTGCACGAGGAACGGCTCGTACACCTCTTCGATGGTATTCGCGTCTTCTCCCACCGCCGTGCCGATGCTCGACAGCCCTACGGGGCCGCCGTCGAACTTCTCGATGATCGTCTTGAGGATCCGCGCGTCCATGTCGTCGAGGCCGAATTCGTCGACGTCGATCAGGCGCAGCAGCTCGGCGGCTACGTCGCGGTCGATGTCACCGTTGGCGCGCACCTGCGCGAAGTCGCGCACGCGCCGCAGCAGCCGGTTGGCCACGCGCGGCGTGCCGCGGGAGCGGCGCGCGATCTCGCGCGCGCCCTCGAGATCGCACGTGACGCGCAGCACTTCCGCCGAGCGGATCACGATCTGCTCGAGATCCTCGGGCGGGTAGTAGTTGAGCCGCTCGATGATCCCGAACCGTGCGCGCATCGGCGGCGTCAGCATGCCGAAGCGCGTCGTGGCGCCGATGAGCGTGAACCGCTCGATCGGCATCGTGATCGTCTGCGCCTTGGGCCCCTCGGAGAGACGAATGTCGATCTTGAAATCCTCCATCGCGGGGTAGAGGAATTCCTCGATGATCGGGCGCAGTCGGTGGATCTCGTCGATGAACAGGATGTCGCCGGCGCGCAGATTGGTGAGCGTGCCCACGAGATCGCCCGGCTTCTCGAGCGCGGGGCCGGAGGTGGTGCGCACGTTCACGCCGAGTTCGCGCGCGATCAGTTCGGCGAGCGTCGTCTTGCCGAGCCCGGGCGGCCCGAAGAACAGCGCGTGATCCAGTGGCTCGCGGCGCGCCAGCGCGGCGTCGATCCAGATGCGCAGGCTCTCCTTGACCTTGGTCTGGCCGATGAATTCGGCCAGACGCTGGGGGCGCAGCGACAGCTCGACGACCGATTCGTCGGGGAGCGCTTCGGGCGTGGTGATCTCGGCGCGGGTCATGGAAGGGACAGAGTATATGCGGCGCTTGGCCGGGGCGCGCCCCGGCGTGGCCAATATACCGAATAGAAGCCGAATGCGTGAGGGTGGACTGGGCGCGTCGGGCGCCGGCTGGCGTCGGGGCCCGGCGGCGTTCCGCGCCCTCTTGAGGTGGGGGCAACGCAAACTCAATGAATTGAGTCTTTCGCCCGTGTATTGGCGCCTTCATATTTGTTTTGGTCAATCCGGCGAAGGCGCCGTCTGCACGGGTCAGCAGTGGCTGGCGTGGGCTGTCCGACACCGTCCGTGGTGGAATATTCAACTCCAGAGGAGGCAGTTCATGGGACGCGATCGTCTGCTGCGCATTGGCATGGCTTGCGCAGGCATATTCATGTTGGTCGCGCTGGCGAGCCCCGCGGGCGCGCAGAACCTGGATAGCCTCAAGAGGTCCTATATCATTCCGAATCTGCCAGCGAACGCGACGTTCGTGGCGGCCAACGTGGCGCGCTCAGCGCCGGGCAGCAGTTCCGGATCGCCGTCCGCGTTCGGCGCGAGCATGGGGCAGGCGTTCGTCGGCGCCAGCTACCAGAACCGCGAGCGAGGCAACAACGTGAACGACGGCGCGGTCGTGGCCGGATTCGGACTGGGCAATCCCGAGCAATACGTGGGGTTGGAAGTCGCCTTCACGTCTTACTCCACCGTGCGCTCCGGCTTTGGCAAGACCGGGGCGGTGAGCTTCAAAGTGCACCGCGTGCTGCCGGACCAATGGGGCGTGGCGGTCGGCTACGAGAACGCGGCCACGTGGGGCCCCAACGACGGCGGCAACACCTGGTACGGCGTCGTGTCCAAGATTCAAAATCTGACCAACGATCCCACGGGCCTCTTTGGGAGCGTCACGTTGAATGCCGGCATCGGCGACGGACGCTTCCGCGATTTCCACAACACGACGCTGAGCACGGGCCAGGTGGTCATCGGCCAGCCGAGCAGCAACGTCGGGTTCTTTGCCAGCGGCGGTCTCCGATTGGCCCCCAGCACGTCGTTCATCGCCGACTGGGGCGGCCAGGATCTGGCGGTGGGACTGTCGATCGCGCCATTCGCCTCGGTGCCGCTGGTATTCACGCCGGCGATGGCCGACGTATTGGAACGTGCGAACAACGTGCCACGGTTCATCCTCGGCGTCGGGCTGGGCTTCCAGCTGCC
Organism: Gemmatimonadota bacterium; assembly: GCA_028876725.1. Classification (GTDB taxonomy): domain Bacteria; phylum Gemmatimonadota; class Gemmatimonadetes; order Gemmatimonadales; family Gemmatimonadaceae; genus JAGWRI01. The sequence continues at coordinate 4,448 of JAGWRB010000205.1, forward strand.
GAACATGGGCCAGTAACCAACTCACGAGACGGAGATGCGAGTCATGAGAAAACTGTTACTGGCGGGCGCCGCGGCGCTCCTCACCTCGGTGCCGATGGCTGCGGTTCTGGCACAATCGGGCAACTGCTCCAACTGTACTGGTGTGAACGTTACCGGCTCGACGGTGACCGGCGGGGCGTTCCTGCCCGTGTCCGGAATTGGGGCGAGAAACAAGATCATCAACACGGCCGACCGTGAGAGCGGCCTTGATCCTCTGGTCTCCGGTGTGTTGGGAAGGGAGGGCTACGAGGATCCCGCTGCGGCTCAGAGCCTCCGCGCATCGCTCGGGGCGGCCTTTTCCGACGGCGCCTCCAACCAATATGTGGTGGCGCTGGTTGCGGCCTTGGAGAACGTTGGGAACTTGGATTTCGACGTCAACACGGGCGAGTTCACGGCGGGGCCCGCCACGATGAACGCCCTTATCACCGCCTACAACAATGTTGTCCTCAATACGAATAGCGTAAGCCTGTTCTCCAACCAGCATTTTCTGGCAATCCAACGCGCGGTGCTCTCGCTCAAGGCCAACTGGACCGTCAAATCATCATAGGTGGGGTGACTTTGCACGTGGGGCCGCGGAGCGATTCCCCGCGGCCCCACGTCGTCTTTCAGGCCCTATCTTTCTAACGTCTCACCCACCGACCAGGCGCCCCAACCGCTCCACCGCCCGCTCCAGCGTCTCGATCTTCTTGCAGAACGCGAACCGCACCAGCGAGCGTCCCAACGCCGGGTCGTGGTAGAAGCTCGATCCGGGCACGGTGGCCACGCCGATCTCCTTGGCCATCCACTTGGCGAACGTCACGTCGTCGTCGGCGCTGAGCGCCGAGAAGTCGGCCAGGACGTAGTACGCCCCCTCGGGCACGGCGAATGTGAATCCCGCCGCGCGCAGCGCGGGCACGAGCAGTTCGCGCCGCGCGCGGTATTCCTGCGCCATGTGGTTGAAGTATTCGGCGTCGAACCGCATGCCCACGGCACCCGCCGCCTGCAGTGGCGCCGGCGCGCCCACGGTGAGAAAGTCGTGCACCTTGCGGATGGCCGCCGTCTGCTCGGCGGGCGCGACGGCGTATCCCAGCCGCCACCCGGTGCAGCTGAACGTCTTGGACAATCCCGAGATCGTGATCGTGCGCTCGCGCATGCCCGGCCAGGTGGCCAGCACGTGGTGGTCGCCGGCGTACCGGATGTGCTCGTAGATCTCGTCGGTGATCGCCCACGCGTCGTACTCGATGCACAGCTCGGCGATGAGATCCATCTCGGCCCGCGAGAACACCCGCCCGGTGGGGTTGTGCGGCGTGTTCACGATGATCGCCTTGGTGCGCTTGCTGAACGCGGCCCGCAGCCGGTCAGGATCGAGCCGCCAGTCGGGGCGCTCGAGCGGCACGAACACCGGCTTGGCGCCGGCCAGGATCGCATCGGGGCCGTAGTTCTCGTAGAACGGCTCCATCACGATGACCTCGTCGCCCGGATCGACGAGCGCCATGAATACGCTCGCCATCGCCTCGGTGGCCCCGCAGGTCACCGTGATCTCGCGCTCGGGGTCCACCTCCATCCCGTACCAGCGCCGGTACTTCTCCACGATCGCCTGGCGCAGCGGCGGGCTGCCCCAGGTGATGG
>JAGWRB010000004.1 GCA_028876725.1 Gemmatimonadota bacterium
CGCATGGCATCGCCGCGCGTCTCCCGCGAGCGGGAACGATCCTGCGCCAGCGCAAGCAGCGCTGAGCCATCGGTCGTGCTGTCGGCGATCACGGCCGGCATGATCGCGTCGCGGGCCACGACGCCCTCGGCGCGCGATGCGAGCTGGAACAGGTATGCCGCGGCCTCGCGGGCCGGCACGGCGCCGAGGTCGGTGCCCGGCACGGGCGCCGGCGGTCCGACGAACACACGAAGCCCCACGACGTCGGCGCCCGCGCGATCGATGCGCACACGTGCGGGTCCGTGCACGCAGGGCAGGGACTCGAAGCCGTCGAACGACCCGTAGAACGCCGCGTCGTTACCGGGCTCGACGCGCACGTAGCTTTGCCCATCGCCGCACACGCCGGCGCGCGTGGCGTATTCGAAGGTCACAGGCCCCTCGGGCGCGCGGGCCACGCGATCGGCCAGCGACTGCGCCGACGCCGGACCGGTCGCCACCGCGCCCGCAACGGCCACCGCCGCCAGGGCGAACCATCGCCGGGCGCTCATCGACTCACCAGGTCGAGGAGGAACTTCGTGACGCGGGGGTCGTCCTTCTTGCGCGAGAGAACGCTGATCGCTTCACGCCGCGTTTCCGGATCAGTCCCGGTCTTCGCGATGTCCATCAGCTTGTCGGCGGCGTCCGGTTCGTCGCGCCTGGCGAGCACGATGATGATCTGATCACGAAGGTTCCGCGAGTCCGACGCGTCGTAGAGCTTCGACAGCTCGGCGATGGACACACTGGATAGCTGGCCGGCGTACTGAATGGCCGCGCCCCGCACTTCGCTCGATTCCGAGGTGTTGCGGGCGACGCCCAGAATGAACTGATCGTTGTCAGGTCCGCCGACGCGCGCCAGGGCGCGGAGCACGGCCTGTTTGAGCCGCTCGCTGGGCATGGACGCGTACGCCGTGCGGAGGTACGCGGCGTCGTCGGCCGTCGCGTCGCGCGAGGCGACGGCATCGATCGCTTCGGCGCGCAGCGACTCGGAGACGTCGCTCCGTTCGACGAGGGCGCGCACGGACTTCCGCGCCTCAGGGCTGCCGTTCATCGCGAGCGCGCGCACGGCGGCGCGCTGGATGCGATCGTCGTCGCTGGATTTCAACAGATTCTGCAGCGTGACGAGCGGCGCGCTGCCGGGCATGCGCCCGAGAAACATGATAGCGTCGGTTCGCAGCTCGGGATCTTCGTCATTGCTGGTCGCGACGCCAATGAGCGCGTCGGTGGCCACGGTGTCGCCGCGGCGCACGAGCATGAACAGGGCCGAGCGGCGGAGTTGGATCGAGCACGGGTCGCGGCGGGCGAGCACGCGGCGCAGCAGCGGGGTGGCGGCTGCGGGATCCATTTGACCGAGCGCGTTGAGCGCTTCGGCCTTGACGCTCATGTCTTCGCGGTCGCAACCGCCGGCTTTCTGCGCATCCTGCGCGATCTGGGCGGCGGCCTGCTGATCGCCGCGCGCCGCGAGCGCGCCGCGAATACGGGCGGAGAGCGCGTCGACATCGGCCCGCGTGCCGCGGCGCGCGCCCGACGACGGCGGGTCGGCCAGGAGCGCGAGCGCCTTGTGCAGCTCGTCGGTGGTGCCGATGCGGTAGCGCGAGAAGGCCTCATAGTACGCGCAGTCGGCCACGTACGCCGAGCGGGGGAACTTCTGCACCACGGACCCGAAGAGATCGGCCGCGCGGCGCCAGTCGCCGGTGTTGAAGGCCTCGCGGGCCAGGCGGTAGAGCGAATCAGCGGGGTCGCCCTGCGCCCAGGGCGCGAGTGGCGCGCGGGCGAACGATTCGCCGATCGAGAGATTGGCCAATCCCGAGAGGTCAACGCGAGCGAGCGCGAGTTGCGCGCGGTCCTGCACGTCGCTGAGGTCGACGTCGGCCAGGGCGCGTTGGGCGTCGTCCATGGCGCGCTGCACGTCGACGTTCTGCATCGCCAGCGCGGCCTGCTCGCGCGCCTGGTTGGCCATGTCGCGCGCCTGCATCCGCAGGTCGAGCGCGAGGTCGGGGTCGAGATCGAAGCTCCGATTGAACCTCAGATCGAGGTCCGGGAGCAGGGGCGCGTCGGGCGCCACTCGAGCGCGCGGCGCGGGTGCCGGCCGGGCCGGCCGGACCGGCGGCACCTGCTGCGCGCCAAGCGACGCCGCGGCGAGCGCGACGGGAAGAAGTGACACGATGCGATTCATGGGGTGATCCTCAGTCAGCGGAAATGTCGGCCGCCGCGGTGCGCAGGCGCGGCAGAACGTCGCGCTGCTCCAGGGCCTGGGTGATGAGATCGAGATCGGTGGCGTTGGGATCGGACTGCATGCGGACGACCTGCGCGAGCACGACTTCCAGGTCGTCGAGCAGGCCGCGGAACCGGGCGTCGTGGCCGGCGGGCGAGTCGAGCAGCAGTCGCGTGGTGAGCAGCAGGTTCTGCGCGCGGCCGATGAACTGGCGGTCGGCGCGGCCGGCGTGCACCTCGGTGGGCAGCGCCAGCAGGAGCGCAGCGGTCTGTCCCAGGTACTGCGACGTCGTGGATTCGTAGACGGCGGGCACCGACGGCGGCGCCGCAGGCGCGCTTGCTACCGCTGTCGGAGCGTTCGCCACCCGGCGCCCGCCGTGCAGCCAGGCGTCGAGCGGGGTGAACCGTCCGAGCGCCACGCCCAGCACGACCGCCGCGGCCAGCCCGATCCAGCCGGGTGTCCACCGCGCGCGGCGGCGCTCGGTCGCGCCGAACTGCGCATGCGCGATCGCGTCCCACATCGCATCGCGCGCCGGCTCGTCGAGTTGCGGCGGTTCATGGTAGCGCCGCGCGGCGTCGGCCAGCGGCGGTTCGAACGGGTCGTCGTGCATGTGCTACTCCTTCACGAATGGCGCGAGCGCTTTGCGCAGCAGCCCGCGCGCGATGAACAGACGGCTCTTGCACGTGCCCTCGGCGACGCCGAGCACTTCGGCGATCTCGAGGTGCGTGTATCCTTCGACGTCGTGCATCACGAAAGTCGTTCGATAGATCTCGGGGAGCGCGTCGATGGCGGCGGCCATGCGGTCGCGGAGGTCGGGCTCGGCCACCGGTGGGCCGTCCGTCGCCAGGGCGCCGGCCGCGTCGAGATCCAGCTCGCGGTCACGACGCTGCTGTCGCCGGCGGAGGTTCGATGCCACGGTGATCGTGACGCGATACAGCCAGGTGGCGAGCGCCGAGTCGCCACGGAAGCGCGCGAGCTGATCGAACGCGCGAATGAACGTGTCCTGCGTGAGCTCGCGGGCGCGGTCGTCGTCTCCGGTCAACCGGTAGGCAAGCCGGAACACCCGGTCGACGTGCGCGTCGTAGAGCGCGCGCGCGGCGGACCGGTCGCCGCCGAGCACCCGGTCGATGAGGGCGCGCTCGTGCTGCCGGGCGGTGGGGACGGAAGTGATGGGCGAGGCGGGGTCGATCGTTTTGGGGAGAGTCACGTGGCGCTCTACCCGTAGACACCTGGATCGAAAAAACCGTTCAATGGCGGCTTTGACCCCTGACAGGGGTGTCCGAACGGTGCATCTTAGCCACCGCCTCACCGCCTCACCGCCTCACCGCCTCACCGCCTCACCGCCTCACCGCCTCACCCCACCCATGTCCCAGCCCGCCGGCACCGCAGACCTCGCTCGCCGCCTTGGCGTCTTCGACGCCACGATGATCGTGATGGGCGGCATCATCGGCGCCGGCATTTTCATCAACCCCTATGTGGTGGCGCGGCAGGTGCACTCGCCGGCGCTGATCCTTGGGGCCTGGATCGCCGGCGGCGTGATCGCGCTGGCCGGGGCATTCGTGTATTCGGAGTTGGCGCAGCTCCGCCCGCAGGTGGGTGGACAGTACGCCTACCTCCGCGACGCGTTCCATCCGATGGTGGCGTTCCTCTATGGATGGGGGCTGCTGCTCGTGACGCAGACGGGGGGGATGGCGGCCGTGGCGGTGACCTTCGCGATGTACTTTCGCGAGCTTACCGGCGCGGGCGTTTCCCCCGCGACGCTGGCCGTGCTCTCGCTGGCGGCGCTCACCGTGGTGAACTGCCTTGGCGTGCGGTCGGGGAGCAACGTGCAGAGCGCGCTGATGGTGACCAAGATCGCGGCCGTGCTCGCGCTGGTGACCATCGGGTGGCTGGCCACGGGCGCGACGGCTGCACCGGCGACGGTGGCGCCGGCCGCCGGCGGCAAGTCCGTGCCCGTCGCCTTCGCCGCGGCCATGGTGCCCGTGCTGTTCGCCTACGGCGGCTGGCAGACGTCGAGCTTCGTGAGCGGCGAGCTCAAGAATCCCACGCGCGATCTGCCGCGCGGGCTGCTGATCGGTGTCTCGGGCGTGATCCTGCTCTATCTGGCGGTGAACGTGGTGTGCCTGCACGCGCTGGGGCCGGACGGTCTCGCGGCAACCACGACGCCGGCGTCGGCAGTGATGCAGCGCGCGCTGGGCTCGGCGGGCGCGCGGCTCATCGCGGCGGGGATCGCGGTGTCGACCATCGGATTCCTGAGCCAGGGCATGCTCACCGCGCCGCGCGTGTACTACGCAATGGCGCGTGACGGGGTGTTCTTTCGGGCCGTGGGCTGGCTCGATCCGCGGTCGCGCGTGCCTACCGTGGCGATCATCCTGCAGGGCGTATGGGCCGCGGTGATCGCCCTGTCGGGGCGCTATGATCAGATCCTGAACTACGTGGTTTCGATGGACGCGGTGTTCTTCGGGCTCACGGGCGCGTCGCTGCTCGTGCTGCGGCGGCGTGCGACGCGCGCGGGCGCCGCGGCCGCCGGCGCCGGCATGGGTGAGGTGACGATGCGGATGCCCGGGCATCCGTGGACCACGCTGGCGTTCGTGGTGGCGTTCTGGTCGCTGGCGCTGAGCACGATCCTCCAGTTCCCGCGCGATTCCGGGGTCGGACTGCTGATCATGCTGGCCGGCGTGCCCGTCTACTGGTTCTGGGCCCGCCGGGGCCGCGCCCGCTGATCAGCCGCCGGCCGGCGCCGTCGCGCCGCGGCGCAGGCGGAGATTGAGCATCTCCACCGCCACGGAGAAACCCATGGCGAAATACGTATATCCCTTGGGGATGTGCTGGCCGAGCCCCTCGGCCACGAGGTTGGTACCGATGAGCACCAGGAAGGACAGCGCGAGCATCTTCACCGTGGGGTGGCGCTCGACGAACTCGCCGATGGGCCCCGCCGCGTAGAGCATGAACCCGAGGGCGATCACCACCGCGGCGATCATGACGGCGATGCTGTCCACCATCCCCACGGCGGTGATCACGGAGTCGAGCGAGAACACGATGTCGATGAGCATGATCTGCACCACCACGGCGGCCAGGGCGCGCCGCGCGCGGGCGAGCGGCTCAACGGCCGCGGCCTCTTCGAGTTTGTGGTGGATCTCGTAGGTCGCCTTGGCGATCAGAAAGAGCCCGCCGCCGATGAGGATGATGCTCCGGCCGCTGATGGACACGCCGAGCACGGTGAACAGCGGACGGGTGAGCCGCACGATCCACACCACGCCGGACAGCAGCAGGATGCGGGTGAACAGCGCGCCGATGAGCCCGAACCGCCGTGCGCGCCCGCGCTCCCCGGGTTCAGCCTGGGCCGCGAGAATCGTGATGAACACGATGTTGTCGATGCCGAGGACGATCTCGAGCGCCGTGAGCGTGAGGAGACCGATCCAGGCATTGGGGTCGGTGAGAAAGGACATGGCTCCGGGGGTTGGGGGTCCGTGTCGCCTGACGTCCTGAAATCTGCAAGGGAATGCGCCGGCGCGCCGGGAAAGGGAGCCGGTGCCCTTCGCGGCGCGGCTAGCTTAGTCCGCATGTCCCGGATCTCTGGAATCCTTTTCTGCCTCGCGGCCGCCGCGGCATGCGGCCGTGCGGACGCGTCGCCGCTGGGCGACACCTCCGCGGCCGCCAATCCGCACGGGGTGACCGTCCGCGTGCTCGACGTGGGCCAGGGCGACGCCACGTACATCACGAACGGCGGCAGCCGAGTGATCATCGACGGCGGTCCGGACGAACGGCGATTCGGGCACCTGCTCGACTCCCTCGGCATCCGGAACGACACCGTGGACGCGGTGATCCTCACCCATGCGCACTTCGATCACTACAGCGGGTTGCGGGAGCTGTTCCGGTCGTCGCGGCACATCACCGTGCGCTACTTCTTCGAGAACGGCGATCCGTCGACGGCGGCGTCGTTGCGCGAGCTGCGCGATTCGGTCGCGGCGCGGGTGGCGGCGGGAGCGCTGATCTACCGCGATACCGACGATCCGTGCGGCGACGGACGCCCGGTGTGCACGCTCACGCTTCGCGGGGGCGCGCTGCTGCACGTCTTGCGCCCGTATCCAGGACGCCTCACGGTGAACGACCGTTCCGCGGCGGTGAAGCTCGTCGGGGCCGATTCGGCATCGTTCACCATGTGGCTCGCCGGCGACGCCGAGCATGCGGCGATCGACTGGTTCCTGTGGGACGCCGATTACGACCACGTCCCGGGGATGCGCGTGCACGTGCTCAAGGGCGACCACCACGGGAGCTGCAACGGCGTGAGCGGCGAGTACCTGCAGGCGCTGCGCCCCGACACCGCGGTGCTCTCGATCGGCGCGCACAACGACTATGGCCACATGCACGCGCAGGCCAAGGCCGTCTACCGCGCGGCCGGGGTGCCCTGGTACCGCACCGACGAGAATGGCACTATCACCATTTACTCACCGGGGCGGCCCGGCGGCGGGTATCACATCGCGGTGCAGCGGCCGGGGGTGGATCGCGACGGGCCCTCCGACCGCCCGGCTTCCGCGCGCGGCTGCGAGGACGACTAGAGCGAGACGTCGCCGCCGGGATCGCGGCGGCGCGACGCCTTGCGGATGGCCTCGACCTGATGCGCGGACCCGCGCAGGGTGGAGCGAGTGGCGGCGTCGTCGATCGTGATGGCCAGCGTGGAGCGCCGGCCGGCGGCGTCGAGTTCGTGGTGCACCGCCAGCACGTCGCCCTCGCGCGCGCCGCGTGGGAGCACCCATTCGGGGAGCCGCACCACCGGCCCGCCGTCCACCTCGATCGCCGCCACGTGCTCGGCGATCGAGTCGATCACCCACCGGTGCGTTTCGCGCGCCATGTCCCCTCCCGATCAGTAGCGATAGTGCTCCGGCTTGTACGGCCCTTCGGGCTTGACGCCGATGTACGACGCCTGTGACGGCGTGAGCTCGGTGAGCTGCACGCCGAGCTTGTCGAGGTGAAGCCGCGCGACCTTCTCGTCGAGGTGCTTGGGCAGCGTGTACACCTTCTTCTCGTACTTCGACGCGTTGCCGTGCAGCTCGATCTGCGCCATCACCTGGTTGGTGAAGCTGGCAGACATCACGAAACTCGGATGGCCCGTGGCGCAGCCAAGGTTGAGCAGGCGCCCCTCGGCGAGGATCATCACGCTGTGGCCGTCGGGGAAGCGGTACTCGTCGTACTGCGGCTTGATATTGATGCGCTGCAACCCCTTGACCTTCTTGAGGCCGGCCATGTCGATCTCGTTGTCGAAGTGGCCGATGTTGCCGACGATCGCCTTGTCCTTCATGCGCGCCATGTGGGCCGCGGTGATGATGTCGCGGTTGCCGGTGGCGGTGATGAAGACATCGGCGGTGGCGAGCATGTGCTCCACCGTGTTCACCTCGAACCCTTCCATCGACGCCTGGAGCGCGCAAATGGGGTCGATCTCCGTGACCACCACGCGGGCGCCCTGACCGCGCAGCGCCTGCGCGCATCCCTTGCCCACTTCGCCGTAGCCGCAGACGACGGCGATCTTGCCGGCGAGCATCACGTCGGTGGCGCGATTGAGGCCGTCGATCACCGAGTGCCGGCAGCCGTAGATGTTGTCGAACTTGGACTTCGTGACCGAGTCGTTGACGTTGATGGCGGGGAAGAGCAGCGTGCCGTCGCGCATCATTTCGTAGAGGCGATGCACGCCCGTGGTCGTCTCTTCCGAGACGCCGCGAATGGCGGCGGCGAGCTTCGTCCAGCGGCCGGGGTTCTTCTGCTGCTCGGCGCGCAGCAGGTCGAGGATGACGCCCCACTCTTCGGGGTCGTTGTCGGGGTCGAACGCCGGGATCTTCCCCGCCTGCTCGAACTCGGCGCCCTTGTGCACGAGCAGTGTGGCGTCGCCGCCGTCGTCGAGGATGAGGTTCGGGCCGGCGCCGTCGGGCCACATGAGCGCCTGCTCGGTGCACCACCAGTACTCCTCGAGCGTCTCGCCCTTCCAGGCGAACACCGGCGTGCCCTTGGGGTGCTCGGGCGTGCCGTCGCGGCCCACGACCACCGCCGCCGCGGCATGGTCCTGGGTGGAGAAGATGTTGCACGAGACCCAGCGTACGTCGGCGCCCAGTTCGACCAGCGTCTCGATGAGCACCGCCGTCTGCACCGTCATGTGCAGCGAGCCCATGATGCGCGCGCCCTTGAGCGGCTGCGTGGCGCGATACTCGCCGCGCAGCGCCATGAGGCCTGGCATCTCCTGCTCGGCGAGCCGGATCTCCTTGCGCCCGAACTCGGCGAGGGAGAGGTCGGCGACCTTGAAGGCCGGTCGGGCTGCGGACGGCGCGGCGGAGGGGTTGGTCTTGACGGCGGTGCTCATGACGGAAGCCTCGAAATGGTCAGAAGTGGAGAGTAGTCACTTTCGCCCGCGGCGCGCGAGGGCGGAGAAGAGCGTGGGGCCCTTGGCGGCGGAATCCGGGGGCAGGTGGCGGTAGCGCACGTCGGGGAATCCGGCGTCGCGCAGCCAGACGCGGAGCTGGGGCTCGTCGAATCCCTGCCAGACGTGCCCCATTTCCACGGTGTACTGCTCGCGCTCGTGCGGCGTGAAGTCGACCACCAGCAGGCGGCCGCCGGGCTTGAGCACGCGGCGCACTTCGGCGAACGCGGCCGGCGGATCGACCACGAAGTGCAGCACGAGACAGAGCAGCGCGACGTCGAGCTCGTGGCGTTCCAGGGGGAGTGATTCGAGCGTGCCGGCGCGGACGTCGACGTTGGCGGCGTGCAGGAACCGGCGCCGGGCGGCGCTGAGCATGGCGCCCGATTCGTCGACGGCCACGACGCGCTTCACGCACGGCGCCAGCGCTTCGGCCACCGGCCCCGTGCCACACCCGAGATCGCCGACGACAACGCCGGGGTCGAGCAGGTCGAGGAGGGCGAGGAGGTCGGTGCGGGCGCCGATGAGATCCGTGCGCACGCGGTTCCAGTCGCCGGCGGCGGTGGTGAAGTAGCTCTTGGAGCGGTCGCGGCGTTCGCGGAGGACGCTCTGGAGGCGCCGTGCGTCCTGGCGCACGGCCGCGCTCGATTCCACCTCCTCGCGCACGACGTTCCACAGGCGGTGCGGGAAGGGATCCCGCCGCGTGGAGGCCATGCGATAGAAGCGGCTCGTGCGGGCGCCGCGCACGGCGACCCAGCCGTCGTCGCTCAGCACCTTGAGGTGCCGGCTCACCGTGGACTGCGGGAGCTGGACCACGGCGCACAGCTCCCGCACCGTGAGCTCGTGGCGGTCGAGCAGGGCGAGGAGGCGCGAGCGCGTGGGATCGGCGATGGCCGACAGGCGGCCGAAGACGGCGGAGTTAGTCATCCTTGCATCCGGATTAACGGATTGAATCTCGCCGTCGTCGTGGGCAACGGCAAGGGGCGCGGCCGAGTGGCGGGCCCGGGCTCGCGGCGCGCATTGCCAGCCACGCCGCGTGGCGACATCGTTCTGCCATGCGAATCCACGTCCTGTCGTTCCTGCTCGCGGCCTCGACGGCTGCGGCGCCCGGCGCGCGCGCCCAGGCGGCGCCGACTCCCATGGCCCTCGTTCCCCAGCCGCGCCACGTGACGCGGCTGCACGACCTCGTGCTGCGCCACGGCATCGCGATTGGGCTGCCGGCTAACGCCGACGACCGCTTCGCCGCCCGCGATCTGGGCGACGAGCTCAAGGCGCGTCATCTGCGGGTGACGTACGGCGGCGAGGCCTCGGCGCGCGTCGAATTTCTGCGCACGGGCACCGCGCGGGCCCGGCGTCTGCTGGCCGACGCCAAGATCGCCTGGACGGCGCCGATGAGCGACGAGGGGTACGCGATCGTGGCCGGGGGCACGCACCTGACCGTGATCGCGCACAGCGCGGCCGGGATCTTCTATGGCGCGCAGACGCTGAAGCAGCTCGTGTACGGCACGGGGGCGACGGCGCGGCTGCAACTCGCCGACGTGAGCGACTGGCCGGCGATGCGCTATCGCGGATTCCACGACGATCTGTCGCGCGGCCCGATGCCGACGCTGGAGTTCCAGAAATATCAGATTCGCACGTTGGCCGCGTACAAGGTCAACGTGTACTCGCCGTACTTCGAGAACACGCTCTACTACAATGCCAATCCCGTGCCCGCCCCCCCGGGCGGGGCGATGACGCCGGCGCAGGTGAAGGAGCTCGTGGCGTACGCGGCCAAGTATCACATCGACGTGATTCCCGAGCAGGAGGCGTTCGGGCACCTGCACCACATCCTCAAGTACGATCTCTACTCGGACCTCGCCGAGACGCCGCACGGGCACGTGCTGGCGCCGGGGCAGCCCGGGTCGATGGCCCTCATCAAGCAGATGTTCTGGCAGATCGACTCGCTGTTCCCGGGGCCGTTCATGCATCTCGGCGCGGATGAAACCGTGGAGCTGGGCAAGGGCCAGACGCGGCAGCGAGTGAAGGACGAGGGGTTGGGGCCGGTCTATCTCGGTTTTCTCAAATCCATCGACTCCACGCTCAAGCCGCTCCACAAGCGGCTGCTGTTCTGGGGCGACATCGCGAGCGGCAGCCCGGAGCTGGTGAAGACGCTGCCCAAGGACATGATCGCGGTGGCGTGGGGGTACGGGCCGTCGAAGAGCTTCGACCGCGCGATCGAGCCGTTCCGCCAGGCGGGGATGGAGACGTGGGTGGCGCCCGGCGTGAGCAACTGGAGCCGGATCTACCCGAACAACGACGTGGCCCTGCGCAACATCCAGGGGTTCGTGCGCGACGGCCAGCGGCTGGGCGCCACCGGCGTGCTGAATACGAGCTGGGACGACGACGGCGAGGCGATCTTCAATCAGACGTGGTACGGGGTGCTGTTCGGCGCCGCGGCGGGGTGGCAGCCGGGCGAATCGAGCATTCCGGCGTTCGAGCATGCGTACGGGCAGGTGTTCCACGGCGACACGACGGGCAAAATCGACGACGCCCAATTGAAGCTCTCGGCGGTCCAGGCGCTGCTCGACAGCGCGAAGCTTGGCGATGCCAACGACAACCTGTTCTGGGTGGATCCCTGGTCACCGGAGGGGCAGCGCGTCGCGGAGAAGATTCGTCCCGTGGTGCGCCGCATGCGCATCCTCGCGGAGTCGTCGCTGGTGCTGATCGACCAGGCGCGTCCGTTCATCGACCGCAATCTCGACGCGGTGGATGCGATGGCGCTCGGCGCCCGGAAGATCGACTTCGTCGGCATGAAGTTCGAATTCGCCGACGAGATGGCGCAGATGTACGCGAGCGCGGCGGACTCGACCACGCCGGCCGATCAGCGCGTGAACTCGCGCGGGCAGGAGCTGATCGACATGTCGAGCACGAACGGGCGGGCGCAGGATCTGCGCGACGGCTACTCGCTGATGCGCGACCTGTACGAAGCGGCCTGGCTCAGGGAAAACCGGCCGTACTGGCTGCACAACGTCCTGGCCCGCTACGACATGGCCACGCAGCTCTGGATTGCGCGCGCCGATGCATTCTCGGCGGCGCGCGCGGAGCTGGGCCGCACGCACCACCTGCCGCCGGCGGATTCGTTGGGGATTCCGATAAAGCGGTGA
>JAGWRB010000206.1 GCA_028876725.1 Gemmatimonadota bacterium
GCGCGGGCGCTGGGCGCGCCCGATGACGTGGTGCCCGCGCTCGAGCGCCCGCGCGATCCCGCGTTCGGCGACTGGGCCACCAACCTGGCGATGATGCTGGCCAAGCCGCTGGGCCGGAAGCCGCGCGACCTTGCGCAGCAGCTCATCGACGCCATGGACCTCGCGCGCGCGGGCGTGCGCGCCGCCGAGATCGCCGGTCCGGGGTTCATCAACTTCCGCGTCGCGACCGACACGCTGGCGCAGGGCCTGCTGGCGCTCGTGCGCGCCGGCCGCGGCTATGGGCGTGACGCGTCCGCCGCCGGCCAGCCGGTGAACGTCGAGTTCGTGTCAGCCAACCCCACCGGCCCCCTGCACGTGGGCCATGGGCGCCAGGCCGCGCTCGGCGACGCCATCTCGTCGCTGCTCGAAGCCACCGGATGGAAGGTCACGCGCGAGTTCTATTACAACGACGCCGGCGCGCAGATCATGAATCTCGCGGCCAGCGTGCAGGCGCGCGTCGCGCAGCGGCGCGGACGCGACGTCGAGATTCCAGAGGGCGGATATCACGGCGAGTACATTCGCGAGATCGCGCAGCGCTACGTGGACGAGCACCCCGGCGACCCCGAGGGCGCGAACCTCGACGCCGTGCGCCAGTTCGCGGTGCGGGAGCTGCGCAAGGAGCAGGACCGCGACCTGCAGGCGTTCGGCGTCAAGTTCGACGTGTACTTCCTGGAGTCGTCGCTCTACGCCGAGGGCAAGGTGGACGAGACGATCCGCCGGCTCGTGGCCGCCGGGCACACGTACGAGAAGGACGGCGCGCTCTGGCTCAAGACCACCGACTTCGGCGACGACAAGGATCGCGTGATGCGCCGCAGCGCGGAGAAGGGCGGCGAGCCCACGTATTTCGTGCCCGACGTCGCGTATCACGTCACGAAATGGGAGCGCGGCTTCCGCCGCGCCATCAACGTGCAGGGGTCCGACCACCACAGCACGGTGACGCGCGTGCGCATCGGGCTGCAGGCGCTGGACATCGGGATCCCGGAGGGCTACCCGGAGTACGTGCTGCACCAGATGGTGACGGTGATGAAGGGCGGCGAGGAGGTGAAGATCTCCAAGCGCGCCGGCAGCTACGTCACCGTGCGCGATCTGATCGACGAGGTGGGCCGCGACGCCGTCCGCTACTTCTTCCTCATGCGCAAGGGCGACTCGCAGCTGCAGTTCGACGTCGACCTCGCGCGCTCGCAGTCCGAGGAGAATCCGGTGTATTACATCCAGATGGCGCACGCGCGCATGTGCGGCATCTTCCGCGTGGGCGAGATCGACGCCGCGACGGTCACCGGCGAGGGCGTCGAGTTCTCGGTGCTCGAACGCCCCGAAGAGCAGGAGCTGATCAAGGCGCTGCTCGACTATCCGGCGCTCGTCGCCGGCGCGGCCCAGGCGCTCGAACCGCACCGCGTGGCCACGTACCTGCACGACACCGCGGGCAAGATCCATCTCTGGTACCACACGGCGCACGTGCTGAACGAACCGGCGCCCCTCATGCACGCGAGGCTCGCGCTCGCGCGCGCCGCGCAGATCGTGCTGCACAACGGCCTCACCCTACTCGGCATTTCGGCCCCGGAGCGCATGTGACGCACCCCGTGCTCGTCGTCGGATCGGTGGCCCTCGACTCCGTGGAAACGCCGTTCGGCAAGGCGGACAACGTGATCGGCGGCTCCGCCAACTTCTTCTCCGCGTCGGCGAGCCACCTGGCCCCCGTGCGCGTCGTGGGCGTGGTCGGCAACGACTACCCCATGCATCGCCTCGAGCCGCTCATCAAGCGCGGCGTCGACTTCGCGGGCGTCGAAACCGCCGACGGTCCGTCGTTCCGCTGGCGCGGCCGCTACCGCCACGATCTCAACGTGGCCGAGACGCTCGAGACGCACCTCGGCGTATTCTCGAACTTTCATCCGAAGATTCCCGAACAGTTCCGCGACGCGCCGTTCGTGTTCCTCGGCAACATCGATCCCCGCCTGCAGCTCGACGTGCTCGATCAGGTCAGCGAGCCCACGCTCGTCGCCTGCGACACGATGAACTTCTGGATCGAAAGCCGCCGGCCGGAGCTGCTGGAACTGCTCGCCCGCGTGGACGCGATCACGCTCAACGACGGCGAGGCCCGCCAGCTCACCGAGCATTTCAACCTCATCAAGGCCGCCAAGTGGATCATGGACCGCGGCCCGCGCCTCGTGATCATCAAGAAGGGCGAGCACGGCGCGTTCATGTTCACGCCCACGTCGGTGTTCTTCGCGCCGGCGTATCCGCTCGAAGAGGTGTTCGATCCCACCGGCGCCGGCGACTCGTTCGCCGGCGGGTTCATGGGATATCTGGCCCACACGGGCGATGTCAGCGAGGAGAACCTGCGCCGTGCCGTGGTGTACGGCAGCGCCATGGGCTCGTTCGCCGTCGAGAAGTTCTCCGTCGACCGGCTGCTCGAGATCCGGCCCGCCGACGTCACCCGCCGCGTGCGGGAATTCCACCGGCTGGTGTCGTTCGAAGCGGAGATCGACGCGTGAGCGAGCGCCCGCTGGACTACCGCTCCGCCGGCGTGGACATCGAGGCCGCCGACGACGCCAAGCACCGCATCAAGCGCCTCGTCGAGTCGACCTTCACGGCCGGCGCGCGCGGCAAGTTCGGCGGCTTCGGCGGCTTGTTCCGCATGCCCGACGACGTCGCGCATCCGCTGCTCGTATCCAGCGCCGACGGCGTGGGCACCAAGATCAAGGTCGCCATCGAGGCCGACCGCCACGACACGGTGGGGCACGACCTCGTGAACCACTGCGTGAACGACATTCTGGTGCAGGGCGCGCGTCCGCTCTTCTTCCTCGACTACGTGGCGTTCGGCGCCCTCGTGCCGTCGGTGGTGGAGGCGGTGGTGGCCGGCGTCGCGTCGGGCTGCCGCGAGAACGGCTGCGCCCTCATGGGGGGCGAAACCGCGGAGATGCCCGGCCTCTACACGCCCCCCGACTACGATCTCGCGGGGTTCATCGTCGGCTACGTGGACGAACACACCGTGCTCGGCGCCGAGCGCGTGCGCGAGGGCGACGTGCTGCTGGGCCTGCCGAGCAGCGGGCTCCACACCAACGGCTACTCGCTGGCCCGGCGCATCGTGGCCGACCGCATGCGCCTGGGCGCGCACGACCCGTTCCCGGGCGAATCGGCCACGGTGGCCGACGTGCTGCTCCGGGTCCACCGGTCCTACCTGGCCGCGCTCGTTCCGGTGTTGGGCCGCGTTCGTGCGATGGCGCACATCACCGGAGGCGGGCTGCCCGGCAATTTGAACCGGGCCCTCCCCGATTCGCTCGACGCCGTGGTGGACGCGCGCACCTGGCCGGTGCCCAACGTGTTCGCCCAGCTGCAGCACGCCGGGGAGGTGGCCACCGACGAGATGTTCCGTGCGTTCAACATGGGCGTCGGTATGGTGGTGATCGTCGCTCCGGAGCAGGCGGACGCCGTGTTGCAGGGCGCCGCGGAGGCCGGGGTGCACGGATGGGAGCTGGGCCGCGTCGTGCGTGGCACGGGGCGGGTGCACATCGAGCACGCGGAGGGAGCATGAACGGATCCCGGATTGCCGTCGCGGCGCTGGCCGCGGCGTTCGTCGCGGCCGGCGGCAGCGCGGGGGCGCAGCAGGCGTCGCCGCAATGTACGGCGCAGCAGACGCAGGTGCAGGACGCCTGTCAGATCGCGGTGGACATCTTCCAGTACATGGCGCCGCAGCTCGGCGCGGCCATCGCCGGCGGCAATGCGACGCTGGGCCAGGGGGGCACGCTGGGCGGGTTCGGGCACTTCTCCCTCGGCATCCGCGCCAACGCCGTGGACGGGAGCGTGCCGCAGGTGAATCAGATCACGCCGGGCACCAACGGGTTGCAGCAGCGCACGCTGCCCACGAAGGACCACCAGCCCGTGCCGATGCCCGTGGCCGACGCGGCGTTCGGGATCTTCCGCGGTATTCCCATGGGCGTCACGAACGTGGGCGGGATCGACGTGCTCGTGAACGTGGCCTACATCCCGAGCCTGAACCAGAACGATCTCAGCGTGAGCACGCCCAACGGATCGCTCAAGTTCGGGTACGGCCTGCGCCTGGGCGTCCTGCAGGAATCGGTGCTCGTGCCGGGCGTATCGGTCACGTATCTCAAGCGTGATTTGCCGGAGGTGTCGATGCTCGGTCAGGCGCAGAGCAGCGGCGGGGGACAGGACACGCTCTCCATCCAGAACCTGAACGTGGGCACGACCGCCTGGCGCCTCGTGGCGAGCAAGCACTTCGTGGTGTTCGGGCTCGCCGCCGGCGTCGGCCAGGACAAGTACTCGCAGAGTGCATCGGTGCAGGCCAATGTGCACGACAGCGGCATCAGCTACACGTCGTCCACCTTCGACTTCGGGCAGGACGTCACGCGCACCAACCTGTTCGCGGATCTGTCCATCAACCTGCCGATTCTCAAGCTCATCGGCGAAGTGGGGCAAGTGTCGGGCGGATCGGCGTCCACGTATAATAGTTTTGGTAAGGACGTGAACGCGTCGCGGCTCTACGGCTCGGTGGGCCTCCGCTTTGCCTGGTAGCGCATGACTGCCGCGCGCGGCTCGGTGTTCATGCGCCGGGCGTTGGAACTGGCCCGTGAGGGCTGGGGGCAGACGGCGCCGAACCCGATGGTCGGCGCCGTCGTCGTCCGCGACGGCACCGTCGTGGGCGAGGGATTCCACGCGCGGTTCGGCGGACCGCACGCCGAGGTCGCCGCGCTGGCCGCGGCCGGCGAGCGGGCGCGGGGCGCCGAGCTGTACGTCACGCTGGAGCCGTGCGCGCACCACGGGAAGACGCCGCCCTGCGTCGACGCCATTCTCGCCGCCGGCGTGTCGCGCGTGGCCATCGCCGCGCGCGATCCCAATCCCGAGGCCGCGGGCGGCGTGGAGCGCCTCCGCGCCGGCGGCGTGACGGTCGACATCGGCGACGGCGAGCGCGAGGCGCGCGAGCTGAACGCGCCCTTCTTCCATCGGTTCGCGAACGCCGGCCGCCCGTTCGTCACCCTCAAGCTGGCCGTGTCCATCGACAGCGCCATCGCCGCCGCCGACCGCAGCACGACCACGCACCTCACCGGCCCGGAATCGCGGCGCGAAGTGCACCGCCTGCGCGCGGGGCACGACGCGATCGCCGTGGGCGTGGGCACCGTGCTGGCCGACGATCCGCAGCTCACCGTCCGCCACTGGGCGCCGCCGCGCGTGCCGCTCACCCGCGTGGTGTTCGATACGCATCTGCGAACGCCGGTCGATTCATATCTCGTGCGCACGGCCGCCGAGGCACCCGTGCTGCTCGTGAGCGGACGCCCCGATGCGACGCGCGCGCGGGCGCTGGAGCGGGCCGGCGCGGTCGTCGTGGGCGCCGGGGGGTTGGCCGAGGGACTGCGAGCGCTCGCCGACCGCGGGGTGCGCGCCCTGCTCGTCGAGGGGGGCGCCCAGGTGGCCGGGAGCTTTCTCGCGAACGCCCTCGTGGACCGGTTGATTATCTTTCGGGCGCCGGTGGTGCTGGGGCAGGGGGCGCTCAACGCCTTCGCCCATGTGCCGCCGGCCGACGTTGCGCGCCTCGCGCGGCTGCCCGTGCTGGAGCAGCGCGTATTCGGCGACGACGTCATGACGACCTACGGGCTGGGAGCGCTTTAGTGTTCAGCGGGCTGGTTGACAGCGTGGGGACGATCGAGCGCGCGGGCGACACCGCGGCGGGACGCGAGTTCCGCGTCGCGGCGCCGTACGACGACCTTGCCGACGGCGAGAGCATCGCCGTCAACGGGGCCTGTCTCACCGTGCGTGAGCACGGGGCCGGCTGGTTCGTCGTCGCCGCCGTCGTCACCACCGTGGACCGCACGACGATCGGCGGATGGACGGCCGGGCGCCGCGTGAACCTCGAGCGCGCGCTGCGCGCCGGCGACCGGCTGGGCGGGCACCTCGTGCTCGGCCACGTCGACGGCGTGGCCCGCGTGACGGCCGTCGAGCAGCGCGACGACGCGCGGCTCGTCGACCTTGCTCTCCCCGGCGACCTCGCGGAACTTATGGTGCCGCACGGGTCCGTGACCGTGGACGGCGTCAGCCTCACCGTCAACGCGCTGCCCGCGAACGACGCGGTGCAGCTTTCGCTCATCGACTACACGATCCGCCACACCACCCTCGGCGCGCTGCGTGAGGGTTCCGAAGTGCACGTGGAGGCGGACGTGATCGGCAAATACGTGCAGCGGCTCATGGCGTCCTACCGGACGCGCTCCCTATGACGTTTGGATCCGTAGAACAGGCGATCGCCGACATCAAGGCCGGCAAGCTCGTCATCGTGGCCGACGATGAAGACCGCGAGAACGAGGGCGACCTCATCTGCGCGGCGCAGCTCGTCACCCCCGAATCGGTCAACTTCATGATCCGCCAGGCGGGCGGGCTCATCTGTCTCGCGCTCCCGGCGGAGCGCGTGGATCAGCTCGACCTCGCGCCGATGAGCGAGACCAACCCCGACGAGTACCGCACGGCGTACACGGTGAGCATCGACGCCGCGCCGCGCTTCGGCGTCACCACGGGGATCAGCGCGCAGGATCGCGCGACGACCATTCGCGTGGCGGTGGATCCCGCCACGCACCCGTCGGACCTGCGCCGCGGGGGACACGTCTTCCCGCTGCGCGCGCGCGAGGGTGGGGTCCTCCAGCGCGTGGGCCACACCGAGGCGGCCACCGACCTCGCGCGGCTGGCGGGGCTGTATCCGGCCGGCGTGATCTGCGAGATCCTCAACGAGGACGGGAGCGCCGCGCGGCGCAAGAACCTCGAGAAGTTCGCCGAGCGGCACGGGCTCACGTTCATCACCGTGGCGCAGCTCGTGGCGCACCGGCTCAAGACGGAGCGCCTGGTGCACCGCGTGGCCGACGCGCGACTGCCCACCGAGCACGGCACCTGGCGCATCCTGGGCTACCGGAACGACGTCGATCCGCACGAGCACGTGGCGCTGGTGTACGGCGACGTGTCCGACGGCGAGAACGTGCTGGTGCGCATGCACTCCAAGTGCCTCACCGGCGACGTGTTCCATTCCAAGCGCTGCGACTGCGGGTGGCAGCTCGACACCGCCATGGAGATGATCGCCCACGAGGGGCGCGGCGTCATCGTGTACCTCGATCAGGAAGGGCGGGGCATCGGGCTGCTGAACAAGCTCAAAGCATACGAGTTGCAGGATACCGGCATCGACACCGTCGAGGCCAACGAGCGGCTGGGCTTCAAGCCCGACCTCCGCAACTACGGCATCGGCGCGCAGATCCTGCTCGACATCGGGCTCAAGTCCATCCGCCCGATCACCAACAATCCGCGCAAGATGGTGGGGCTCGAGGGCTACGGGCTTCGCATCGAAGAGCGGGTGCCCATCGTGCAGCCGGCCCAGGACGAGAACGCCGGCTACATGAAGACCAAGCGCGAGAAGCTCGGACACCTCCTCGTTTCCTAAATGGCTGAATTCTCCGGGTCGCCTTCGGGCGAGGGGCGGCGCGTCGCGGTCGTGGCGAGCCGCTTCAACGACACGATTACGACCAGGCTGGCCGATGGCGCGCTCGACGCGCTCGTGCGCCACGGCGTGGCCGCCGCCGACATCGACACGATCTGGGTGCCCGGCGCGTGGGAGCTGCCGGCCGCCGTGCGCCGCGCGCTCGACAGCGAGCGCTACGACGCCGTGGTCGCGCTGGGCGCCGTGATTCGCGGCGAGACGCCGCACTTCGACTACGTGGCCGGTGAGGCGGCGCGCGGGCTGGCGCAGGCCTCCGCCGATTTCGCCGTGCCCGTGGGCTTCGGGCTCCTCACCTGCGACACGATGGAACAGGCTGAGGCGCGCGCCGGCGGCGCGCACGGCAACAAGGGATGGGACGCCGCCCTGGCCGCGCTCGAGATGGCCGACCTCTTCGACCAACTGGACGTCCCGGATGCGGATTGAAACCCGGGCCCGGGCCCGGGCGCTGCAGGCGGTGTACGCGTGGGATCTGCGCGGCGCCCCCGACCTCGACCGCGTGGCCACCACGATCTGGGACGATCTCGCGATCGCGCCCGAAGAGCGCCGGCTCGCCGGGCTTCTGGTGCGTGAACTGATGCAGCACGGGCAGGAGATCGACCGCGATCTTGCCGAGGTGACCACGAACTGGCGCCTCGAGCGCCTGGGCGTGATCGAGCGCAGCGTATTGCGCGTGGCGGCGGCCGAACTGCATCGCGGCGAGACCCCCGCCCGGGTGGTGATTCAGGAGGGGATCCGTCTGGCCGAGCGCTACGGGAGCGAGCAGAGCGCCCGGTTCGTGAACGGCGTGCTCGACGCGCTGGCGCGGCGCATGGGCCGCCTCTGATGCGCATTCTCGTCGTCAACTGGCAGGACCGCGAAAATCCGCAGGCCGGCGGCGCTGAGATTCATTTGCACGAGATCTTCGGACGGCTGGCGGGGCGCGGCCATGCGGTGACGCTGCTGTGCGGGGGATGGCCCGACGCGCCGCCGCACGCGGTGCTCGACGGCATCGACGTGCATCGGGTGGGCACGCGCCACACCTTTCCGTTCCATGCGCGCCGCTACTTCGAGCGCCGGCTCGCCGGCACGTGCGACGTGCTGGTGGAGGACGTGAACAAGATCCCGCTCTATACGCCGCGCTGGGGCGCGCCGCGTGTCATGACGCTGGTGCCGCACCTGTTCGGAAGCACGGCGTTCCAGGAGTTCCCGGCGCCGCTCGCCGCCGCGGTCTGGATGGCCGAGCGGCCGCTGGGCCGGGTGTATCGGCACAGCCCGTTCGAAGCGATCAGCCAGAGCACCGCCGACGACCTCGTGCACCGGGGCATCGCGCGATCGCACGTCGAGGTGATCTATCCGGGCATCGACACCGTGTCGTACACGCCGGCGGCCGGCACGCGCGCGCCGGTGCCGACGTTCGCGTATCTGGGCCGTCTCAAGCATTACAAGGGCGTGCATCTGGTGATTCGCGCGTTTGCGGCCATGCAGCGGCGCGACGCGGTGCTGGAGATCGCGGGCGCCGGTGACTATCGTCCAAAGCTGGAGCGGCTCGCCGCCTCGCTTGACCTGGCCTCGAGGGTGCGGTTTCTTGGGCGTATCAGCGAGCCGGAAAAGCTGGCGCTGCTGCGCCGGTCCTGGGCGCTGGCCTTCGCGTCCCCCAAGGAGGGTTGGGGTATCACGAACCTCGAAGCCGCGGCGTGTGGCACGCCGGTCGTTGCGTCGAATTCGCCGGGCATTCGCGAATCGGTGAAGCACGGGGAAACCGGCTTCCTGGTCGAGCACGGCGACACGGCCGCCATGGCCGCCGCGATGGACCGGCTGGCCGGCGATCGTGCGCTCGTGGAGTCGCTGGGCGTGACGGCGCGCCGTTTCGCCGAGACCTTCACGTGGGAACGCGCCGCCGAGCAGACCGAGCGGCATCTGGCTCGCATTCTCGCTTCGGAGGGATTCGCGCCATGAACGTGATCTTCCATTCGCACCACGCCCCGATGTCCGACCGCCTGCGCCGTCGAGCCCGGTCGGGAGTGGCCCGCCTGGCCAAGCGCCTCGGCCGCCCGGTCGACGCCGTCATCCGGTTCGAGGAGGACGGCCCCACGCGCCGGGTGGAGATCATGCTGCACGCGCCCCGGCGCAAGCCGCTCGTCGCCGCCGGCGCCGGTCGCTACACCGGACCGGCGCTCACCGTGGCGCTCGACCGCCTGGCGACGCAGGTCGACACGCAGCGCAAGAAGCGCCTCGCCCGCCGGACGGCCCGCGCGTGAATCGCCCGCCCCTCACCGCCGGCCGGCTGCTCGAGCGCATGCGCGACACGCTGCAGCTCGCGCACGTCGAGGGCACCGGCCATCTGGAGCGGGAAATCCGCAGTCCGAACATCTCCAGTCCCGGACTCGTGCTGGCGGGCTACACGGAGCGGTTCCCGGGGCACCGCCTGCAGGTGTTCGGCGAAACCGAGATCACCTATCTGGTCACGCGCGACGCGGACGAGCGCGGCCGGGTGCTCCAGCTGTTCTTCTCGCACGCCATTCCGTGCGTGTTCGTGACGAAGGGGCTCCAGCCGCCGCCCGACATGATCACGGCGGCGCGCGCCGCCGGCGTGCCCGTGCTGACGTCGACGCTCAAGACCAACGAGTTCTATACGCGCATCAAGCCGTGGCTCGAGGACGAGTTCGCGCCCACCACGAGCCTGCACGGCTCGCTGGCCGACGTGTTCGGCGTGGGGCTGCTGTTCGTGGGACGCAGCGGTATTGGGAAATCCGAATGCGTGCTCGACCTCGTCGAGCGCGGGCACCGGCTGGTGGCCGACGACCTCGTGTTCGCCAAGCGGCGCGGCACCGACGTGCTGATCGGGAGCGGACATGAGATGCAGCGCCACTGCATGGAAATCCGCGGCATCGGGCTGGTGGACGTGCCGGCGATCTTCGGCGTGCGCGCCGTGCGCCAGCAGAAGCGCATCGAGGTCGTGGTGCAGCTCGAAGAGTGGCACTCCGACACGTTCATCGAGCGCACCGGCCTCGACGGCGAGACGACCACGATCCTCGACGTGGACCTGCCCAAGATCACGATCCCGCTCAACCCCGGCAAGAACATCACGGTGGTGGCCGAGGTGATCGCCATGAACCACCTGCTCAAGTACAGCGGGTTCGATCCCGCCGAGCGGTTCAACGCGCGGCTCATCGGCCGGATGCGCGAGGCGGCCGACGTCAAACGGTATCTCCAGCAAGATGACGAATAGCGAACCGCGGGCCATCGTCGCCGGCCACGGCGACTTCGCGGCCGGCCTGGTGTCGGCGGTGGAGGTGATCACGGGGCGCGGCCACCTGTTTCATCCCGTCGCCGTGCCCGAGCTGAGCGCGGCCGACATCGAGGCGCTCCTGCGCGAGACCATGGAGCGCACCGGCGCCCGCGTCCTGTTCACCGACCTGCACGCCGGCAGCTGCACGATGGCCGCGCGCCGCATTCTGCGCGGCATTCCCGACGCCGTGCTGGTCTCGGGGGCCAACCTGCCCGCGCTGCTCGATTTCGCGTTCTCTGAAGCGAAGCCCACGGTCACCGCCGCCCGCCACGCCGCCGATCGCGGCCGCGCCGCGATCACCGCGGTCGAGGGCACGCCGTGAGCATCGCGCTCTATCGCATCGACGACCGGCTCATTCACGGCCAGGTGGTGCTGGGCTGGGGCCAGCCGCTCGACGCCGGCTTCATCGTGCTCGTCGACGACGCGGTCGCGGCCAGCGAATGGGAGCGGGAACTCTATGCGATGGGCGTGCCGCCCGGCATGGAGGTGCACTTTCTCGCCACCGCCGAGTGCCCGGCCGCCCTCGAGCGCTTTCGCGCCGATCCGCGCCCCGGCATCCTGCTCACGGCCGACGTCGCGACGATGCGGGCGCTGTGCGAGCAGGGCGCCGTGTCCGCGGTGAACGTCGGCGGCATCCACCATCGAGCCGACCGCACGCAGCGCCTGCGCTACGTGTTCCTGTCCCCCGACGAGGAGCGGTCGCTGCGCGAGATCGCCGCCCGCGGCATCCCCGTGACCGCGCAGGACGTGCCGTCGGCGCGCCCCGTGCCGATCGACGAGCTGGTCGTCACCGCGACGGCGCCATGACGCTCGCCGACGTGCTGCCCATCGCGCTCCTCGGTGGGGTGACCGGCCTGGACACGGTCAGCTTTCCGCAGGCCATGATCTCGCGCCCGCTCGTCGCGGCTACGCTGGGCGGCGCGCTGGTGGGCGCGCCGGCGGCCGGGCTCCTCGCCGGCGCCGTCCTCGAGCTCATTGCGCTGGAGACGCTGCCGGTGGGCGCGTCGCGCTACCCCGAGTGGGGATCGGCGTCGGTCGTGGCGGGCGCGATCTACGCGCGCACCGATTCCGCGACTACGGGCGCCCTCGTCGTCGCCGTGCTCGGTGCCCTGGCCGTGGCCTGGCTCGGCGGGTGGACGATGGTCAAGCTCCGTCAATGGAACGCCCGCGTCGCCAAGCGGCGGCAGGCGGCCCTCGACGCGGGCTCGCCAGGCGCCGTGGTGGGCGTACAGCTCGCCGGCCTCACCGCCGACCTCGTGCGCGGCGTGGCGCTGAGCGCGGCCGCGTTCGTCGTGCTGGCGCCCGTCGAGGGGCGGCTGCTCGCGCACTGGACGGTGCCCGAGCAGTGGTCCCGCGCCGTGCTCGTGGCCACGGCCGCGAGCGTGGCCGTCGGCTCGGTCTGGAAGCTGTTCCATGCCACGGCGGGCGCGCGGTGGTTCTTCATCGGCGGCCTGGGACTGGGCCTGCTGGCGCTGGGGGCGCGGTGACGCCGGCCGCCGCTTCCGATGCCGCGCCTCCCCGTCCGCCGCTGCACGTGCGCACGGCCATCCTGCTGCGCCTGTTCGCCATCCAGGGCTCGTGGAATTACGAAACGCTAATGGGCAACGGCATGGCGTTCTGCCTGGAGCCGGCGTTGCGCCGCCTGCCCGGCGGCGCCCGCGGCGAGCCGTATCGCGCCGCCGTCGCCCGCCAGAGCCGCTACTTCAACGCCCACCCCTATCTGGCGGCGTTCGCCGTCGGCGCGTTGGCGCGCGCGGAGCTCGACGGCGAGGCGCCCGACCGCATCGAACGGTTCCGCACGGCGCTCTGCGGGCCGCTGGGCAGTGTCGGCGACCGGCTGGTGTGGGCGGGCTGGCTGCCGCTTTCCTCGCTGGTGGCCCTCGCCCTCTTCGGGTGGGGGGCCCCGGCGCTGACGGTCGTGCTCGCCTTCCTCGTGCTCTACAACCTGGGGCACGTCGCCCTCCTGTTCTGGGGGCTCCGGACGGGATGGAGCCAGGGGCTCGGCGTCGCCGCCGGACTGGGCCACCCGGTGCTGCGCCGAGGGCCCACGACGATGGCCAGGGCCGCCGCCCTGGCGGCGGGGATCGGCATTCCGCTCGCCTTTACCCGCATCGTGGGTGCGGGACGCACGCTCCTGAGCGAGATTCTGCTGGCGACCCTCCTCGGCGCGTTCCTGGTGGTCAAGGCGCAGGCGCGCGTGGAGGGATGGCGGTTCGCGCTGCTCGTGGTCTCGGCATTCGTTCTCTTCTCGGTGGTGCGGTGATGCCTGAACGCACGGTGACGATCGTCAACAAGGTGGGCCTGCACGCGCGCCCCGCAGCGCAGATCGTGAAGCTCGCCTCGGGATTCCGCAGCGAGATCACGCTCAGCCGCGACGGCCTCGAGGTCAACGGCAAGAGCATCATGGGCGTGATGATGCTCGCCGCCGCGTGCGGCGCGCAGCTCCTCGTGCGCGCCGACGGCCCCGACGCCGACCAGGCACTCGACGCCATCGCCCAGCTCGTGGCCGACGGCTTCGGAGAATCCTGATGGACCGCCTCCTTACCGGCATTCCCGCCTCCGGCGGCGTGGCCGTCGGCACCGTCCACCTCCTGCGGTGGGAGGTGCCCGATGTGCCGCACCGCCTCATCCCCGAGGACCAGGTGCCGGCGGAACTGCGGCGGTTCCACGCCGCCGTCGACCGCGCCAAGGAACGCCTCCGCCACGTCCGGGCCCGCGTCGAGGCCGCCGCCGGCCGCGAAGAGGCCGCGATCTTCGACGTCCAGCATTCCATCCTCGAAGACACCGACCTCCTGGCCAACGTCGAGGAATTCATCCGGCAGAAGCTCGCCGCCGAGAAGGCGTTCGACCTGGTGATGCTCGAGTGGCGGCAACGGTTCGCGCGCCATTCGGTGGCCATGCTGCGCGAGCGCGTGAGCGATCTCACCGACGTGCACATCCGCGTGCTGTCGCTCCTGCTCGAGCTGCCCGACCACGATCCCGTGGACCTCGCGCGGGGCGAGCGCGCCATTCTCGTCACCCACGATCTCACCCCCGGCCTCACGGTGCAGCTCGACCGCGAAGCCATCGTCGGCATCGCCACCGACGCCGGCACGCGCACGTCGCACGTCGCCATCCTGGCGCGGTCGCTCCGCCTGCCCGCCGTGGTGGGGCTGCGCACGGCCGCCCATTCGCTCGCCGGCGGCGAGCGCGCGGTGCTCGACGGCACGGCCGGCAGTCTCGCGATCAATCCCACCGACGCCGAGATCGAGGAGTTCCGCGAGCGCGCGCGCCAGGAGGACGTGATCGAGGCCGAGCTCAAGCGCCTCGCCGATCTCGAGAGCGTCACGCTCGACGGCGTGCCGGTGACGCTGCGGGCGAACGTGGATCTGCCCGAAGAAGCCGAGATGGCCCACGAGAGCGGCGCCGAGGGCGTCGGACTGATGCGCACCGAGTTTCTCGTCGTCGGCCGCGCCACGATGCCCGACGAGGAAGAGCAGTACCGCAGCTACCGCCGCGTGGTCGAGGCGTTCGCCGGCAAACCGGTGGTGATCCGCACCTTCGATATCGGCGGCGACAAGCTGCCCGTGGGCGGATTCCCCACCGAGCCCAACCCGTTCCTCGGATGGCGCGCCATCCGCATGTGCCTCGACCAGCCGGCGATCTTCCGCACGCAGCTCCGCGCCCTCATGCGCGCCGGCGTGCACGGCGACCTGCGCATCATGCTGCCGCTCGTCGTCTCCGTGGCCGAGGTCCGGCAGTCGCGCGCGCTGATGGCCGAAGCCGCGGGGGAGCTGGAGGAGCGTGGCGTGGAGTTCCGCCGCGATCTGCCGCTGGGGGTCATGGTCGAGACGCCCGCCGCCGCGGTGGCCGCCGACACCTTCGCGCGCGAAGTGGCGTTCCTCAGCATCGGCACCAACGACCTCGTGCAGTACACGCTCGCCGTCGACCGCGGCAACGCGAACCTGGCCAACCGGTTCACCCCGCTGCACCCGGCGGTGCTGCGCCTCATCCGCCGCGTCGTGGACATGGGCGAGCAGGCGCAGCTCGAGGTGAGCGTGTGCGGCGAGATGGCGTCGCAACCGCTCATGGCGTACGCGCTGCTCGGCCTCGGCGTGCGTCAGATGAGCGTGGCCGCCCGGTCGCTCCCGCTGGTCAAGCGCATCGTGCGCGGCATCAGCGTGCGCGACGCCGAGGTCGCGGCCACCGCGGCGCTGCACGCCGCCACCGCCGCGGACGCCGAGGAGGAGTTGGTGCGGCGCCTGCGCGACAGTATCGGGGACCTCGCGCTCCACTGAGCGCGGGTTGCCGGACCCTCGTCGCTTCGCTTATTCTCCCTGCAGCGCGGCGCGCTCCGGCGCGCCGATTTCACTTCTCTTACTTCCCACCGAGCCGCCCGTGCGCGATCGCCATCCGTTCACTTCCGAATCCGTCACCGAAGGCCACCCGGACAAGGTCGCCGACGCCATCTCCGATGCCGTCCTCGATGCGATCCTCGCGGATGATCCGGGCGCCCGTGTCGCATGCGAAACGCTCGTCACCACCGGCATGGCCTGCGTGGCCGGCGAGATCACGACCAACACCTACGTCCACATTCCCGACATCGTCCGCAACACGATCCGGGAAATCGGCTACACCGATGCGGGCTACGGATTCGATTACCACACCTGCTCGGTGCTGAGCACGATCGACCGCCAGTCGCCCGACATCGCGATGGGCGTCGACACGGGCGGGGCCGGAGACCAGGGGATGATGTTCGGGTTCGCCACCCACGAAACCGACGAGCTGATGCCCATGCCGATCCTCCTCGCGCACCGGCTCACGCGCGCGCTGGCCGAGCAGCGCAAGAACGGCGCCCTCCCCTGGCTGCGCCCCGACGGCAAGTCACAGGTCACGGTGATCTACGAGGACCACCGGCCGGTGGCGATCGACACCGTGGTGATCTCCACGCAGCACGCGCCGGGGGTTTCCAACACCCGCATCCGCCGCGAAGTCATCGAGGCGATCATCGAGCCCGCGCTTCCCCCGGAGCTCGTGGTGAAGCGTCCCAAGTACCACATCAACCCCACCGGACGATTCGTGGTCGGCGGACCGCAGGGCGACGCCGGACTCACCGGGCGCAAGATCATCGTCGACACCTACGGCGGCATGGGCCGCCACGGCGGCGGCGCGTTCAGCGGCAAGGATCCCTCGAAGGTCGACCGCTCGGGTGCGTATGCGGCGCGCTGGGTGGCCAAGAACATCGTGGCCGCCAAGCTCGCCGAGCGCTGCGAGGTGCAGCTCGCGTACGCGATCGGCATCGCCGAGCCGGTGTCGGTGATGGTCGATACGTTCGGCACCGGCGCCGTGCCCGACGCGGCCATCCGGCGCGCGGTGAGCGAGGTGTTCGATCTCACGCCGCGCGGCATCAATCAGGCGCTCACCCTGCGCAAGCCGATCTTCTCGCCCACGGCGGCCTACGGGCACTTCGGGCGCGAACCGGAGCGCATCGGCCGGGGTAAGAATGCCTGCACGACCTTCACGTGGGAGCGGACCGACCGGGCCGCCGCCCTCAAGCGCGCCGTGCGGTGATCTGCTAGCGGGGGCGGTATGGTCGAAATGGAGATCGCGAAGCTCGCCGTCGACGCGTCGACGCGCGCCTACGTCGTGGTGCTGCAGGAGAAGGACGGCGAGCGCGTGCTGCCCATCTGGATCGGGCAGCCCGAGGCGGAGTCGATCATCATCGAGATGCACCAGATCGCCCACTCGCGCCCGCTGACGCACGATCTCTGCCGCTCGCTGATCCAGGCGCTGGGGGCCGAGCTTGCGCGCATCGAGGTCACGCGCATCGAGGAGCGTACGTACTACGCCGAACTGCAGTTGGTGCGCGGCGCCGAGCGCCTGAGCGTCGACGCCCGCCC
>JAGWRB010000207.1 GCA_028876725.1 Gemmatimonadota bacterium
CCGGGCCCGGTGGAGGACGTGGACGATGCGCTGGAGTTCGCGAAGTCGATCGGGTTCCCGGTGATCATCAAGGCCGCGGCCGGGGGCGGCGGCAAGGGCATGCGCGTGGCCAAGGACGCCGACGAGTTCGCGCGGTCGTTCGGGCTGGCCCGCTCCGAGGCCCTGAGCGCGTTCGGCAACGGCGACGTGTACGTCGAGAAGTACCTGGCGCGCCCGCGGCATATTGAATTTCAGATCCTTGGCGACCAGCACGGGCACGTCATCCATCTGGGCGAGCGCGACTGTTCGGTGCAGCGGCGCCATCAGAAGCTGATCGAGGAAGCCCCAAGCCCGGCCGTGACGCCCGACCTGCGCGCGCGCATGGGCGCCGCCGCGGTGGCCGGCGCCAAGGCCATCGATTACGTGGGCGCGGGCACGATCGAGATGCTGCTCGACACCGACGGCTCGTTCTACTTCATGGAGATGAACACGCGCATCCAGGTGGAGCACCCGGTCACGGAGATGCTCACCGGCGTGGATCTCGTGAAGGAACAGATCCGCGTGGCCGCCGGCGAGAAGCTGAGCGTGCAGGAGCTGCCCCCGCTGCGGGGCCACGTGATCGAAGTGCGCGTCAACGCCGAAGACCCGTCGCGGAACTTCCAGCCGTCGCCGGGCCGCATCGACACCTTCCACCCGCCCGGCGGCCCGGGCGTGCGGCTCGATTCGCACGTCTACGCGGGCTACACCGTGCCCCCCTATTACGATTCCCTCATCGGCAAGCTCATCTGCCAGGGGCGCGACCGGGCCGAGGCGATCAGCCGGGTGAAGGTCGCGCTGGAGGCGTTCGTGATCGAGGGCGTGACCACCACCATTCCCTTCCTGGCGCGCGTCATGGACAATCCGCGGTTCGCGGCCGGCGAGGTGGACACGAAGTTCCTGGAACGCGAGACCGATCTCATGAAGGAGCCCGGATAGGTGCGCGTCGACGTCTTCTTCACGGCGCGCGAGGTCGGGCCGGGAGACGTCGCGGGCCGGGTGGTCGCGGTGCTGGACGTCCTGCGAGCCTCGTCGTCGATCGCGACGGCGCTCGCCAACGGCGCCCGGGCCGTGGTGCCCGGCGAGAATTCCGAAGCGGTGGTGACGCGCGCCAAGGCGTTCGAGCGGCACGAGGTGCGCCTCGCGGGCGAACGCCGCATGCGAAAGATCGAGGGGTTCGACCTGGGCAACTCGCCGCTCGAATTCACGCGCGACGCCGTGGAGGGACGCACGGTGCTGATGTCCACGACCAACGGCACGGGCGCCTTCTCGGCCACGCAGGGCGCGCGCGAAGTGCTGGTGGGATCGTTCGTGAACTTCACCCCGGTGCTGGCGGTGATGCGCGCCGCGCTGCGCAAGGGCGCGGATCTGGCGTTCATCTGCGCCGGCCACGAGGGCCAGTTCTCCCTCGAAGACGCGGCGTGCGCCGGGCGGTTCGTGCATCACGCCACGCGCCGGCTCTCGGGCGTCTTGCTCAACGACGCGGCCCTGGCCGCCGTGCACCTGCATCGCAAGTTCGGCGACGACCTCTGGGGGCTGTTCGAGACCTCGCGGCACGGGCAGGCGCTGGCCGAGGCCGGCTTCGCCGCCGATCTCGTGGCCTGCGCCACGCTCGACGCGCACCAGGTCGTGCCCATGTATCAGGATCGTCAGATCACGCGGCTCGCGCCGCCGCGGGGCGCGTGAGCATGCGCGATTCCCTCAAGCGGGAACTCACGGCGATCGCCCTCCTGCTGCTGGCCGTGTTCCTGGGCGGCGCGCTGGTCGTGCTCGGACTCGCGCAGCTCCGCGCCGGCGTGGACGTGGGGGCCAACGTGGGCTGGGTGGGCGCGCATCTGGCGAAGCCGCTCGTCGCCCTGCTGGGGTGGCCCGCCGCGCTCCTCGTGCCCCTGGTGCCGCTGGTGCACGCGCTGCGCGTGTTCGGGCGTCTGCGGTCGGACACCGACCGGTCGTGGATGATCTTTCTGATCGGGCTCGTGCTGCTCCTGCCGGTGGGCGTGGCGCTCGCGCAGGGTCTCGTGATCGGCGACGACAAGACCGCCGCCGCGGGGCTGTGGGGCGCCCTGGTCGCCGAGTACTGGCGGGCGTGGTTCGGCGGCCTCGGGTCGTGGGTGCTCGTGGCGCTGGGCCTCTCGGCGCTGATGGCCGCCACGCTGGCGTGGAATCCGATTCGCGCGCTCGTGGGCGTACGGCATGGCGAGGCGGCGGCCGCCAAACCGCGCACCGCGAATCTGGCGCTGGAGCTCGCGCCCGCGCCCGAGGAGATGCCGGCCATCGATCCCGAGGACGTCGAGCCCGAAGCGCCGGACGAGCCCGAGGCGCCGGCGCCGCCCAGGAAGCGCGGCAAGAAGCGCACGAAGGCGGAGGCGGCCGCGGAGCGCGACGACGCGGTGAAGGCAGCCATCGACGCGTCGGCGCTCACGCCCGAGGCCGTGATGGCCGACGAGCTGCCCGGCCCCGAGCTCCTCACGCCGCCCCCGGTGCGCGCGGGGGACGGCGGGAAGCGCGAGCTCGACGAGATGGGGCAGAAGCTGATCGACGCCCTGCACACGTTTCGGGTCGACGGCGAGCTCGTGGGGCGCACGACGGGCCCCGTGGTCACGCAGTTCGAGATCGAGCCGGCGCCGGGGGTCAAGGTGCGCCAGTTCGCGAACCTGGCCAACGACCTCGCGCTGGCCATGCGGGCGCAGAGCATCCGGATCGTGGCGCCGATCCCCGGACGCGGCGCGGTGGGCGTGGAAGTGCCCAACCCGACGTCCGAGATGGTGTCGTTCCGCGAGCTGATCGAGTCGCGCGAATTTCAGGGCGCGCGTGCCGCGCTCCCCATCGCGCTGGGCAAGGATCTCGAGGGCAAGCCGGTGATCGCCGATCTGGCCAAGATGCCGCACCTGCTCATTGCCGGCGCCACGGGGTCGGGCAAATCGGTCTGCGTGAACACCATTATCACCAGTCTGGTGTATCGACATACGCCGCGCACGCTGCGGCTTCTGATGGTCGATCCCAAGATGGTGGAGCTGTCCGTGTACAACACGCTGCCGCATCTGCGGCACAAGGTGGTGACCGACAACCGCGACGCGGCCGCCGTGCTGCACTGGGCCAAGCACGAGATGGACGAACGCTATCGCCTGCTCGCGGCCAACGGGTGCCGGAACCTGCAGGAGTTCAACAAGCGCGTGCTCGACGGCGCGCCGCTCAAGCGCCCCAAGCAGGACGACGTGGCGTTCGAGGAGCTCACGTACACGGGGGACGTGCTGCCGTACATCGTGATCGTGATCGACGAGATGGCCGACCTGATGATGACGGTGCAGGGGGAGGTGGAGGGGCCGATCGCGATGCTGGCGCAGAAGGCGCGGGCCATCGGCATCCACCTCCTGCTCGCCACGCAGCGCCCGAGCGTCAACGTCATCACCGGCCTCATCAAGGCGAACTTCCCGAGCCGCATTGCGTTCCGCGTCGCGTCGCAGGTCGACAGCCGCACGATCATCGACGGGGCGGGCGCCGAAGCGCTGTTGGGCAACGGCGACATGCTGTTCATTCCGCCCGGCAAGTCGGAGGCGTCGCGGCTGCAGGGCGCGTTCATCGCCGGCGAAGATACCGAAAATCTTATGGCGTGGTACCGCGGGCGCGCGGAGGCCCGCCGCAAGG
Source organism: Gemmatimonadota bacterium (assembly GCA_028876725.1). GTDB lineage: Bacteria > Gemmatimonadota > Gemmatimonadetes > Gemmatimonadales > Gemmatimonadaceae > JAGWRI01. Next base: position 3,661 of record JAGWRB010000207.1, read on the forward strand.
CCCGTCTCGCGCAGGGGCTCGGCGTGGAGGAGGCCTCGGAGGAAGACATCATCGAGGCGATCCGCGCCCGCGAGCGCGCCGAGGCCGAAGCCGCCCAGGGCGGCGACGCCGAGGCCGACGGCGGCGATCGCGACAAGATCTTCCGCGACGCGGCGGAGGCGGTGATCCACAATCAGGGCGCGTCCACGTCGCTGCTCCAGCGCCGCCTCGGGATCGGGTACGGGCGCGCGGCGCGCATCATGGACCAGCTCGAGGCCGCCGGAGTGATCGGCAAGCAGGAGCCGGGCACGAGCAAGCCGCGCGAGGTGCTGGTGGGCCTCGAGGACCTCGATCGCATCTGCGGGCCCAGGGCATGACCCGCCGCTGGGCGCGGGTGCTGACGCTCGGCGCGCTCCTCCTCGCGCCACGGGCGGCGCGCGCGCAGGACACCACGCAGGCCGTGCCGCCGCCCCCCGCCGACACCGACACGGTGCCTCGCGCGCTGCCCGTCAATGGCCTGCTGCTCCGCCCGCAGCATCTGCGGTATCAAATGCGCATCGTCACGCCCGACAGTTCGCACGTCGTGGGCGATCGCGACGTGGACGTGCGCCAGGGCACGTACGGCGGATTCCCGGCCTGGGTGGTGGCCGAGACGCGCGGCGGCGCGGTGCGGTCGTCCGATTCGCTCTACCTCTCGTACGTCGATCTGCGGCCGCTGCACTGGACGTCGATGATCGGCGGGCAGGCGCGTCTGGCGCTCGAGTTCACCGCCGACTCCGTCTACGGAGGCACGAGCGGGCCCACGGGCGCGCGCACGATCGTGCTGGCGCACGGACGCGATTTGCTGGCCGGCGCGGCGATGACGGACGTGGCATTCGAATTGATGCCGCACACCGTCGGCCGCGTCGACTCGGTGTCGGTGCTGGTCATCGACCTGGGCGCGAGCCGCGTGCTGCCGGGCGCGGTGTCGGTGGACGGCGAGCAGGACGTGGAGACGCCCACCGGACGCGTGCACTGCTGGGTGGTCCGCCTCTCGACCGCGGAAGGCGACGTGCAGTACTGGGTGTCGGAGCTCGACCCCACGGTGGTGCGGACGCGGCAGACGCTGCCCGGCCACCCCGATTCGACATTCGAGGAGACGCTCCTCAGCCGGCAGTAGGCGATGTTCGGGTTGGGCCGCGCATGATCCGGTGATGGCGATCGCGCGGCGGGCCATAGGTTGGCCCCATGTCAGCGGCGACGCAGGCATTCGGAGAACTCGGAGAACGCATTGCCGAGCGATGGCTGGCCCGGAGGGGCTGGCGGGTGGTGCACCGGCGCTATCGGTTCGGGCACCGGGACATCGATCTGGTGGTGGAGCGCGACGGGGTGGTGGCCTTCGTGGAAGTGAAGGCCCGGTCCGGGGACCGGTTCGGCGGTCCGCTGGAAGCCGTCAACTGGAAGAAACGCATGGAGTTAGAGCGCTCTGCCATGCGCTGGATCTCGCAGCACGGCCGTCGCGATGAGTCGTACCGGTTCGACGTCGTGGGTATCTTGATGGAGGGGCGTCGGGTGCGGGTCCGGCACGTGGAGGATGCGTTCAGAATTGGCGGTGTCCCTTGATTCCTCGGGGTGGGTTCGTATTTTCTTCGGGGTAACGACAGGGGCGCCCGCCGGGTTACGATTAGCCCGCGTGGCCAGGGGTTCACGCTCAACCAAAGGACTCGCCGATCATGGCCGTCTCCACGATGCAGGACGACAAGAAGAAGGCACTGAACCTGGCCATCGCGCAGATCGAAAAGAACTGCGGCAAGGGTTCCATCATGCGACTCGGCACGGACAGTCACGTGCGAGTCGAAGCGATCCCCACGGGCGCCATCAATCTCGACGCGGCGATCGGCGTGGGAGGCATCCCGCGCGGGCGCATCAC
>JAGWRB010000208.1 GCA_028876725.1 Gemmatimonadota bacterium
ACGCGCGCAATGTCCACGCCGAAGAGGAGGGGCAGCGTCTGCGCGGTGACGTCGTAGGGGCGCTTGGGCGGGCCGCCCGGGTACTCGAACAGGTTCGGGTACTTCTGACGTTCGAGCATCGTGTTCGCGTAACCGCCCATCGGCTGGCGCGTGAGCACCACGTAGCTGCCGGCAGGGAACTGCCGCCCCTCGGCCGTGACCTCGCGCGTCGTCCGGCGCACCTCTACCTGTCCGTGCTGCAGCGTCCAGAGCAGCCGCTGCAGCGCGACCGTGTCGGGCTGCGTTTGCGGAATCACGTATGCGGCCGGAATCGTATCCCACGTCCACGGATGCGCCGGATCGAGCGCGCGGTCGCCGAGCGTCGCGTAGCTCTCGAGCCAGGGCAGGCGGTCGCGGGCCGCCTGCTGCAGCAGGGCCCAGCTCGCCTCGGTCTGGTAGCGCACGATGTCGCCGATGCCCCAGCGGCCGCCGGGCCAGAGGGCGGGGTAGTTCCAGGTCGCCGTGCGCGCGTCGTAGCCACGCCCGGTGCCCAGCCGCGCGAACGGCACGTCGACCGCCGTGGCCAGTCGCGCGCTCGCGGTTTCCGTGAGGATGCGAATGCCGCGGTGATACAGCGAGAACTGCCGCGCCGGCGACCACTGGTCGTACGACGCGTTGTTCGCGATGCCGGTGAAGCCGTCGGCGATCATGCGCCAGGTCATCGCCAGCCCCATCTCGTTGGTGCCGCTGGTGAGGATGGGATCGATGTTCGGATCCACCGGATCCATGTACGGCGGAATGAAGATGCGCCCCGCGCCGCCGCCCTGTTGATGGATGTCGTTCACGATCTCGGGATCCCACCGTGCATAGAGGGAATCCACGGTGTAGCGCGTCTCCACCTGCGTGAACGCGTACCAGTCGCGATTATCGTCGTGCCCCACGTATTTGTGGTACAGCTCGGGTGGCGCGGTGCCTTCGGCCGGCGTGCCCAGCGTCTGCCGGTACCAGCGGCCCACGATGTCCACGCCGTCGGGATTCAGCGACGGCACCATGATGACGATCGTATTCGCGAGGATCGCCCGGGCCTCGGGGGTGTCGCCGCGCGCCAGGCGGTCGGCCAGGACGAGCGGCGTGAGGATGCCGCCCACCTCGGTGGAGTGGATGCTCGCGGTGATCATCACCACGTTCTTGCCCCTGGCCACGAGCGACGCCACAGCGTCACCACCGCGCGTGCGGGGATCGCGCAGCTCCTCCTGGATGTGGCGGTACCGGTCCAGGTGGGCCAGCGTCGCCGAATCGGAGAAGAACACGGCCAGGAAGGGACGCCCTTCGGTGGTCGGGCCCAGCACGTGGAGCTGTACCCGCGGACTCGCCGTATCGATCGCCCTGAAGTAGGCGACGACCTGGCTCCACTCGGGGAGTTTGCGGTCGGTGCCTGGCGCCCAGCCCAGAATGGAGGCCGGGGACGGAATCGACTGCTGGGCGGCAATGGCCGCGGGCGCGCCAGACAGCAGGGCCGCGCACGCGAACGCGATGCGACGAAGCATGGAAGACGGGGCTGGGGAGCGCGGGCGCTCGGTGAAGATGTGTCCGCGAACTTGCCCCGCCGTTCACGAGGCCGTCAAGCTCGGCCCCCGGGGACGCGCGAGTTAGACGGTGTCGCCCATGAAGTGAAGCGCGGCCCGCACCGCGCCGCGGGCCGGCACGACGTCGTCGGCGTGCAGTTGCGCCCCCGGCACCGCGTGCTTGAGCCGCGACGACAGACGCTTGCGCAGCACCCCCCCGCGCGACAGCAGCCCGCCGGCCAGCGCGATCGAGACGGCCGCCCGCTCGTCGGCGAACAGGCGCCGCGCCAGCGCGCGCGCATGCAG
>JAGWRB010000209.1 GCA_028876725.1 Gemmatimonadota bacterium
CGCCGTCCCGCGCGTGCCGGCGGCCGGTTCGGCCTGCGTCTCCGCGCGACGGGCCGCCCGGCGGTCGCGATCGTGTGGAAGAACCTGGCCTGCCTGCGCCGCACCGCGCAACAGCGCCAGTTGATCACGCCGACGTTGATGGCCGTGATCGTCGGCGTGACGACGGCCCCGAAGGTCGGTGCGCTGGGCGGAGTGGCGGCGGGGTTGCTGGCCTTTGCGGGATCGACGCTGGTCTTCGGCCCCATGGCGCTGCGCGGCGACCTCCGACAGGATCTCCAGCACATCGCGGAACTCAAGACGCTGCCGTTCACGGGAACCACGATCGTGGCGGCCGAGGTGCTGAGCATGGCGATCCCGCTCGCGGCCGTGCAGGCCGCGGCATTACTGGGCGCGGCGGTGGCCGCCCAGGCCGGCGGGATGGCGTGGGCGCCGGCGGCCGTGCGCGCGGCCATCACCATCGGCGCGCTCCCGGCGCTGCTCGCGGTCAACGCCTGCACGGTCACGATTCAGAATGGCGCGCCCATACTCTTTCCCGGATGGGCGCGGCTCGGGGCCGTGGTCCCCGGAGGCGTGGAGATGATGGGGCAGATGATTCTCGTCACCGTGTTTCACCTGCTGCTGCTCGTGCTGCTGCTGGTGCTGCCGGTGGCGATGGGAGCGGTGGTGGCGGGAACGCTCGGGATCACGGGCGGCGTGGGCCTCGCGGCGGGGATCATGGCCGGGAGCGCGGGAATGGCGCTCGAGCTTCAGGGCGTGATGCAGCTGCTGGGTCGCGCGTTCGACCGGCTGGAACCGTCGTCGGTGGCGGGCTAGCCTGCGGGCGACTGCGCGGCGTACAGCACGATGGCCAGCGCGCGCGCCACGCCGCGTGGCCCGTCGACGTTCTCGAACCACTCGGTGGGGGCGTGCGCGTCGCCGCCGCGCCCCCCGGCGCCGATGGCGATGGCGGGAATGCCGAGTCCGATCGGGACGTTGGCGTCGGTGGAGGCGACGGCCAGCTCGGGGTCGCGTCCGCTCAGCCGCGTGAACGCCGACGCCGCCTCGACGAGCGGATGGGCCGCGTCCGTTTCGCCCCCCTGCCGGTCGCCGATGCGCGTGACGTGCGCGGTGAGGGCACGGGTGTCGCGCGCGCGGCGCGCATTCTCGTCGTCGACGGCCGCCGAGATGGCGCGGTGGACCTCAGTCTCCATGCGATCGAGGGCGCGCGTGCCGGTGGAACGGACGTCGAGCTCGAGCCATGCCTGGTCGGGGATCGCGTTCACCGAGGTGCCGCCGCCGATGCGGCCGACGCTGAGCGTGGTGCGCGGTTCGCGACTGAGTGGAATCGCGGCGAGCCTCGCCGTGGCGCCCGCGGCGGCGTGGATGGCGTTGGGAGCGCCGAACGCCGACCAGCTGTGGCCGCCCGGTCCGTCGAACGACACGCGATACCGGCGCGCGCCGAGGGCGCGATGAATGATCCGCTGGTCTCCCGCGCCGTCGACCGCGATCATCGCCGAATGCCGTTCGGGGGCGCGCGCGAAGAAGTGCTTGGCGCCGCGCAGGTCACCGTTGCCTTCCTCGCCGGTGGTGCCGACGAAATCGACGGGCCGCTCGGGGGCGAGCGACGGATCGCCCATGGCCTCGGCGATGGCGAGCATGACGGCGAGGCCGCGACTGTTGTCGGTGATGCTTGGCCCTTCGTAGCGAACGCCGTGGCATCGCACCACGTGGGGGATGGCTCGCGAAAAGACCGTATCCAGGTGCGCACAGACCGCCACGGGCGCGACGGCGCGGCGCCCGGGCCGTCGACCGATGACATTGCCGGCTTCGTCGACCCGCACGTCGTGAAGGCCGATGGCCTCGAAGCGTTGACGCAGCAGCGCGGCCCGCTCGCCCTCGTCGCCGGTGGGCGCGGGGACTTGCGCGATCGCGACCTGCGTGCGCAGGAGCGCGTCATCGGCGGCGGCGAGCCGCTCGCGCAGGGGCGCGAGGGCGGCGAAGAATTCGGCGTGGGGGCGCGAGGGGACGGGCATGCCACACAAAACAGCGGGGCGGCGACGCCCGTTGGCAAGTGGTAGATTCTTGGGCACTGATGCCCGCGCCCGCCGCTCCATCCCGCCCCAAGCTCGGCCGCAACGTCGTCGCCCTCGGCCTGGTGAGCTTCTTCACCGACATGTCGAGCGAGATGATCTATCCGCTGCTGCCGGTGTTCCTCACGGTCACCCTCGGCGCCAGCGCGGCGTACGTGGGGGTGATCGAGGGCACGGCGGAGTCGATCGCGGCGCTGCTCAAGCTGGCGAGCGGCTGGTGGTCCGACCGGATTCGCGCGCGGAAACCGTTCGTGCTGGTGGGATATCTGATCGCGACGTTCACCCGTCCGCTCGTGGCCGTGGCGCAGTCGGCGTGGCAGGTGCTGGGGATTCGCGCCGCCGACCGCGTGGGCAAGGGGCTGCGAAGCTCGCCGCGCGACGCGCTGATCGCCGACTCGGTGGATCCGAGCATTCGCGGCCGCGCCTACGGGTTTCAGCGTGCGTGGGATAATGCCGGGGCCGTCGCGGGACCACTGATCGCGTTCGGGTTGCTGCAGTGGGAAGGGCTGACGCTCCGGCACGTGTTCTGGCTGGCGTTGGCGCCGGGACTGTTCGCGGTGGCGACGGTGGTGTGGGGCGTGCGCGAGGTGCCGAAGAAGGTCGAACGGAGCGGGGCGCCGCTGGACCTGCGCCGGCCGATGGGGCGCCGCTTCTGGGCGTACCTGGCGGTCGTCTTCGTGTTCACGCTCGGCAACTCGACCGACGCCTTCCTGCTCCTGCGCGCGAATCAGCTGGGCGTGTCGGTGGCGCTCACGCCGATCATCTGGGCGCTGCTCAACGGCGTGAAATCGGCGACGAACACGCCCGGCGGCGCCCTGAGCGACCGTATCGGCCGTCCGGCGACGCTGGTGGTCGGCTGGCTCTTCTATGCCCTGGTATACCTCGCCTTCGCGCACGCGACGCGGGCGTGGCATGCATGGGCGCTGTTCGCGGTCTACGGCATTTATTTCGGATTCGCCGAGGGGGCCGAGCGGGCGCTGGTGGCGGACATCGTGGCGCCGGAGCTGCGAGGGACGGCGTTCGGGTGGTTCAACCTTGCCATCGGGCTGGGCGCGCTGCCGGCGTCGCTGATCTTCGGCGTCGTGTGGGACCGCGTGGGCCCGAGCGCCGCGTTCACCCTGGGCGCAACGCTGGCCTTGGTGGCGACCGCCGGGCTGCTGGTGGCCGGGCGATCGACGCGCGCGGCCGCGTAGGCCGTCGGCCGGTGGCGGGGGCGCTCGGCGCGTGGATGGATCGCGACCTGAGATGCGGACCACGCGGACTGAAGCGGACCACGACGGACACGGCCGTGATGTGATCCGTTCGAGTCCGCTCCGGTCCGGTCGGTTCAGTCCGTTCGGTCCGTATCAGAGGATGTTCATGCCCACGCCACTGCCAACTGCGAGCTGCCAACTGCCAACCGTAGTCAGCAACATCTCCCGCCCGGCTTCGAGTACTTCTCCTCGAGGAGCAGGCGCGCGAACTCCTCGCGGGTGAGCAGTCGTTCGCCGGGGTGTCGCTGCCGCATGTGCGCCGCGTAGCGCTCGTAATCGGGGGCGCCAATGACGCGGCGCGTGATCTCGGCGATCGCCCGCAAGCTGGTCCGGATCCTGCTCATCGAGCGCACGGTCATGCCTCGGACGCGCGGGCTTCGAACGGCACTTCCGTGGACACCGCCGGCGTGCGGCCGGTGATCACGGCGTACCAGGTGCGCAGCGAGTCTGCGAGAATCACGACCACCGAAATCATGAAGAAGGCCGCCACCGCGGCGTCCAGGTAGTCGTTGAACATCATCCGGCGGGCCACGGTGGCGCTGGGCACGCCCGGGGGCAGCGCGCCGGCGTCGATGGCCGCGCCGAGACTCCTCGCGTGCGCGATGAATCCGAGGTGCGGGTCGGGGGAGAACATTTTGGCCCACCCGGCGGCCATCGTCACGATCACCAGCCACACCAGCGGGAGGATGGTGATCCACGCGTAGCGGGCCTTGTCCATTTTGATGAACACGGTGGTCCCCACGCAGAGCGCAACGGCGGCCAGGAGCTGATTCGAGATTCCGAACAGCGGCCAGAGCGAGTTGATGCCGCCCAGCGGGTCGATCACGCCCTGGTACAGGAAGTGTCCCCACATGGCCACGAAGATCGCGCTCGAGAGCAGCACCGCCGGATACCACGACACGCGGCCGAACGGCTCCCAGACGTGGCGCCCCAGGTCCTGCAGCATGAACCGCCCCACGCGCGTGCCGGCGTCGAGCGTGGTGAGGATGAACAGCGCCTCGAACATGATCGCGAAGTGGTACCAGAGCGCCATCGCGCCGCCGCCGCTCAGCGCCCCGCTGAACAGCGTGGCCATGCCCACCGCCAGGCTCGGCGCGCCGCCGGTGCGCGACAGCAGGCTCTGCTCCCCCACGTCCTGCGCGAGCCGCGTGAGCTCGGCGGGCGACACGGTGAATCCCCAGTGCGCAATGGCCGCCGAGGCGCTCTGCACCGTGCCGCCGAGCGCGCTGGCCGGTGCGTTGATGGCGAAGAACACGCCCGGCGTGAGCGCGCATGCCGCGATCAGCGCCATGATCGCCACGAACGATTCCATGAGCATACCGCCATAGCCGATGAGCCGCGCGTCCGGTTCCCGCTCGAGCAGCTTGGGCGTGGTGCCCGACGCGATGAGCGCGTGGAACCCCGAGACGGCGCCGCACGCAATGGTGATGAACGCGAACGGGAACACCTTGCCGGCGAAGATCGGTCCCGTGCCGTCGGTGAACCGCGTGACGGCGGGCATGTGGAGGGGCGGGAGCACGATGAGAATGCCGAGCGCCAGCGTCACGACGACGCCGATCTTCACGAACGCCGAGAGATAGTCGCGCGGCGCGAGCAGCAGCCACACCGGGAGCACCGACGCCGCGAATCCGTAGACCATCACGATCCACGCCAGCGTCGTGCCGCTCAGCGTGAACCTCGCGGCGAGCGCCGCGTCCGCCGCCACCCAGCGCCCGGCGTAGAGCGCCAGCACCAGCAGGGCGACGCCGATGGCGCTCGCCTCGAGCACCCGCCCGGGGCGGAGCCAGCGCAGGTACACGCCCATGAACAGCGCGATGGGGATGGTGAGTCCGATGGTGACCGTGCCCCACGGGCTGGCCCGCAGCGCGTTCACGACGACGAGCGCGAGCACCGCGATGAGCACGATCATGATGCCGAGCACGGCCACGAGCGCGGTGAAACCGGCCACGGGGCCGATCTCCTCCTTGGCCATCTGGCCCAGGGTCTTGCCGTTGCGCCGCACGGACGCGCAGAGGATCACGAAGTCCTGCACCGCGCCGCCGAGCACCACGCCCACGATGATCCAGATGGCGCTGGGCAGGTAGCCGAACTGCGCGGCGAGGGTGGGACCGACCAGCGGCCCGGGCCCCGCGATGGCGGCAAAGTGGTGCCCGAACACGATCCACTTGTTGGTGGGTACGTAGTCGCGGCCGTCGTTCAGCCGCTCGGCGGGCGTGCGCCGGTTGGCGTCGAGGGCGAACACCTTCGCCGCGATGAATTTCGCGTAGAAGCGGTAGCCCACGAGGTAGCTGCACACCGCGGCGGTGAGGAGCCAGGCGGCGTTGATCGTTTCGCCGCGGGAGAGCGCCAGCCAGGCGAGGGAGGCGGCGCCGAGCAGCGCGATGCCCACCCAGAGGAGGGCGCGCAACAGCTTCGACATGAGGAGAGGACTCGGGACGGGGTCGGGGGAGAACTTGCGACCCGAGGCGGAGCGGGTCAAATCGTCCTTCTGTCCTCCCCCCGGCGCGTGTAGATTCGAAGCGTGACCCGCGCCCCGATCCTCGCCGCCGCGTTCGCGCTCGTTGCCTGCGCCTCGCCGGCGACGCACGCTCAGCAGCCGCCGGCGGCGCCGGCGCCCGCCGCCGGCCCCGTCGTGCGGCCGCTGGCCAACCTGGCGTCGCAGCGCATCGTCGTGACGCCGGTGTTCGCGCTCGATCACGGCGACCCGATGGGGTGGGCCGCGGCGATTTCGCGCCCGCACGCCGTGCTCCGGCAACTCGACTCGGCCATCGTGGCCGAATTCGACGCCCGCGGGCTGAACGGCACATGGTACTTCGCGCCCACGCTGGAGAAGAGCTACCAGCTCAACTCCACCTACGCCGCCAACCCGTACATGCTCGCCGAAACCGCGCTGCGCGGCGAGATCCGCGTCGGCAAGACGTACGGCGAGCCGCTGGCCACGCAGCTGCGGACGATGATCGCGCTGCAGGACGGCGCGCGGTTCGTGATCCTGCCCGTCGACGTGCGGTTCGAGACGGCGGGTGAAGGGCAGGGCGTGGCGGTGCTGAAGCTCGTGCTCGTGGACGCGCGCACCACCGAATTTCAATGGGTTCACGAGGTGAAAAGCGATCCCGCGGCTGCGTTCGGTCCGCCGGTGCTCGCGAGCCTCGCCCGTCACTTCGCCGACCTGGTCGTTTCGCCGTAGCGGCGCGGCGGCCGTTTCTCGTCAATTCATGGGCATTCCAGTCACTCTCATTCCGGGCGACGGCATCGGTCCGTCGATCACCAGCGCCACGGTGCGCATCCTCGAAGCCGCCGGCGCCGATCTCGCGTGGGATTCGCAGCTCGCCGGCATGGCGGCGGTGGCCAGGTACAACGATCCGCTGCCCGACGCGACGCTCGATTCGATCAAGCGCACGCGCCTGGCGCTCAAGGGCCCGCTGGAGACCCCCGTGGGGCAGGGGTTCCGGTCCATCAACGTGGCGCTCCGCAAGACGTTCGATCTGTTCGCCAACGTGCGTCCCGCGTACTCCATCGTGCACGGTGGCCGGTTCGACGACATCGATCTCGTGCTGATCCGCGAGAACACCGAAGGGCTGTACGTGGGCGTGGAGCACTACGTGAAGGTGGGTGACGATCCCAAGGCGGTGGCCGAGTCGACGGCGATCATCACGCGCGCGGGGTGCGAGCGCATCGTGCGCTACGCCTTTGAATACGCGATGACCCACAACCGGAAGAAGGTCACGCTCGTGCACAAGGCGAACATCCTCAAGAACACCTCGGGGCTGTTCCTGGACGTGGGCCGGCAGATCGCGCGCGAGTACGACCACATCGCCTGTGACGACGTGATCGTCGACGCGATGGCGATGAATCTCGTGCTGCGCCCCGAGAAGTACGACGTGATCGTGACCACGAACCTGTTCGGCGACATTCTCTCGGACGAGATCTCGGGGCTGGTGGGCGGGCTCGGCCTCGCGCCGGGCGCGAACATCGGGCTCAACGGGGCGATCTTCGAGGCGGTGCACGGCACCGCGCCCGACATCGCCGGGAAGGGCGTCGCCAATCCGTCGTCGGTGATCCTGGCGGGGTGCATGCTGCTCGAGCACGTGGGCCAGGGGGAGCGTGCGCGCCGCGTGCGGTCGGCGCTCGAGGAGACGATCCGGGCCGGCAAGCGGGTGACGCGCGACCTGGGCGGCACCGCGAGCACCGACGAATTCACCGACGCGATCATCGAGCGCCTGTGAGCCGCCTCTCGCTCTTCCACTGCTCCGATCTGCACTTCGGCCATCCGGCCGTGCCGGCGCAGTATGAAGCGCTCGAGGCGCTCATCCAGGAGCGGCGGTACGACGTGGTCGCGATCTCTGGCGATCTCTCGCAGCGGGCGCGGGCCGGCGAATTCCAGCGCGCGCGGGTGTTCATCCAGCGCGCCGAGCGCGTGAGCCGCGTGATCGTGGTGCCCGGCAACCACGACGTGGCCTGGTGGTTCTCGCCGCTTCGGCTGGGCAGCGAGCGGGCCCTGCTCCACAAGTACCGTACGTACATCAGCGACGACATCGAGCCGGTGCTGCGCGTGCCGGGGGCCGTGATCGCGGGGCTCAACACCTCGCACGGGGTGCTGCTCGAGACCCTCACGTGGAACCCGCGCGACATCTCGATCATCGGCCACGTGGGCGCCGACCAGCTCGACCGGCTGCGCACGACCTTCGCCGACGCGGCGGCGGGCGATTTGCGCGTCGTGGTGATGCACCACAATCCGGTGAAGGGCGAGCTGTCGCAGCGGCACGGCATCAAGCACACCACGCGCGTGCTCGGCGAGTTCGCGGAGATGGGCGTGGACCTCGTGCTCTGCGGCCATGACCACCAGGAAGCGGTGCACTTCGTGGAGCACACGCGCAAGGGCACCGTGATCTCCACCGCCGGCACGGTTTCGAACCGCTCGCGCGGCGGGCGCCCGTCGTCGGTGAACAGCATCCAGGTGTCGGACGACGCGATGGAAGTCACGACGCTCATCTGGTCGGATACCGACCGTGCCTTCACCCCGGGGCCCGTCCAACGCTTTCCGCGCTGAAGCGGCTGATGCGCCGCGGCGCCGATCCGGCGCAACTCGAGCTGGGCGTGGCGCTGCCGGCGCCCCGCACCGCCGATGAACTGCTCGCGCGCCTCGGCGCCCTCGGGCTCCGGCGCATCGACCGCTGCGTGCTCACGCAGAACCGCACGGTGATGGTGAGCCACGCCGGCGGCGAGCTCCGCGTGAACCGCGGGTACCTCGCGGCGCCCGAGCCCGTATTGCGGGCCATCGTCACGTTCGTCGAGGGGCGCACGCGCGCGGAGCGGCGCGCGGCGCAGCAGACGATCGTCGCAGCGGCGGGCGTGGCGCACGTGGCGCCGCGGGCGCCGGAGCGGACGCATCCGGACGACCAAGCGCTCGTGCGCCGCCTGCAGGCGCTCCATGCGCAGCTCAACGCCGAGCGGTTCGGCGGCATGCTGCGCACGATCCCGGTGCGCGTGTCGCGCCGGATGAAGTCGCGTCTCGGACACTACGTCCCCGCGCGGCAGGGCGCCGTGGTGGAAATCGTGATCAGCCGGCGGCACATCCGCCGCGACGGATGGGACGACGCCGTCGACACGCTGCTGCACGAGATGGTGCATCAGTGGCAGGACGAGTCGGGGCTCCCGGTGGATCATCGCGCGGCGTTCCGGCGCAAGGCGCGCGAGGTGGGCGCCGCGCCGAGCGCAAAGAAGGTGACCGACGCGTACGGCGCCAGGCGGCGCGCCGGGTAATCGGACGTTCGCTAGCCGGGGGCGCCGGGGCGCGTAGTTTATTCCCCATGACGAACCGTATCTGGCGCGGCGCGCTGGGCGTGCTCGTGCTCGCGCCGCTCCTCTTCGTGGCGCGCCGCGGGGCCGGCCCTTTGCCGCCGCTGGGCGCGCTGATCGATCCCGTGCACGGGGCGTGGGCCGCCGCGCTCCATGCGCGAATGCTCAAACGGGCGAACGCGGACGTTCCCGGACTCTCCGGCACCGTGAGCGTGCGCTACGACGACCGCGGCGTGCCGCACATTTTCGCCTCGGCCGAACTCGACGCGTATCGCGCGCTCGGGTACGTGGTGGCGCGCGACCGCCTGTTCCAGCTCGACCTGCAAGCGCGCGCCGGCGCGGGCACGCTCAGCGAATGGGTGGGAGCGCAGGCGCTGGCGTTCGACCGGCAGACGCGCGAACTCGGGATGCCGCGCGCGGCCGAGCAGAAGCTCGCGGCGCTGGACACCGCCGGCATCTCGTGGCACCTGCTCCAGGCGTTCGCCGACGGCGTGAACGCGTACGTCGACCGGCTCACGCCCGCCCAGTGGCCCGTGGAGTACAAGCTGCTCGGCGTGAAGCCCGACCGGTGGCAGCCGATCAATTCGCTCCATCTGTTCAACCGGATGGGATTCACGCTGTCGTACATCCCCGACGAGACCGCCCGACTGGCGGCCCGCGCCCTGGTGGGGGATTCCGCCGCCGACGCGCTCTTTCCCATCGACGCGCCCATCCAGCAGCCGATCCAGCCCGCCGGCCCGCCGGTGCCGAGCTTTGCGTTCCGGGCGCTGCCCGCGCCCGGGCGCCCCGACACCGCAGCGGCGCAGCTCGCCTCGCTGTTTCGCGGACTGAGACCGCCCGGCGAGGCGGCGGGCGCCGACCGGCAGCACTTCGCGAGCAACAACTGGGCGGTGGGGCCGGCGCGTTCCGCCGACGGCCACGCCCTGCTGGCCAACGATCCGCACCTCGACCTGACGCTGCCGAGCATCTGGTACGAGGCGCAGCTCGTGGTGCCGGGGAAGCTCGACGTGTACGGGGTCACCATTCCGGGGCTGCCGGGCATCGTGCTCGGATTCAATCGCGACGTGGCGTGGGGCTTCACCAACACGGGCGCCGATGTCCTGGATTTTTATAAGGAAACAGTTAACGATCCCGCGAACCCCACGCGCTACGAGGTGGACGGCACGTGGCGTCCCCTGGAGCGGCGCGTGGTGGTCTACCGCGGCAAGCACGGGGAGGTGCTGGCCACCGACACGGTGCGGTACACGTATCGCGGTCCGCTCATGCACCGCTTCGGCGAATGGGTGTCCATGCGGTGGACGCTGCTCGAGCCGTCGCACGAGGTGCGGGCCCTGTACGACGCCGCCCACGCGTCCACGGCGCGGGAATTCCTGGACGTCATGGCGAGGAGCTTCTTCGTGCCGGCGCAGAACATGCTCGTGGCCGACCGCCACGGCACGATCGCCATTCGCTCCACCGGACATTTTCCGCTGCGGCCGCCGGGCACGAACGGCCTCGAAATCTTCGACGGGTCCCGAAGCAGCAACGACTGGCGCGGCTACTGGCCGGTGGATCACTACCCCCAGTCGGTCGATCCGGCGCAGGGCTTTCTCGCATCGGCCAATCAGCAGCCCGAAGCGCCACACGCGCAGTACGCCTACCTCGGCGACGAGCGGGCCTACGATCCGTGGCGCGCGCTGGACATCAATCAGCTCCTGCGCGGCAATGCCAAAGTCACCGTCGACGACATGCGCGGCTATCAAGTGAGTCCGCTCAGCGTGCGCGCCCGGCAGTTCCTGCCATTCTTCGTGGCGGCCGCCGAGTCGCCCACGGGAGGCGCGTACGCCACCCCCGCGCTGCAGTCGGCGGTGCGGATACTCAGCCGCTGGAACGAGAACTACACGCGCGACAACGGCGGCGCCGCGCTATTCGAACAGGCCATGCAGGATTTGCGGGACTTCACCTGGGACGAGCTCGACGACGCCCAGGGGCACCGCGTGGCGACACCGTCGGACGAGGTGATGCTGGAGCTGCTGAACCAGCCGCAGAGCACGTGGTGGGACGATCGTCGCACGCCGAATGTCGTCGAGACGCGCGACAAGGTCGTCGCGCACGCGCTTGCGGCGGCCTACGACACGCTCGCTGCCCGGTACGGCGATCCCGCCGCCAACGGCTGGACGTGGGACCAGATCGCGAAAGTGAACATCCGGCATCTGCTGCGTCTGCCCGGGTTCTCGGCGCTCGGCCTCGTGACCGACGGCGGGCGCGGCACGCTGAATCCCGCGCCGGGCGGCGGCGGGGCGGGGCCGAGCTGGCGCCTGGTCGTCGACCTCGGGCCGCACGTGAAAGCGTGGGATACGTACCCCGGGGGGCAGAGCGGAAATCCCGCGAGTCCCGAGTACGAAGACCGCATTCCCCAGTGGCTGGCGGGCAAGCTGAGCCCCGCGCTCGTGCCCGGCGACACCGCGGCGCTGCCGGCAAATCGCGTTCGCGCCACGCTGACGCTCGCTCCGGAGGCGCGTCGATGAGCCGCACACTGCTTCGGGTGGGGCTGCTCGCCCTCGCGTTCGCGCTCGGGACGTACGCCTTCGGCTGGATGGCCGTCCCCGTGGTTGGCCTCGTGTGGGGCGCGCTGGCGGGTCACTCGCGACGGCCGGCGTTGCACGCGGGAGTTGCCGCCGCCGCGGCCTGGGCGGCGCTGCTCCTCGTGCCCGCGCTCACGGGGCTTCCCACGCTCACGTTCGCCACGCGGCTGGCGGCAGCGATTCAGGTCCCGGGATGGGCCCTCTGGCTGGCCGAGCTCGTGTTTCCTCTGCTCACCGGGTGGGCGGGCGCTCTGCTCGGCACCGCCCTGGCTCCCCGGCGCCCCGCGGCACCGGCCGCCGAGTAGATTCCACGCATGACCATGGACTTCTTCGACATCGACAGCGCGCTCTCCGAAGACGAGCGCGCCGTGCGCGACAGCGTTCGCCAATTCGTGGACGAGCGCGTGCTCCCCATCATCGGGCAGCATTACATCGACGGCCGTTTCCCGCTTGACCTCGTGCCCGAGATGGGAACGCTCGGGGTATTCGGCGCCAATCTGCCCGAGGAGTACGGGTGCGCCGGGCTGAACAACGTGGCGTACGGGCTCATCATGCAGGAGTTGGAGCGCGGCGACTCGGGGGTGCGCTCCTTCGCGTCGGTACAGGGCGCGCTGGCCATGTATCCCATCTTCGCGTTCGGGAGCGAAGAGCAGAAGCGGACGTATCTGCCCAGGATGGCGTCGGGCGAGATCATCGGCTGCTTCGGGCTCACCGAGCCCGATTACGGGTCGAATCCCAGCGGCATGATCACCATGGCGCGGCAGCAGGCCGACGGCACGTGGGTGCTGAACGGCGCCAAGATGTGGATCACCAACGGATCCACCGCGCACATCGCGGTGGTGTGGGCCAAGACCAACGGCGACAAGAGCGACAAGTCCATCCGCGGGTTCATCGTGCCGCGCGGCACGCCGGGGTTCACGTCCAAGGATCAGAAGGGGAAGCTCTCGCTCCGCGCGAGCGACACGAGCGAGCTCGTATTCCAGGACGTGCACCTGCCGGCCGACGCGATGCTGCCCGGGTCCGGTGGGCTCAAGAGTCCGCTCATGTGTCTCACGCAGGCGCGCTACGGCATTTCGTGGGGCGCCGTGGGCGCCGCCATGGCCTGTTACGAAGAGGCGCTGAGCTACGCGCGCAACCGCGTGATGTTCGACAAGCCGATCGCGGGGTTCCAGATCCAGCAGCAGCGGCTGGCCGACATGCTCACCGAGATCGTGAAGGCGCAGCTCGTGTCACTGCACCTGGGGCGCCTCAAGGACGCCGGCACGTACACGCCGCAGCAGGTGTCGCTGGCCAAGCGGAACAACGTGAGCATGGCCACCGACATTGCCCGTGAAGCGCGGCGCCTGCTCGGGGCGAACGGTATTCTGGCGGAGTACGCCTCGATGCGGCATATGGCCAACCTCGAGAGCGTGTACACCTACGAGGGCACCCACGACGTGCACTCGCTCATCCTCGGCCAGGCCGTCACGGGGCTGAACGCGTTCAAGTGACCGCGGCGGGGGGCGCGCCCGCTCTTGACAGGGCGCGCTCCCGACCGCGATGATGTGCGCACTGGCCGCGGTCCGCGGCTTCACAGATTCTCAATGGAGCCGGCGTGCCGCTTCCCGCATCGCGCGCGCGTAGCCAATTCTCTCGCGTCCTTGCCGCCGGCGTTGCGGCATGGACCCTCGCGGCCTGCGGCGACTTCGCGCCGGCCGCCACCCACGGCGTCGCCTCGCGGAATCTTGCGCCGGCGTTCCAGCGCGCCGTGTTCGACGCGGCGGTGAGCATCACGCAAATGCACATCGTCATCACGCGTCCGCCGAGCACCGTGGCGCTGGTGGATACCATCGTTTCGGTGGCGCCGGGCGCGGATTCGGTGGCCGTGTCGCTCAAGGTGCCCCTCGCGTCGAACGAGGACCACCTCTCGGCGACGATCGATCTGCTCGAAAGCGGCACCGTGCTCTATCACGGGGCGCAGGACATCGTCGCGAAGCCCGGGCGAAACAAGAATGCGACGTCGGTGGTGTACGTGCAGTACGTGGGGCCCGGCGCGGGGGCGGCCCGCGTGGCCGTCGCGCCGGCGGACACGTCGATCCCTGCCAACGGGAGCGTGCCGTACGCGGCCTCGGTGTTCGATCACAACGGGAGCGCAATGTCCGCGGTGCCCATCGTCTGGACCGTGGGCGACAACACGCTGGGCAGCGTCTCGACGAACGGACTGTTCAGCGGCGCCGGGCGGCGCGGCACGGCGAGCGTGATCGCCACCACGTGGAGCGGCGTCGCCGATACCGTGCACGTCACGCTGCGGCCGGCGGCCATCAAGCTCACGGTGGTGAGCGGCGCCGGCCAATCGGCGCCCGCGGGCTCCACGCTCCCACAGCCGGTGGTGATCGAGTCCGACGGCGTGGACGGCGCGGTGGCCGGCGTGACGGTTCACTTCGACGCCGGCACCAGCGGCGGCTCGGTGCAACCGCAGTCGGCCGTCACCGACGCCTCGGGGCGCGCGTCCGTGCAGATCACTCTCGGGACCGTCACCGGACCGCAGCAGTTCAACGCCACGGCGCCCGGGCTGGCGCCGGCGGCGATCGGCGCCACGGCGACCGCCGTCGCGACGGCGATCGCGAAGTCGAGCGGCGACGGGCAGGCCGACAGCGTGGGCACCGCGCTCAAACCGTTCGTGGTCAAGGTCACCGACGCATACGGCAACGCCGCGCCGGGCGCCACGGTCTCGTGGGCGGTGATCGGCGGCACCGGATCACTCTCGTCGGCGAGTTCCACCACCGACGCGTCGGGCCTGGCCAGCGTGACCTATACGCTCAGCAAGACGAGCCGCACCGACAGCGTGCGCGCCACGCTCGCCGGCACGTCGGCGAACGTGATCTTCACCGCGAGCGCCTTCCAGCGCGGCGCGGCGAAGCTCGTGGTGATCGCCGGTGACGGACAGTCGGGCATCGTGGGCGCGGTGCTGGGCACCAAGTTCGTGGTGCAGGCACAGGACGCGCTCGGAAATCCCGTGTCCAACGCCGCCGTGCAATTCGCCGCGAGCAGCACCACCGCGCTGGTCAATCCGCCGAGCGCGGTCACCGATGCCAGCGGCGAAGCGTCGACCACCATCACCCTCGGCGGGACGCCCGGCACGTACACGTTCACGGCGACGGCCGGAAAGGCCAGCGCGAGCGTGAAGGCCACTGCCACCGCCGGCTCTGCGGCGCTCCTCGCGCTCGTCTCGGGCAACGCCCAGGCCGACAGCGCCGGATTGGCGCTCAATCCGTTCGTGGTGAAGGCCACCGACCAGAAGGGGAACGCGGTGGCCGGCGCGACCGTCGCGTGGGCAGTGCTCGGCGGTTCGGGGTCGCTCGCCGCGGCGAGCAGCGTGACCGATGCGAACGGGCTCGCGCAGGCGGTCTACACCCTGAGCCGTATCGCCCGCGTGGACACCGTGGAGGCCACGCTCGCCGGTACCAAGGCCAGCGTACTGTTCACCGCCACCGCGCTCGCGCGCGGCGTGGCCAAGCTCGTCGCCACCGCCGGGGACGCGCAGAGCGGGGTTGTGGGCGTGGTGCTGCCCACGAAGTTCTCCGTGCGCGCGTCCGACGTGCTGGGCAATCCGGTTGCGGGGCTGAACGTGACCTTCTCGGCGTCCGCGCTCGGCGCGAGCGTGTCACCGCGAGCGGCCGTCACCGACGCCACCGGCACTGCGTCCACGAGCATGACGCTGGGCTCAGTGCTCGGAGCGCAGGTCTTCGCGGCCAGCGCCGGAACGCTCTCCGCATCGGTGACCGAAACGGCGATCGCCGGCCAGCCGACGGCGCTGACCAAGATTGCCGGCGACGCGCAGTCCGACACGGCGTGCGCGACGTTGAAGAATCCGCTGGTGGTGCGCGCCACCGACCTGTTCGGCAACGGGGTGGCGAACGCATCGGTGGTGTGGGCACAGGTGGGCGGACCGGGGAGCCACAACTCGGCCACGCTGGCGACCGATTCCCTCGGGTATTCGGCGGCGAACTATCAGCTCCCGAATACGGCGGGCGTCGACACGCTCACGGCCACCCTGCAGTCGAATTCCAAGCTCTCGGTGATGTTCACGGAGACGATCACCACGTCGGTGTCGACGTCGTGTCCGTCGACGAGCGCGCTGCGCGCGAGCTGGACGAAGCGGTGAGCCGCGGGCGGTGAACCGTCCGCGGTGAGGTGGCGCGTTCAACTTGAACGGTCCGGGCTCCTTGCTATCTTCTATGTGAATCTTTTCACATACGGGGACGGACCGTGAAGATCGCCGTCTGCATCAAGCGCGTTCCGGACATGGAATCGCGCTTCAAGATCGCCGCCAACGGCGTGTCGATCGACGAAACCGGGCTCAAGTTCGACATCAGCGACTTCGACGCCTACGCCGTGGAGGTGGCCCTCCAGATCAACGAGAAGGCCGGCTCGGGCGAGACGACCGTGATTTGCCTGGGCCCCGACGTGGTCCAGGAGACGATTCGCAAGGCGCTCAGCATGGGCGCCGACAAGGGTGTGCAGCTCAAGGCCGACAGCGTGCCGGCCGACTCGCTGGCCATCGCCAAGGCGCTGGCCGCCGAATTGAAGGATGGCGGCTACGAGCTGATCCTCTTCGGCAAGCACTCGCTCGACGCGATGACGGGCGGCGCGGGGACCATGGTGGCCGAGCTGCTCGGGCTGCCGTGCCTGACCGCGGCGTCGAAGCTCGAGATCAGCGGGAGCAAGGCCGTGGCGCGGCGTGAACTCGAAGGCGCCGCCGAGATGCTCGAGTTCCCGCTGCCGGCGGTGGTGACCATCGATGAAGGGATCGCGCGGCCGCGCTATCCGTCGCTCAAGGGCATCATGGCCGCCAAGAAGAAGCCGCTCGAGGTCAAGGGCGCGCAGCTCGGCGAGGTGCGGGTCATCGTCGAGAAGATGGAGCTCCCTGCGGAGCGGCCCCCCGGACGCATCATCGGCACGGGCCCCGACGCGGTGCCCGAACTCGTCCGCCTCCTCCAGACCGAAGCGAAGGTGCTCTGATGCCGAACATACTCGCAGTAGCGGAGACGCGCGGCGGCGCGCTGCGCAAGGTGGCGCTCGAGGCCGTGACGGCCGCGCGAGCGCTGGCCGACGGCTCCGGCGGCGGTGAAGTGCACGCGCTGGTGTTCGGCCCTCCGGGCACGGCCGCGAAGGTGGAGCCGCTGGCGCAGCACGGCGCCGACAAGGTGCTGGTGTGCGAGCACGCGGCGTACGACAAGGCGGATGCCGAGTCGATGGCTGCGACGATCGCGGCGCGCGCGGCGGGGTTCACGGTGGTCATGCTGAGCGCCTCGGCGCAGGGCAGGGATCTGGCGCCGCGTGTGTCGGCCAAGCTCAACGCGCCGCTGCTGTCCGACTGCCTGACGGTGCGCCTGGCGGACAGCGCGGTGACGGCGACGCACCCCACGTACACCGGCAAGGTGATCGCCACGCTCAAGGCGGGTCCGGCACCCGTGGTGGTGAGCGTGCGTCCGAGCGCGGTGACGCCGGCGGCGAACGCGAAGGCGCTGTCGGCCGAGGCCATCGCGCCGGCGGCGGATCCGGCGGCGTCGCGCGTGAAGGTGACCGAAGTGGTGGCGAGCGGCGGCGCGAAGCTGGATCTGGGCGAGGCGCCGGTAATCATCTCCGGCGGCCGCGGGCTCAAGGAGGCCGCGAACTTCAAGCTCGTCGAGGATCTCGCGGCGGCGTTCGGCAACGCGGCGGTGGGCGCGACGCGCGCGGTGACGGACGACGGCTGGCGTCCGCACAGCGATCAGATCGGGCAGACGGGTCGTCTGGTGAGTCCCGATCTGTACGTGGCCGTGGGCATTTCCGGCGCGATCCAGCATCTGGCCGGGATGCGCACGTCGAAGACCATCGTCGCGATCAACAAGGATGCCGAAGCGCCGATCTTCAAGGTGGCCGACTACGGGATCGTGGGCGACGCGCTGGAGATCGTGCCGGCGCTCACGGCCGCGGTGCGGGCCGCGAAGCAGGCGCACTGACCGCGCGGGGAATTTCGTTCTTGTATTCGAGGCCCGCGGCGGACTAGCTTCCCCGCGGGCCTTTCTTTTTTCACGCCTGGTGGAGCGTCGGATATGTCCGCGGAACGCGTGCTCTTCGTGTTCGTGCTGATCGTGGCGGCGGGATTCTTCTCGCTCAACGTGCAGCGATTGGTGCAGTATCTGCGCCGCGGCCGCGACGACCACCGGCTCGACCACCCCGCGCGGCGGCTGTGGAACGTGCTGCGCATCGGCATCGCGCAGGCCAAGATTCTGCGCGATCCCGTGGCCGGTCCCATGCACGCAGGGATCTTCTGGGGCTTTCTCGTCCTCACCGCGGGCACGGTCGAGCTGATCGTCCAGGGCATCGTCCCCGGCTTCACCTACGCGCGGTTCCTCCCGCGGCCGGTGTACCTGGCGTACTCGGCGTCGCAGGACGCGTTCGCCGCGCTCGTGCTGGCCGCGGTGGCGTTCGCGTTCTTCCGGCGGCTGGTGCTCCATCCCCGCCGCCTCGACGGCGACAAGACGCACCACGGCGACGCGTATTTCATTCTTGGCATGATCGGCGGGCTCATGGTGACGCTGCTGGCCATGTTCGCGTTCGACGGCGCCGCGAACCCGGGGGCGCTGGGCCCGGAGAAGTTCGTCTCGCGCCCGCTGGCCGCGCTGCTCGCCGGCGTGGCGCCGGCCACCGCGGCGTCGGTGGCGCACACCAGCTGGTGGCTGCACGTGCTGCTCGTGCTGTTCTTCCTGAACTACCTTCCGTATTCCAAGCACCTGCACGTGGTGACGTCGCTGTTCAACGTGTTCTTCTCGAACACGAGCGGTCCGGGACAGAAGGGCGTGATGAAGGCGATGGACCTCGAGGCCGATGTCGAGCAGTTCGGCGCGAACGACGTGGCTCAGCTCACGTGGAAGAACCTGCTCGACGGCTACTCGTGCACCGAGTGCGGGCGGTGCACCGCCGCGTGCCCGGCCAACATTACCGGCAAGCCGCTGAGTCCGCGCAAGGTGGTGATCAATACCCGCCAGCGCCTCATGGAGTCGGTGGGCGGGCTGCCGCTGGTCCAGGAGCATGCGGCGACGGCGGTCGACGAGCGCCATCTCCTCGACGACTATATCACCGAAGACGAATTGTGGGCCTGCACGAGCTGCCGTGCGTGCGTGCAGGAATGTCCGGTGTCCATCGATCAGCTCGAGATCATCAACGAGATGCGCCGCTATCTCGTCCTGTCGGAGTCACGCTTCCCCGAGGAGCTGCAGCCGGCGTTCGAGTCGATGGAGCGGAACGGGTCGCCGTGGGCGTTCAGCCCCGCCGACCGCGGCAAGTGGGCCGAGGGACTCGACATTCCGACCATGGCCGAGGCGTTCGCCGCCGGCCGCCGCCCGCAGGTGCTGTACTGGGTGGGCTGCATGGGATCGTTCGACGACCGCGCCAAGAAGACCACGGTCGCGTTCGCGCGCATCCTCAAGGCGTGCGGCATCGACTTCGCCATCCTCGGCCAGGAGGAGAGCTGCCACGGCGACCCGGCGCGCCGCATGGGCAACGAATACCTCTACCAGATGCTGGCCCGGAACGCGATCGAGACGCTCGACCGGTACCAGGTGCGCACGATCGTCACCGCCTGCCCGCACTGCTTCCACCAGCTCGGGAACGAGTTTCCCCAGCTCGGCGGGATGTACGAGGTGATCCACCACTCGACGTTCATCGAGCGGCTGCTGGAGGAGGGGCGCGTCCCGCTGCAGACCGAGGAGGGGCAGGCGCTCACCGTGGCCTACCACGACTCCTGCTACCTGGGGCGCTACAACGACGTGTACGACGCGCCGCGGGAGACGATCCGCCGCGCCCTGCCCATCGCCAAGCTCGTCGAGCCGGAACGGTCCCGCGACCGCGGGCTGTGCTGCGGCGCCGGCGGCGGCCGCATGTGGATGGAGGAGCGCACGGGCAAGCGGATCAACGCCGAGCGCACCGAGGAGTTGCTCGCGACCGGCGCCGATACGATCGCCGTGGCGTGCCCGTTCTGCATGACGATGATGGCGGACAGCGTCAAATCGCGCGAGGCCGACGCCCGCGTCGTGGACATCGCCGAGGTGGTGGCCGACCGGCTGGCCCCGGGCTGACGCGGCCGGCGGGGCGCCGCAGATCGCGGCGCATCGTGCAACTCACAATGGCGGCGATACTTACACTCTCTTAGTGCGCCCTCCTAACTCGTTGTGGGTCGGGAGCGTCGGCGTCTCGGCCCTGGCTGGCACCGCCCGTGCACTAATGGACCCCTCGAACGCGGCACGCCCCCCGTGTCGTCTCCTCACACCATGGGAAGGGAACATGTTGAGCAACCGCAAGGGCTTCACCCTCATCGAGCTGCTGATCGTGGTCGTCATCATCGGCATCCTGGCCGCGATCGCCATTCCGAAGTTCGCCAATACCAAGGACAAGGCGTACGTCACCGCCATGAAGTCCGACCTGCGCAACATGGTGACCGCCGAAGAGGCGTTCTTCTCC